>NZ_JAMQOL010000053.1:0-151338 GCF_023717965.1 Paractinoplanes hotanensis | reverse complement strand
AACCAACCGATAAACTCAACCCAACCAGGTGGGGACTTTCACCGAGCAGACCTGGGGATTTCCACGGAGCCTCATCAACCTGACCACTGAGGTGCTCGACGTCGATCACGGAGCCGAGGGATCCGCGAGGCAGTGGCGCCCATGTCGACCGTTGACCGGAAAGCGTTACCGCCAGGCCCTTGGCGTTGTCCCAGCTGCCGCCGGTCGCTCGAGCAAGAGTGGCATCGGAATGGGCCTCCAACGCTTCCAGCCGGGTGAAGATTCCGGTCCTGCGCCCGTGGTCGGGCAGTTGATCCTTGAGGTCGCTCAATTCGCTGACCTGGACCCGGGCGTCTTCGCCGGAGAAGACGAGGTGCACCTCGACCACCGCTGCGCCTTGCCGGCCTTGCCCTGCGTGCATCGGATCAAGGTCGCGGTGCCAGGACACCGTGATCGGCGGTCCGGGGGTCTGCCATCGCAGTCTGCCAGCGGCCACCCGCCCGGCCGCCGGAGCGGCCGCCGGGAACGGGACGCTGGCCGTGGGCGGGGGCGCTGAGGTTGCTGAGGGCCCGGGGAACGGCGGTGGTGTGGTGGGCTTGTTGCGCTCACGGCGGACGCCTTCGAGGACCATCTTGCGCGCGGTGTCCTCGTCCTTCCCCTGGATACGGATATGGACGACCTGGCTGAGCAGGCCGGTCGGCCGGCATTCCTCCACCATGACCGGCACCAGGGCGTTCTTCGCGCCTTCCGGATCGCTGGCGAACACGGCCGTCCACTCCGGGGTCGGGAACTGCGCCTGGAGATACGCCGGTGAGAGCACCGCGATCATCCGGGGGCACTGCTTGAGCGCCTTGTCCATCTCCACGGCGAAGTTGCTGCCGGGCCGGAAGTCCCACTCCTGAATCGTCACCGTGTAACCGTCGGCTTCGAGGATGTACGCAATCCATGTGGCCCACGCCTTGTCGACGGAGGTGTAGGAGACGAAGAAGTCCTTCACGACGGAGTCCACCAACAGAGGATAAAGGTCAGGTCCGACAGGCTCGCCCGCCATGCACCGTTCGGGCAGCTCGGAGAACTCGAAGAGGCGCTACTTCCGAGAGCGTTTGGGCCATACCGGGTCACCGACGGCGGCCCGGCATGAACCCCGTCGGCACCATCCAGGGCGACAACCCCGCCCTCTCTCCGGAGGCTGCCGCTGACAGCCACCGCGATCGAAGCTCATCTGATCGGTAGCTGGGGTCAGCGGGCCTGCCTTGAATACGTGCGCCGAGGCGTTATAGGCCAGCTTCCAGCAGGTCACGTAGGAAGCCCGCACCGGCTACTACCCGGTCGGTCAGGTCGACTGGACCGTCGCCATGATCCTGCTGCTCGATCCTGAGCAGCAACTCGCCGTCGGCCGTCGTCACGACGTTGTGCTGCTGGCAGACAGCCAAGAAACTTGGGTGCAGCGCCTCGTCCTCAGGTCTATACAGCTCGAAGCCATCGCTGACGCAGCGCATGCCGGCATTGCTGTGCGTTAGTTCCAGCCACCGCGGATGCCACTCATATCCGAAGAACCACGGGTCGGTGACCCGATCGTTGGCCTCGCTCAGCAACCACACGCCCAACAGGATCGGATCACGGTAGTAACCGCTGAGCCGGACAGTGCGAAGCATGCACATCGAGTACCCAAGTTCGCCGTCGACGCCGTAATAAATGCCTGTAGAACCGGACCGCATCTCCGGGTATTTGACCAGGTAGTAACGCCAGTCAAAGTACTGCCGGCATTCCCGCTCGGCCAACCAGGCGACGGTCACCCGCTCGCAGTATGCGACGACGTCGCCACCCGCGCTGGCTAGGCCGTCCAACAACTCGCTGAGCACCGCCCGGGTGGTTGACAGATTCTTGTATGTGGTGCCGGTCAGCAGATAACGCCAGACCGTGTCGTCCTCGGGATCGCTGGTGCCGAACTGCCAGCCCCAGGAACCCGGCCGCTGCCGCTGATAGTCGCCGAAGGTCAGCAGCGCTCCGGTCAATCCGAGCCAGTGCTGCGGTTCGGTGAAGGCGTTTTCGAATGCTTCCGCACGTCGCCGGAGAGAATCCCCGTGCAACTCGAAAGCACTGGTGGCGCCACGCAGGATCGGATGATCCTCCAGCCGGAACAACACGCTCGCGAGCTCGGGACGGGCCGCCAGGAATTGCTTCTTGCGACGTTCGTCCGCCAGCTGGTTGCTGTTGAACCTGGTCACCGCGTCGAGGTCGTCGTGCACGATCACCCGCGCCACGTCCTGGATCAATGCAGGCATGTAGTCGTTGCGCACCTCGGAGGCGGAGACGAGATTCCGCAGCGTGCGCAGCCGTCGCGGGAAGTCCACCGTGTCCTCGATGAGGTGCAGCAGGAACGCGTACAGCAGCAGGCTCTGCTGCAGGTTGAAACGGGTGTCGTGCAGGCACTGGTCGAACACATCGGTGTCGGCGATCCCGAACCAGATGACCTTCTGCCAGTCGTAGCCGTCCTGGCCGGGCAGTGACGTCGACAGAGCGTCGCGCATCGTCGTGGCAATGTGCTCGGCGTCGCGCCACTTGTCGAAGGCACCGAACAGGAAGTCGAGGTGATCACCGGCTCGCGGATTCTGCGCGCCGAAGACGGCACGCGCCCGCGGACCGAGCGGCCCGGACTCGACCCGGTCGTCTCGCAGTTCGCAGATCTCGGTGATGAAGGTGAGGTAGCTGACGAACTCGTCGTCGACCAGGTTGTCGCCCCCGTGGAACGGCCACAGCAGGTCCGACCAAGGGCCGTCAATCTTGTGGGCGAACTCGTCGGCCCGGCCGGAGTAGGTGATGTCCTGCTCGAAGCGTGCCTTGAAGTTCTCGAACGTGGTGAGCGGCTTCCCCCGCGAGTTCATCTTGATGTAGAGCTGCTCGTCGGATTCCATGTCGTCCAGCGGCAGCAGATAGAACGAGACCGCCGGTTTCTCGGCGTCGGTGAGCCGCTGCCAGGCGGCCACCGCGTCCAGATTCGGGTGCCGGCGGTGGATCTGCTGATGGATGGCATCGATCATCACGAGCATCGCCTGGATGGTCGGGTCGTTGCGCCAGACGTGCAGGTACCAGGGCTGGTCGATGATCCACGCCGAGGGAACGTCCTGGTTCTGCGGTAGAGGGCGGGCCACCAGCCGCTCACCGAACAGGCGTGCGCTCGCACGTGTCTCATAGGACAGCCGGGTCCATGCTGCTCCCGGCTCTAGCCGGTCGGCCGCCGAAGCGACGTACCAGTGAAGCAGGAATAACGTGGTCAGTCGCTGCTGGCCGTCGAGCGGGAGCAGGGTCGTTCCGTCGATCTTGCCGTACACGAAGTCGAGCCCGACCGGCTCGCCGCCGGCGATCGCGTCGAGGAGAACCTCGAGGAAGCCGAGCCGGACCTCCTCCACCAGCGCCTCCGGCCGCCCTTGGGCGTAATCGCGCTGGATGAGGGGGATCTGGATGCTGCTGATGCTCGGCTCACCGGCCGGCCGTGTGCCGAACAAGCCGGCGTACGACGTCAGATAACCCTTCACGCCGCGGTCTCCTGATCGATGGACAGATAACCGCCGAGGACCCGGATGATCTCCTGCATATAATGCTCCCGATCGTTGGCGCTCCAGAAGTGCATCTGATGCTCGTCGGCCGGCGAGTAGTACTTCAAGAACGCATTCCTGGTGCACACCGGGATGTAGGAGCCGTCCCGGTCGCGCGCCAGGATAGCGGCGCGTTTTACAGCGAATACCGAATTGCTGAGCGCGCTGTTGTCACCGCCGTCGAGCAGTGCCAGGTTGGCGATCGAGTCCACCGCGCCGTCACCCGTCTCGTTGCCGGCATTGAGTAACTCGGTGACCTGCCGTTCGCACGTCCGGAACTCGGACTCCGTGATGACCTCGCCGGTCAACGCTTGATCCAGCCGGTCCAGCACGCCTTGTCGCTTGGCTTGGTCGACGCCGTCGAGAGTCTCCAACGCTTTGCGGTGCAGTCGAAGCCACTGCGCCCACTGCTCCACGCTGTTGAGTCGCTCGGCGTTCTGCGCGTGAATGTGTTCCAGGGACCACCGGCCGGCGGCGTGTTCCCGGAAGGAGTACCGCTCGGAGGAGTGGGTGCGGCGCCGAACGGTCTCGACGTTCATCAGCAGCAGAGCGCGGTTCGTCCGGGTCTTCTGTTCGTAGGTGAGTTCACGCAACTCCGCCTCGGACAATTTCAGCCGGTCCCGGATGAGGCTGTCGAGTTCGGCGTCGAACGCCGACTTGGACTTCCCCTTGGCGAGCCCGATCAGGCTGCGCAACGATCCGCCCTCGGCCACCAGGAAGCCAATCTTGTGGAACAGGTTGCGGTCCTCGTACCAACCCAGGACCAATGAGTGCAGGTCGACCACCTCGTTCCAGAACTCTTGCGGCTCGGCCGCGATCCGTTCCCGGAGAGTCTCGAAGGTGTGGAACAACGGCCGATCCCGGCCGGTCGGGCCGCCCGCGATGGTGTCGAGCAGCAGGCTGATGTGCGTCGGGTCCTCGGGCGCCTTGCCGGTGATGAAAGCCCACAGTTCCGGGTCACGCAGGTCACGCTCGATGACGTCCCACTGAGCCGCGGTCTCCAGCGCACGATCGGTGGTACCCGAGTCGCCGCGCCGGCGGGACAACAGCAGCGCCTTGACAAGCTCAGCATCGGTCAGCGGGATGCGGCCGACATTGAGCCGGGTGAACAGCGTAGCCGCATCCAGATCCTCGGCCGCCTCGTACCAGATCACCCGTACCTGCTCGTAGAGCGCGGCGTGGAACTTGTTGGCGGCGTACTGGCGTCGGTTCCCATGTGCCGCGAACCATGCACGAATGCACTCATAGGCGTGGTGGATGTGGAAGAAGTCGATGTTGCTCTGGCTCAGCGCCGGATCAGGTTGTTCGAGGTAGGCGGCGCTTCCGGGTCGGGTCTCGTACCGCAGTGTGTAATCGGCGCCGGAGTTCTGCAGGCCCTCGCTCTTCATGAACTGGAAGATCAGGTACAGCGTGGTCAGCCGTTGCTGGCCGTCAACCAATTCCCACTCGTCGCCGTGCCGCTTCACCACCACAGGCTGCAGGTAATACGGCTGGTCGAGACTCTCCCAGATGTCCGAGAGAAGCCTGCCGACCTCCATCTCACCCCACCGGTAGCCGCGCTGGTAGGCAGGTACATAGAACCTGCCGGATATATCGCCCACCAGTTTGGGTTCCAGGAGAGCGTCGCCGGAAGATGCGGTCACGACCGCTCATCCTAGTGAAATCTGGCCACGACGGTGCCAGACGGCGTATCGCCGCCGTTCAGTCCTGGACCGCCCGCGTCTACGTCTGACCGCAACGGCAAACCGCGCGGGCCGCACTGCGTGTCCCGAAGCCAGTAGTGAGGTTTCGTACCATCGGCCCGACATCGAGCCCGCTGAAGGGGGATACGCCGTGTCGGTGCCGGACGAGCCTGAAGAGATCATCATCCACATACCTGGCGGTCGAGCGGTAGTGATCGGTCCCGACGCCGAGATGGACGAGCTGCGGTGGGGACGCCGAGTCGCCAATCTCGCTGCCGGTGAGTGGGCGTCCGTGCTTCGGACGCTGGATCCGGCGACCCGCGCATTCGTCGAGTCCCAGCGCTGGGCCGGCTCACTCGTTGAGCTTGACGAGGTCTCCCGGTCGATGTTGCCGACCGCCCGGAAGATCGTCGAGAGCGACGGCTGGATCCAAGCCACTCTCCGCAACGACGAAGGAAAGTTCTCACGCGTCATGCGGATCCGACCCGGGACCGGTGTCGCTGCCCTCGTCGGCGGTGCTGCCATCCTGAGTGCGATTGCGGCCCAGGCGCAGACAGCCCAGATGGCCCGCGACATCCGCGCCATCCGACTACATATGGACGCGCTCTACCAGCACTTGCAGAACGATCAGATCGGGGCTGCCGCGAATGTCGCCGAACAGGTCGACGGCCTGGTGTTGCGGCTTCGCGAACATGGCATCGAGGGTGTCGACCCGAGCGAGTTCGCAGTCATCCGCAACAGCCTAGGCAACATCAGACACAGATGCCTACGCCACCTCCAAGATGCGGTCACCACCTTGGCCAACGCCAATTATCGGTCCCCAGTTGAGGCACGAAAGAACCTGCACATCGACACCGTGCAGAAGGTGATGCTGTACCTCGATCTGGTCGGCAAGGTTCATCTCGATACCGTGCAGTTCGAGCTCGCCCAGGTCGCGTTCTACTACCACTCCGGGAGGGCTGACGTCGCCAGGACCTGGAGCGTCAGCACCACGAAGGCTCAGGACCACCTTCGCACTGAGATCGAAACCATGTGTGGCCGGCTCGACCGACTGGACGCAAGCATCCGGGCCCTGTTCCGGCCGGTAATGCAGCATGCGCTCGGACAGACGCAGAAGGCTGCCGCAGCCGCGACCGCTTCTACCTACACGACGGCACGCCAGGTCGCGAGAGGCAAAACCTTCGCATCCCCGGTGTCCCATTCCCGATCCCGGCAGCAGAAGCCACCGCGGCCATCGGCGTGGCCTTCACGGTTGGAACCGCCGCGTTCAACGCGGTAACTCAGCCCCACGCGCAGAAAAAGCTGGACCAACGACTTCGGCAATTGGAGGAGGCCAGGATCCGGAGCCTGCAGACCGTGGCCAAAGCAGGACCGAATCTCGAGTTACTCGAGACGCTGGCCGAGGAGCTCGCCGCCTCCAGCAGGCCGCGATAGAGTGCACAGCTCGGCCGGCACGGGGGCTTGTCCCAGATGCGGCGCATGAACGCGCAGAAGTCGTCCCAGCCCTGACGGACCTTGCCCTGTGCGGGCGGCGGCACGTACGCCAGCTTGTCGTTGATCGAGTTCTGCAGTTCGACGGTCTTGGTGTCGATGCGGTCGATGGTCGAATGGATGCGTTCGAGCAGGACGGCCTCGGTGCTACTCACGGACATCCCACACTCCCTCCAGTTGTCGGGCGGCGCGTTCGTCGTTCGTCTCGTACTCGTAGGCGACCTTGTCGAGCTTGGCGTTCAGCCCGCTGTACACCCCGCTCGCTTCCTCCAGCAATGTCACGACTTTCATCTGCAGCTCGGCGTAGGTGTCGAGCAGACCGCTCGGCAACGACGCCCACGACAGCTCGTGCGCGCTCAGTGTCAGCTGGCTCGCCTCGTGCGCGGCCTGCCGGGTCACCGCCGCCACCTGCTCCCACGAGGCGGCGTCACGGTGCAGCGCGTCGAGCGCGGCCTTGAGCGTCATCAGCCGGCCAGCCCGAACCGGCGGGCGAACCCGAACGGGTCCCGCATCACCGTCTGCGCGTGACCGAGCGGGCTGTCGGAGATCAGACGCGACACGCCGTTCGCGGCGACCTGCTCGTACGCCGCCCGCAACGCCGTGGTGAGCTGCCGGGTGAGGTTCGCATCGTGAGCGTCACGCAGCCACCTGCGGTCGAATCGCACCGACGTGACGTCACCGCCGCCGGTCAGTTCCACGATCACCTCGCGGTGCGGGCTGCGACCGGTGTGAATCGCGCTCAACGTCTGGCCTAACCGGCTGGTCACCTCGTCGAGGCCCTGCTCGATCGACTCGACCACCTCGAGCAGCGCCATTAGCGCCGCCTCCCGTTCCGCTTCGGGCATCGCAGCCGAGTCGATGGAGTCCAACCGCTGCTGGAGGTCGGCCGCCGACGGCACCGGCTCCGGGGTGACAGGCTCGGCGTACGCCTCGCCCCAGGCGTTCAGGCGTCGCATCGCCGCGTCCCGGACCGCTTCCACGACGGCTCCGCCCAGGTGTTCATCTGCTAGCCGCGATCGCCAGTGGGCGGCTACGGTCACGTTCGCGACGTGTCCGTGCTCGTCCAGCGTCACCATGACCGAGCCGGTCTCGTCCGATCCCGGCTCACCCGGCGCCTTCGCCGCGGACCGGGGGTGGCCGCCGCAGTGCCTCACCCTCGTCGCGCAGCCCGATCAGGGCCTGCATACGGTCATCGAACATCGGTCATCCCCGTCCCGGCGACCCGAACACTTCGAACTATCTCAATTCCGGGTACGCCGTGTGCGCCTGGCGGGTTCAACGATTCGGGGTCCAGCGTCACGGGAGTCACGTCACCGATACCCGGCGCTCGAGCTCGCCAGTGCGACGGCAGACCGGATCAGTGACGGGGCGTTCAATGCGCCCTGGTGAGCGGGTGTGGGTAACCGGGGCGGGGTTCGGGGCGGCCGGAGATAAGGTCGCGGCCACCTCCCGGCGGGGCGTGCCCGTCGACTGCGGTTAGCGTGTCGCGGTCGGGCCGTCGTTTGTGGCGGCGACGTAGGTGCCGCGGCCGACGACGGTGATCACGAGGCCGCGTTCGCGCAGCAGCTGGATGGCTTTGCGGGCGGTGCCCCGGGCTACGCCGTACTCCTGGACCAGCTGGTTCTCCGACGGGATCGGCCGGTTCGGTGGCAGCTCTCCCGCGTCGATTCTCGCCGCGATGGCGTCCGCGACCTGCACGTAGAGCGGGGTCGGGCCTTCGTGGTCGATCACGGCCTGACCATCGCACTCAACAGAGAGCCATGATTGTTGAGGGGGAACCATGGTGTGCCATGTACAGGCATGGGGAACCGGCGTACGCTCGGGCTATAACGCGCAAATAGTGCATCGCAAAAGGACTTCCTCGGCCGCCGCTGGTGGGGAATGCCGTGAACGCCGAGGCGAACCAGGCCGGGCGGCGTATCAGCGGGCACGGATCGCGATACGGGTTGCGGGCCACCCGCCTCTCACGGCTCTTGGATCAACGCCGCCGGCAGCACCCAGTGGCGCACGCCGGGCGGGATTCGACCGCACGGACCAGGGGGCACTTGCTGAGCCCTGCCGCCAGCACGACCGCGCTCTCGACCAGCCGAGGCTGCGAGATGGCCAGAACGTCGCCGACTCGCGGTCGCGGCCCGCCCGGCCACCGGCTCCGAGGAGGACTACACACACGGGGGGATGACATGAACGACGGAATCTTCAAACGGTGCGGATGCACCGATGCCACAACGGGACGGCGCTGCGCCGAACGCTGCCCGCGCCTGTCCGAACCAGGCCACGGCAGCTGGTACTTCGCCTGCTCGACCCGGGACCTACTCGGTCGATCGCACCGCGTACGCCGCGGCGGCTACCTGTCCGAGGACGCCGCCCGCAGAGCCCGCGACGACCTGCTCGCCCTATCCAGCGAGGAACGCACCGGGCAAAACTGGACCGTCACCCGATGGCTCCGCTACTGGCTGACCACCCGCACCCGGATCCGGCCCACCACGAGAGCGCACTACACCCACGACATCGACCAGTTCCTGATCCCGGCCATCGGCCACCTGACCCTCGCCGAGCTGAGCTCGCGGCAGCTGACCGCCGCGTTCGCCACGATCGGCAAAGCCACCAACCGGTACGGGCAGCCCACCACCATCTGCACCCTGCAGCACGTGCACACCACACTGCGGGCGGCGCTCAACGCCGCCCTCCGGGAAGGCGTCATCACCGGCAACCCCGCCACCCGGGTCGAGCTACCGGCCCGCGAACGGCCCCACGCCGAGGTCTGGACCGAGCCCCGTGTCGCCGCCTGGCGGGCCACCGGCGAACACCCGGTCGTCGCGGTCTGGACGCCTGAACAACTCGCCGCGTTCCTGCACTCGGTCCGCCATGACGGGCTCTACGCCCTGTGGTGGCTCCTCGCCCTCCGCGGCCTACGCCGCGGCGAGGCCGCCGGCCTGCAGTGGACCGACGTCGACCTCGACAACGCCCAACTCACCGTCACCCGGCAACGCACCACCGCCGGATACACCATCCACGAAGGACCACCCAAGTCCGCGACCAGCCGCCGCATCGTCGCCCTCGACCAGCACACCGTCCAGGTGCTGCGACTGCACCGGCGCCGCCAGCAACGCCACCACGAGCGACGCGACGCCGCCGACAAGCCCTACCTGCCGAGCGGGTACGTGTTCACCCGTCCCGACGGTGCCCCGTTCCACCCGGGCTACTTCACCCAGCGCCTCCAACTGCTCATCGACCGCGCCGACCTGCCGCCGGTCCGCCTTCAGGACCTGCGGCACGGCGCGGCCAGCCTCGCGCACTCCGCGGGCGCCGACCTCAAGACGATCCAGGACCTGCTCGGGCACTCCAACGTCGCGCTCACTGCCGACGTCTACACCAATGTCCTGCCCGCCACCCAACGCCGTGCAGCCGAGGAGACGGCGCGGCTGATCCTGAGCGCTGGCCGGCGGCCTCGGGTATGCGCCGTCACGAAACGCGTTGTTCTCCGCCCTGCGAGACGGGGCACCGGCTCGCTGCTCGCCGATAGCCACCGCCTGGCTCCGGGCGGAGCGACAGGCCGCAGTGATACCGCGCGCAGGCGTACCGCTGAGCGGCGCCGGCTCCGCCAGCTGGCGACTCGACTCTGAGCGGCGGCCAGGCCGGTGATCCGAGCCGGGTCACCGGCCCAGTGGTCCGTCGCATCACCGCAGCGCTCATGCCTGATAGGCGCCCGCGAGTGTCACCTTCAAGTTCACATGGCTCAGGAGCAGATCCGCGGCCTTCTGTACCGCCGCCGTGGCGACCTGCTTGAACACGCACGCGTACGTTCTGATCGTCGTCCAGGGGTTGGAGTGGCCGAGGTCCTCCTGGAGTTGCTTCAGGTCCATGCCAGCGGCCGAGCCGACCCCGGCCGCACCGTGCCGCAGGTCGTGGAATCGCACCGGCGGTAGGCCCGAGTCCTTCACCAGCTTCGTGAACCGGCGCGTCACCCAGTCCGGGCGCAGCGAACGCCCGTCCGCATGGACGAATACCCGGCCGTTCGGATCGACCCAACCGAACCGGCGCTTCTGCTCGCGCCACAGCGCCGAGAACAACTCCACGCTGAACCTGTCGAGCATCAGCGTCCGGACTCCGCCGGCCGACTTCGGCGGCCCCACGATCTCCACGCCGCGGACGAGGACGACCTGCTCGCGAATCGTGATCTCGCCGCCGGCCAGGTCGACGTCCTCCCACCGCAGTCCGGCTATCTCGCCTCGGCGCGGGCCGCGCAACGCGACCAGCCACCACAACGCGAAGAACGCGTCGTTCTGCACCGAGGCCAGGAATCTCCCGACATGGTGGAGGTCCCACACCGCCACCCGAGGACGCACCCCGGTGTTCTGCCACGCCTTCTCACGTTCCTCGTCCCAGACAACAGCACGCGGCTGAGCCCCGGGAGGAAGGCGCAACGCCCGTGCCGGATTGGAATGGATCACACCCTGACGACGCGCCTCGGCGAGCGCGGTACGCAGCACAGCTCGAATCCCGTTCAGGCTTCCCGAGGAAATCAACCGGCCGCCGCGGACGAACGAGCGAGAAATCTTGTCCATCGCCCGCTGAGCGTCTCGGGGACGGAGGCTCCGCATCCGGTGATGACCGAGCGCCGGGATCAGATGGTCACGTACCGCGTCCCCGTACATCGACATGGTCGAGGGCCGTACACGATCAGTCTGGATCGACAGCCAGAACTCCAGCCAGCGGCGGACCGTCCACATCCCCGCCGCCTGATTCCCCGGCATCTCACGGAACTCCCAGCAGGCCCGCTCCGCCTCAGCCCGGCTGGTGAAGCCACCGCGACGAACCCTGACGCGACGATCGTCCGGTCCGGGCATCTGAATCGCGAAGTACCACCGACCGTGGCTCTCCTTCACCAGCTCCGGACAGCGGATGCCGAGCTGCCGGCGCGTCTGATCACACCGGCACGCACACCGTCGATACACCAGCCCGGCGTCGTTTGCCCTACCCACAGTTGGCGCGCGCCCCAGCCGGCGACCGCCCCGCCAGCCCCTGGAACTCCGAGCAGGCGTGTTCGGCATCGGCGGCGCTGGAGAATCCGCCTCGTCGTATCCGGACCGGACGCTCTCCTGGCCCGCCCATCCGCACTGCGAAGTACCACTGGCCGTGTCCTGGATCCGTCAACCGCGGGCAACGAACCCTCGGTCGACGTCCGTCCGCCTTCGCGCGCCGACACGCACACCGTCGGTACAGCAGGCCGACACCGTTCGAGGAGTCCGTCATGGACATGAGCACCGCGAAACAGTAGGGAGCGCCAGCTAACAAGATCATCAGCCGAACGACCATCGCTGGGCACACGAAAGGCCGGATTCGCCTCCACCATTCGCGAATCCGGTGCGGTAAACCCAGAAATGCCAGGTCAACGCTGCTGTAAGACCCTGGTAAATAAGGGTTTCAGGTGTGGTGGTGGCGGGCGAGTCGTCGGGTCATGATGATGATCATGGCCCATTGGACCATCGCGGCGTGGTGCTCAGGTAGCCGTTCGTAGTCGCGGACGGTTCTGCGGCAGCGGTTGATCCAGGAGAACGTGCGCTCGACGGCCCACCGGCGGTGCAGGACGACGAAGGTGGTCTGTCCGGCGAGTTTCGCGACGATCTGCACGGTAATACGCAGCTGGTCGGTGGCCCAGCCGACCAGCTGGCCGGCGTAGCCGGAGTCGGCCCAGACCAGGCGGATGCCGGGGAAGCAGGCGTGCAACGCCCAGAGCAGCGGCCGGGCGCCGTCGCGGTCTTGCACGCCAGCGCCGGTGACCAGGACCGCGAGTAGCAGTCCGCAGGTGTCGACCGCGATATGCCGTTTACGGCCGTTGATCTTCTTGCCGGCGTCGTAGCCGCGGCTGGTGCGGGCGACGGTCTCCGCGCCGCGTAGTGACTGCGAGTCGACCAGGGCCGCGGTCGGTTGCCGGTCGCGGTGCTCGACGTGCTGGCGGATCTGCTCGCGCAGGTGGTTGTGCATCCGGTTCAGGGTGCCGTCGCCGGTCCAGGTCTTGAAGTAGTGATAGACCAGTTTCGGGTGCGGGAAGTCCGCGGGCAGGGCGTCCCACTGGCAGCCGGTCCGGTCGAGGTAGCGGATCGCGTCGACGACATCGCGGCGCGGGTAGACGATCGGCCGTCCGCGGCCGGTCCCGGCCGGCACGTGCGGGGCCAGGATCGCCCATTCGGCGTCGCTGGTATCGGACGGGTAGTACCTGGGCCTGCTGGTCGGGAGGTGATCGGCGAGGGTGGCCGGGGTCGATGCCGTGGCGGTTCCGGCGACGAGGTATACAGACAGGGTTGGGCCTTCGGAGTCGAGCCGGTTTAGTCACCTTTGCTCGTACCGAAGGCCCTTCCTCATGTCACGCCACCACGCCGCGCGCAGCCACCGACATCGATGACTCTGAACCGCCGATCACCGGAACCCCTTATTTACCAGGGTCTAAGAGATTCAGCGTGTGGGGCACAGACGTGACCCACACCTGACCCACACAACGAAAAAGAACCTGCTCCTCGGCGGCCCGAGGTTCAGGTTCTTCATGTTCTTGCTGGTCAAACCGGTTCTCTTACAGTGCGCCCGAAGGGACTCGAACCCCTAACCTTCTGATCCGTAGTCAGATGCTCTATCCATTGAGCTACGGGCGCTCGGTGCTTTGCCAGCATACACACCGGCTCTGCACGCGGAGACTCCGGGATTCGAACCCGGGAGGGGCTTTAAAACCCCAACCGCATTAGCAGTGCGGCGCCATAGACCAGACTAGGCGAAGTCTCCCCGGCAGCCTGCGAGGGCCACCGACGGTTGAGGATACCGGACCCGCTCAGCCGCGCACAAAGAGGTTGCCATCCTTGCGCGCGGCGGGTGGGTCTGAGGTGTCTCCAACAGGTGAA
This sequence comes from Paractinoplanes hotanensis, assembly GCF_023717965.1. NCBI lineage: Bacteria > Bacillati > Actinomycetota > Actinomycetes > Micromonosporales > Micromonosporaceae > Paractinoplanes > Paractinoplanes hotanensis. The sequence continues at coordinate 137,700 of NZ_JAMQOL010000053.1, read as the reverse complement.
ATGGCGCTGCGACGGCTAGGCTGCTGCGGCATGGAGGAGATCTCGCCCACTGATCCTCGCAAGGCTTCGCGCGCCCGGCCGTCGCGGGCGCCGTTCAACACGTCGGGTGAGACGCCGCCGGACGAGACTGCGGAAGGGCGGTCGCCACGCCGGCCCGCGAAGGCCGCGCCGCCGGTCATGTTCCAGCCGCCAAGTGCCGAAAATCACCCGCAGGCGGGTACGGAGCCTCCCCAGCACCCTGGGCGCAAGCCCGCCCCACGGAGGCAGCGCGGCGCCCAGCCGGAGCCCAGCGCCAGCAGCCAGCCTGCGAAAAGGCCCGCCCGAGCCAAGAAGGCCGACCCCGCCAAAGCGACGCCGCCGGAGTCCGCGCCGCGAAAAGCGCCTCCAGCAAAAACAGTCCCAGCCAAGGCGGCTCCCGCGAACGCGATCGCGAATCCCACGCCGGCCAAGGCCACTCCGGCAGCTTCCACCCCGGCCAAGGCAGTCCAACCGAGCTCAACGCCGGCCGAGACCGCCCCAGCGACCCCGACGCCGGCCAAGCCTGCGAGCCCTACCCCGCCCGACGCCACCACAGCGAGCACTGGGCAGGCGAGTCCCGCACAAGCTGAAGCCACCGCAACGAGTGCTGCCTCAGGGAACTCGACCCAAGTCAACGCCACCACAGCCAGCCCCGCCCAATCCACGGCCACGCCGCCGAAGACAGACGCCTCGGGCGCGGCGAAGGCTGCGGCGAAGAAGGCACCCACGCAGCCCCCGGCTGCGAAGACATCGCCGAATCGTGCTCCGGCGAATCCCCCTCCGGTGAAGGCTGCCCCAGCGGGAGAAGACCCGGCAAAGACACCAGCTGCGTCAGAAACGACCGGACTGCCCGAGACCGTAACTGCTCCGGCTTCCAGCGCGAGGGCGGCGAGGAAGTCCACGTCCGGCACGAAGGCACCGACAGCCCAGTCGGCCCCGGTGACACGAGAAGGCAACACAGAAGATGTCGCCTCGGTGGAGACGCCCGGCCCCGAGGCGAATCAGCCGCCGGGTCTGAAGGCGGAACCGGCAGCTGCCGCGAAGCCCACCTCGCCATCGTCCCGGGCTGCCGAAGAGTCATCACGACCAAGCGCCGGAACGCCGGGAGAGACGGCGACCCCAGCGGACACACCTGCCGCCCCTGCAACGAAAGCGGCACAACACGAGGTCAAAGCTCCGGCCGCACCGACCACAAGGCCGTCGACGCCCGACGCGGCGCCTGCCTCGCCCCCTCGCGCCCGACCGGAGGTAACGGCGACGACAAACCTCTCCGGCCCGGCCGACGACAAGATCGCGAATAAGAACTCAACTGCGACCGAGGTCGAGCCGCGAGGCGGGGACCGGTGGGCAAAGCTCATCTCCGACCCCGTCCACGCGCCCGAGCATCTGGCTCTGGCTGCGGTCGAGATCATCGGGCCGCGCGCCCGGCAGTGGGCCGCCGCGATCAGCGCCGACTACCCGTCCGCGGGGCCGGCCGCGCTGGCTCGGCTGGCGGGTCGCCAGTTCACCCGCTTCGGCGCGTTGACCAGCATCTTCGGGGCGGTTTCGGGGTCGTACGCGGCAATCGCTCTGCTGGCTGGGCGGGCGCTCACCGATGCGGAGCTGGTTCTGCATCTGGCGGCGGCTCACGGCCTCGACCCGGCCGATCCTCGGCGGGCGGTGGACCTACTGGTGATCACCGGAGTGCACGAGACGGCGGCAGAGGCGGACGCGGCCATCGCTGCCGCCGGCCGTGAGAGTCAGGGGGTGGGGAGCGGCGATGCCGTCTGGCGCCTGAGCCGCCTGGTCATCCCGCAGGCCGCGGCCTGGACGGCCCTGCGGTCGATCAACCGTGCCTACCCGGGGACCAGCCTGCTGGCTGCCTTCCTCTCGAGCACCACGGCGGCCCAGGCCACCGCGGCCCGCGCCACCTCTTACTACCGCTATATCCAGCTCAACCAGGATTCGGGCAGGGCGGTGTAACCGACGAAGGCGACCACATCCAGCAGCGTGTGCGCGACGATCAACGGCATCACGCGCTTGTAGCGCAGGAAGAACAGCGCGAACACCACGCCCATGACCGCGTTGCCGATGAACGCGCCGAAGCCCTGGTAGAGGTGGTACGACCCGCGCAGGAGGGCGGAGCACGCGATGATCGCAACCGTCGACATGCCCCACTGGCGCAGGCGGGTCATCAGGTAGCCGACGACGATCACCTCCTCGAGCACCGCGTTCTTGACTGCCGCCAGGATGAGTACCGGCACCGCCCACCACACGGGCTGGAGGGCCGCCGGCACGATGTCGGCATTGATGCCGAGCAGCTTGGCCACGTACACCAGAAGCAGCCCGGGAATGCCGATGCCGGCAGCCAGCAACGCGCCCCAGCCCCAGTCGAAGCCCTTCCGGTCGGCCGACAGGCCGAGCTCGCTCCGCGGCGAGATGTGGTCGCGCAGCAGCAGATAGAGCACCAGCACCACCGGCATCAGGTCGAAGGCGATGCCGAGCAACTGGTACGTGAGGTCGAGATACGGCCGGGCCGAGCGCGACGCGTTGAGCACCGCAGCCTGCTGGGAGAGCGGCTGGTCGGCCGTCAGCTTCGCGATGATCGAGACGACCGAGTAGATCGCGCTCTGCCCCAGCGACAGCAGGAGAACGATGATGATCTCGGCGGTGAGGATCGGCCGGGTGGCCTGCTGGCGATCTAGGGTCACGGGCACAACTCTAGGAGCAGGTCTCCCGCGGATGAATTGAGATGAGTCGCACGGGCCGTGCGTCGTCTATCCGACTGATCTGACCACCCTGAATGCATGGGAGACCTCGGACGCTTGCTCAAGGAGAGCTGGAGCCTCGTCGAGGAGCATCAGGACAAGGTCGCCGGCTACTTCTACGCACGCATCTTTCTGTCCTATCCGGACCTGCGGGATCTCTTCCCGGTGCACATGGATGTGCAGCGTTCCCGGCTGCTGAACGCGATCGTCACCGCGGTCCAGTCGATCGACGACGCTGACAAGTTCACCGCGTACCTGCGGGGGCTGGGCCGGGACCACCGCAAGTTCCACGTGGAACCAGAACACTACGAGGTCGTCGGCGGCGCGCTGATCGAGGCGATGCGGGTGCACGCCGGCGAGCAGTGGTGCGTCGAGTACGACCAGGCCTGGGCCGACGCGTACGCGAAGATCGCCTCGGTCATGCTCCAGGGCGCCGAATCCGACAACAGCAACCCCCCTTACTGGTACGCCGAGGTGGTGGCCCACGAGCGGCGGGCCACCGATATCTCGGTGTTCACCGTGCAGCCCATGCAGCCCCTGGACTTCCGCGCCGGCCAGTACGTCAGCATCGAGTGCCCCCGAATACAACCGCGGCTGTGGCGCCCGTACTCGATAGCCAATGCGCCACGCCGGGACAACACCCTGGAATTCCACGTACGGGCCGTCGGCGCAGGCTGGGTTTCCAGTGCCCTCGTACGTCGTCTCGAGGTCGGCGACATGATCCGGCTGGCCGCGCCGATGGGGACGATGAACCTGGACCGCCGTTCGACCCGCGACACCGTCTTCGTCGCCGGCGGCACCGGGCTGGCGCCGATCAAGTCGCTGCTCGAGGAGCTGACCCGCTACAACCGCACACGCTGGGTGCACGTCTTCGTCGGTGCCAGAAACCGTGAGGACCTGTACGACCTGCCCGAGCTGAACCGCCTGGCCGCGCGCTACCCGTGGCTGTCGGTCGTGACGGCGTGCAGCGACGACCCCACCTACCCCGGTGAGCAGGGCGACATCTCGGACGTCGTGGCCCGCTACGGCCCGTGGAGCGAGCACGACTTCTTCGTCTCGGGATCGGGCCCGATGGTCAAGGCCACCCTGAAGACGCTCACCGAACTGCAGGTGCCGTCGATCCGCGTGAAGTACGACAGCTTCAGCGACCTCTGACCCAGGTCTCAGTAGACCCAGGGACGTCCGCTCTGGTGGTAGTCCGGCACCAGGCTGGACTCGGCGTTCATCCGGTCGACGTAGAGCCGGCCCTCCAGGTGGTCGATCTCGTGGGCGACCAGCCGTGCCAGCGCGCGTTCGAACGTCGTGACGACCCGCGTGCCGTCGGGCATCGCGTGCTCGACCTCGAGGCGCAGGGGCCGCCGCACCAGGCCGCGGTAGTCGAAGAACGACAAACAGCCCTCGTACTGTTCGTCCCGGTCGGCCGACTCGCCGACCACCCGCGGGTTGATCAGCACCTGGGGTTCGGCGCCGGGATCGGCCGAGCGCACCACGGCGACGGCGACCGAGTGGCCGATCTGCGGCGCCGACAGCCCGACGCCCTTGGTGAAATCGTGCACCTGCTCGAGCCGGGCCAGCGCCTCGCGCAGCGCCGCCACCACCTCGCGGGCCTCGACCTCTTCGCGCGGCAGCTGATAGTGCCGGGCGCGCTGCCGCAGCATCTCGGAGCCCCGCTGCACGATGCCTATCCCCCGCATCTGGCCCGACGCGCGGGGCTGCCCGTTACCGTTGCTCGCCGGCGCCAGCGACGGGAAGGGCGGCGCACCGACGCCGCGGAACCGCCATTCGAGCCGGTAGCGCGCGTTCAGCTGGGGCGTGTCGGTCGACCACTCGAAGACCGCGCGGTCGCCGTCGTCGTGCCGCTCCATCGGCGTACGCACCGGAACCTCAGCCGCCAGGGAGGTCTCGACCCCCCAGACCTGGGGGTCGAACGAGGCGGGGAAGTCGAGGCGCACGGTGAGACGGCGGGTGGGCAACCGCACAGCCCGCTGGAACCACTGGCCCCACTTCTCGACGCCGACCGTGTATTCGTACTGGATGATGGTTCTTTCGCCCGGGTAGAGCGCGAACTGGCCGCCCTCGTTGGCGAAGAGCAACCACACCTCCTTGGAGGCGTCGCGGTCGAGCTTTATCCGCCAGTCCATCGGTTCGACCGCGTCGCCCTCGCCGGCGCAGGCGTTGAACGCCATCTCCTCGAAGCTCAGCGGGTGTTCCCGGTGGTGGCGGTTGGAGCCGGTGGGGTCGTTCGGGTAACGGTCGACCGCGATCTTCACCAGGTAACGCGTCACGGGCTCGGAGCCGGCGTTGTAGAGCGCACGACGCACGCGACAGCGGTAGGTGCCGTCGGCGTAGCGCAGCTCGGCCACCTCACGCTCGACGATCAGCCCGGTTCCCGGGGGCAACCACTGCACCGGTACGGGGGGATCGCGGTGCAGGGCCGTGCCGCGCGCATGACGCAGTTCGTCGTACTCCTGGAACCGCTGCCAGATCACCCCGCCCGCGCCGAGCACCGCTTCCGCCCGGCGGGCGAAGTCCTCGGTGGGCTTGTGGCGCCGCCCCTCGACGTGGCTGACGTAGGAGGGGTCGAACCCCATTCGAGCGGCGAGCTGCTTCTTGCTCATGCCGCGTTCGACCCGCCAGTGCGCCAACGCCGTCACAAATTGGTCAGCGGCCCGCTCGACGGGCGAGGTGGTCATCATCGATGTCCCCTTCGCGACGAGAATTTCAGTGTCGCCGCCGCTCGTGTCCGGATGGTGCTAGTAGCGAGTACACGACAGATACCTTGACGAACCAGGCAACGTGCGCGCCCGCCGTTAGGTAACCCGTGCGTAGGGTATTCGTCCGAAAGTTCTGCTTGGTTAGGCTAGCCTAAGAGGTGTACGGTGGGTCGTCGTCACGGAGGCGTACCGGCCACCGTGCTCCCATCTATTCGGCGAGGTGAATGCGGTGACCCTGGTTACGATGGCGCCGCGGGGCGGACACACCCTGTGACCACCGCCCTCGAACGCGCCGCACGCACCGTCACCACCCCGCAGCCGCTGGGCCCGGTCACGGCGACGCTGCGCGCGATGTTCGGCACCAGCACCGAACTACCCGGCGTCGCCCCCGACCTGCTCGTCCACGACACCACCGGCTGGCTCCCCGCGCGGACCCTCACCGGCGACAACCTGGACACCCTGCTGGGCTCGGCCCGCCGCCGCTGGAACGCCCAGCCCCACGCCGCGGCCGCCCTGGCCTGGAAGGCCTACACCTACTGGCTGACGCTGCCCGCGGTGCTCGGCTGGGCCTCGGCGCGTCGCGTCCCGCTGCTCACCGCCGACGACGTGCTCGTGCACTTCGCCGACCCGCGCCCCCTGGTCACCCTGGGCCTGCGCGCCGACATCCCGGTCGCGGTGCTGCCCGGCGACCCGATCGCCCTGGCCGGGCACCCCCGGGTGCGGGTGGTCGCCGACGAGGCCGCGCTGCTGGCCGAACTGCGCCGCTCCCTGCTCGACGAACACCTGAACCCGCTGCTCGACGCCATCCACGACCGGGTCCGCCTGGGCAAGCGCACCCTGCTGGGCTCGCTCTCCTCGGGCGTGGCCTACGGCGTCCTGCGCTCGGCCGACGTCCTCCCCGGCCCGTCCGCCGAGACGATCGCCCAGCTGCACCGCGCCCTCGGCGTCGAAGACCTGATCGACCTGGTTCCGGGCGCCAACGGCAAGCTCGACGTGCAGCGCAGAACCTGCTGCCTGGCCTTCACCCTTCCCCAGCCCAAGGTCTGCCAGGGCTGCTGCATCAAACCGTGACGCTGTTTCATCCGTGCTTCATCGGCGTTGCCGTTCACAGGACAACCCCCATCGAGGTCGAAGCGCTGCGGCGGCCGTTCTACAGTGCCTGCGTGAAACCGTTCCGATTTGTAGGCGGCGCCGTCCCGCTCGTCATCGCCTACCCGGCCGAGATTCTGCGGCCGACCAAGGTCGACGAGATCTCCACCGGGATCCTGCTGTCCGGCCTGGCCGGACGCAGCGTCGTCAGCGTGCACCTGGGCGCGCGGGTCCACGAGATCCAGCCCGCCCCGCACGGCATCTTCATGGGTTCGGTCCACTACGAGACCAACGGTTCGGCCGGACCCGACTTCGCCGCCCTGACCGAGTTGGGCTCGCTGTCGGCTTCGGTACGGTTTCTGGAGGCGCTCGGCCACGCCAGCGACCACAACCTCGAATGGCTGACCGAGAACCATCGGGCCGCCCTTGAGAAGGCCATGTCCGACGCCACCCGGTCCCGCGACGACCTGATGGTCGAGGCCGACCGCATCGTCCAGCGCCACTGGGCCCGCGTCGTTCAACTGATGCAGGAGCTGGCGGACGGAACCGGCGCCCACGGCCCGATCGAGGCTCTCTAACCCTCAGCAGCCTCGTGGAAGGGCTGCGGCTCGGCCGGGATCTGCTTGGACATCAGGCAGAACTCGTTGCCCTCGGGGTCTTCCAGGACGATCCAGGAGCCGCTCGCGGTGATGGCCGACCGCCGGGCGCCCAGACCGAGCAGGCGGTCCAGTTCCGCCAGCTGGGGGCGGTCGGTGGGGCAGATGTCGAAGTGCAGGCGGTTCTTGACCGGCTTGGGCTCGGGCACCCTGATGAAGAGAATGTCGGGGCTGGTCGCAGCGCCCCGGATGGCTACCCCGGTCTCGTCCCGGGCGAAGATCCGATAGCCGAGGGCCGCGCTCCAGAACGCGGCCATCAGCTCCGGGTCCGCGCAATCGATCACCACGTCGCCGATCCGGCTCGCCATTCCGGGCAGCCTAGTCGGGCGACCGGGGCGTCATGCCACGCCGGGTGGCATGACGCCGTGCGAAACGGTCAGCCGATGTCGGGGCCGGTGAGGACGGCGTTGGGGTCGTCGACCAGGTGGCGGACGTCCCAGACCCAGGCGCCGCCCGTCCAGGTGGGCTGGAAGCCCAGCAGGCCGGTCATCGCGCGCAGCATCTCGATGTCGCGGACCTGGGGGGTCAGCACCACCGCGCCCGCCTTCCAGTAGCGCAGGTCGGCCAGGGTCATCTCGCGCCGGGTGTCGTTGATCTCGGGGATCGGGTTGCCTTGGCGGATCGAGGCCATCAAGCCGCTGGTCGGGCGCCACGGGGGTGAGAACAGCGCGGTGCGGTCGGTCGGGTTGAGCGGGTTCTGGTTGGGCAGCAGCGCGTACGCGCCGGCGATGCGCATGTCCTGGCCGGTCATCGCCGTCCACCGCAGCGGGTCGGGGTAGCTGGAGTCGGGCAGCGGCAGCGCGACCACCGTGTGGTCGTCGTCGACGAACTGCTTCCACGCGCCCGACGTCACGAACTCGGGGACCGGGGCCATCGGGGTCGTCGCGAGCTGCACCGGGACGAGGGGCACGAGCGCCATGGCGACGGCCGTGATCATCGCGACGCGGACCGGGCCGCGGGCGGCCGGCTGGGCGCGGGTGAGATCGATGGCGCGCTGCACCCCGAGCGCCAGCAGGATGCCGACGACCGGCGCGATGGCCATGGCCCACCGGGTGGGAACCGCCGAGTTGAGCACCGGAACGCTGTGCAGAACAGCCCAGATGCCGGGGATGCCGGTGTTGATGCCGTTAAGGAAAATGCGCGGTCCGAGCGACATCGCCGCGAAGAGAACCGCGATCCCGCCCAGCGCGAGAACCGCCGCCGAACGGCGCATCCAGACCAGCAGACCGACGAAGAGAATCACCAGCCCCCAGCCGAAGAACGCGTTTTCCTCGGCCGGATTCTGGGCCAGCCGCTCGGCGACCACCGCATTACCGGCGACCGAGTGGCTCGAATAGGCCGTGAACGAACCCAGGTCGGCGCCGAAGTTGCGGACGAACTCCGGCAGGCCGTGGTAGCTCTGCGGGCCGAAGAACTGCACCGACAACGGGTACGCCAGCACGGCCAGCGTGACGGTGCCGGCGACGGACAGTCCCCGCAGGAACCGGCGGGTCTCACCGCGGTGCGTCTTCCGCCGCGAGATGGCCATGACCAGGCAGAACACGCCCAGTCCGACCGCGGTCATGAAGAGGACCTCGAGGTTGATGAACGCCTGCCAGATCAGCAGCGCGGCCATGATGAGGCCGTTGCGGACGCCCCGGCCGGGCTGCCGCAGACGCAGCGTCCGCCAGATGATCAGCGGGACCAGGAACTGCGAGACGATGTTCGGGTGGCCGCCGGCGTGCGACACCATGCTCGGCGCGAAGGTGCAGAAGAGAGCGCCGACCCACGCCGCGAGCCGCGAAGAAACGAACACGCGGGAGAGCACGAAATACCACGAGATACCGGTGAGTGCCAACGCCAGAGTGAGAAATAAGTTGAACGACACATGTGGGCCGAACAGCAGAGTCACCGGCGTCATCGGCAGCGATATGGCCAACACCGAGGTGTTGGCCATCATGTTCACCCCATCGGGGTAATTCATGCGATCGGAGAAGAACGGATATGCGCCATCGGTGAGCACACGAGCACCATGCGCCAGCATCCACTCAAAGAAAGCCTGATCCTGCGGATCGTCGCGCAACTGGTGATCGAGATTGAGCCACAACGGCGCTGTGAGATAGAACGCGACAACGACGAACGTCGCTGCCGCCAGCACGTCGCGCCAGTCCGGCCGTCGCCGCCACCAGCGCTTGGCAGGCCTTCCGACCTGGTCAGGCGCGGCCTCGACATCGGGCTCGACCGACGTCGGAGTGGTCGTCGGAGCGTCCGTCCCGAGCGCGATCAGCTCGGCTTCAAGCTCCTCGGCCTCGGTCACTTGACGGGGCGGCAGCACGTTCCCGCCAGCCGGCTGGCCTGTCGAGTCAATACCCGTAATCGTCATAGCGAGGGCGAGCCTAACCGAGGTTGGTAACGTTGCTGTGACGAGCTGCCCATGCGTGATCGAGCCGATATGAACGTCGTATTCGGTGGCGAACCAGCGGGAGTACCCAGCTTCGCATGTCTCAATCAGGCAAATAATGAGCGCCCGCCCCGGCCTCAACTTTCGGATACGCGCGCCGGATGGTTAACTCGTCCGGTCCCGCTGTCAGCTCGGATCGGCAAGACGAGGGAACCTTACATATGGCAGACATCACTGGAGACCAGCGGATCCAGTCCGAAGTGCTCGAAGGCCTCGCCACGGCCGTCAACCACCGCCGGTGGTTCGTCGAGCTCGCTCTCCCCTACCTCGGGGACAACCCGATCGAGGTCGGCAGCGGACTCGGCGACTACGCGATCGAGTGGGCGGAGCACCTTCCGCGGTTCACGGCGACCGAAGCCGACCCGGATCGGCTCGTGCTGCTCAAGGAGCGCATGGCCGACCACCCGAACATCGACGTGCGCCAGATGCTGCTGCCGTCGCCCGACGCGAACGGCGAGTACAGCGCTGCGGTGTCGTACAACGTGCTCGAGCACATCGATGACCATGTCGGCGCGCTGCGCAGCATGGCCGACCTCGTGCGCCCGGGTGGCCGGGTCATCATCATCGTGCCGGCGTTCATGTTCGCGATGAGCCAGGTCGACATCGCGACCGGGCACATCCGCCGCTACACGAAGAAGACGATGCGTGCGGCCATGACCGAGGCCGGCCTCGAGATCGAGAAGATGCACTACGCGAACGCGCTCGGTCTCATCGGCTACTACGGCGCGACCAGCATCTTCAAGCTGGCGCCCAAGGAGGGCCCGATGGTCAAGGTGTACGACTCGCTCGTGCTGCCGGTGACCAAGGCCGCCGAGAGCGTCATGAAGCCGCCGTTCGGTCAGTCGGTCTTCGTCGTGGCGCGCACGCCCAGCTGACACGCAAGCACCAACGAAAGGCCGCCGGTCGACCCGGCGGCCTTTTCGCGTACCCGATTCGTACCGGAATCAGGCCTTGACCTGGAACGTCGGGCGGATGGTGGCCCGGGCCAACGTGTGGAAGGCCAGGTTGAAGCCGACGTAGGCCGGCGAGGCCTCGGGCGGCACATCGAGCGTGTCGACGTCGATCGCGTGCACCGCGAAGACATAGCGGTGGGGGCCGTCGCCGGGCGGTGGGGCGGAACCGCCGTAGTTGTTCTCGCCGTAGTCGTTGCGCACGCAGAAAGCGTCCTCGGGCAGGGGATCGACACCCCGCGGCAGCTCGGTCGTGGATGCCGGCAGGTTGACCAGCACCCAGTGCCAGAAGCCGCTGCCCGTGGGGGCGTCGGGGTCGAAGCAGGTCACGACGAAACCACGCGTCTCGGCGGGAAAGCCGGACCAGGCGAGCTGCGGCGAAAGATTCTTGCCACCCACGCTGGTGTGGGCGAACAACTCGTCGAGCGGCCGGCCGTCGGACACGTCGGCGCTGGTCACGGTGAAGGACGGGACCGGGGGCAGAATGTCGTACGGATCCGGGGCAACGGCGCGTTCGAGACTCATCGTGGTGTCCTCCGGCGGGATGCGGACCTTCCAGACACGCAGAGTAGTCCGTTCACGTATCGCCCGCCTTTCGCTCGCGTGACCCCGCTGTCACCCGATCGGGCGGACGCACAGCTGGTGCGTACGTAAACCTGGGTACCGGGTGATGCTTCTGTCTGACATCCGACCGGGTGTGTGCGGCAGAGATCCCCGCGTCTGGTCGAGATAGCAAGTCGGCACCCGCCATCGAGGCGGGTGCCGACTGCTGTAGGGGGCAGTTGTGTCTCCGGCATCGGACGAATCCCGCCATATCGGATGCCCGGAGTGAGACGATCGGACGATGAGGGCGCCTTTGCCTCCCGATGAGCCGGGTCGGCTGGCGGCCTTGTACGACGCCCACGTGCTCGACACCCGGCCGGAAGAGGATTTCGACGACATCGCCCTGCTCGCGTCGCAGATCTGCGGCACGCCGGTGGGTCTGGTCAGCCTCGTCGACCGCGACCGGCAGTGGCTCAAGGCCAAGGTCGGCACCGAACTCGACGCGCTGCCCCGCGACCTCTCGTTCTGCGCGCACACGATCACCTCGCACGAACTGCTCGAGGTGCCGGACGCCCAGGAGGACGGCCGGTTCGCCGACAACCCGGGCGTGGGCGGGCTCGGCATCCGGTTCTACGCCGGAGCGCCGGTGGTGCTCGACGGCACGTACTCGGTCGGCACGGTCTGCGTAGTCGACCGGGAGCCCCGGGTGCTCACCTCTCCCCAGCGGCGAGCCCTGCGCAGCCTGGCTCGGCACGCGTCGGTGCAGCTGGAGTTGCGCCGCTATGCCCGGCGCGCCGGCGAGATCGCCGACCAGATGCGCCAGGTCGACCGGATGAAGGACTCGTTCCTGGCCACGGTCAGCCACGAGCTGCGGACGCCGTTGTCGACGATCCGCGGCTACCTGGAGATGCTGCTCGAGGACGACTTCGACGCCGAGACGTCGCGCCGGTTCCTGTCGGTGATGTCGCGCAACTCCGACCGGCTGCTGCGGCTCATCGACGAGCTGCTGCTGGTGGCGAAGATGACCGACGACCGGATCGAGCTCGACCTGGCCGAGGTGGATCTGGCCGACCTCGCACACCAGGCGGTCGCCGCCTGCCGTGCCCTGGCCGACCACCGCGGGGTCAAGCTGCGTGACCGCACCGGACGTCCGGTGCCGGCCCGCGGCGACGCCAAACGGCTGGCCCAGGTGCTCAACCACCTGCTGGTCAACGCGATCAAATTCACCCAGCCGGACGGCGAGATCACGGTCGACTCGACCGCCGAGGGCGAGCCGGAGCTGCTCATCACGGACACCGGGGTGGGCATCGCCGCCGAGGAGCTGCCGCACGTGTTCGACCGGTTCTACCGGTGCACTGCGGCCGAGGTGATGGCGGCTCAGGGCCCCGGCCTGGGCCTGGCCATCGTCAAGTCGATCGTCGAAGCGCACCACGGCAGCGTCCATCTGCAGAGCGAGCCCGGGGAGGGCACGACCGTACGACTGACCCTGCCGCGGTGAGCGGCAGGGTCAGTTCGTTCGGCTATCCGCCAATGCGGGCCACCCGCAGGCCGGCGTAAACCTTGCGGTAGACGACGCCCGTACGGTGGTTGCCGGCATCGATCATCATGCCGCGGCCCATGTAGATCCCCACGTGCCCGGGACCGACGACCAGGTCGCCGGCGCGGGCCTGGGCCCGCGAGACGGACCGCGAACGGGCCGCCTGTGCTCCGGACGAGTGCGGCAGCCTTATGCCGGCCAGCGCGTACGCCCGCTTGGTGAAGCCTGAGCAGTCGAAGCCGTTCGGCCCCAGGCCGCCACTCACGTAGCGCTTGCCGACCTGGGATCGGGCGAACGCGATGACCGCGGTCATCCCGCTGCCGAGCCGCATGACACGCTGTCCCCGCTGCTTGGCGGGCGCTTGCCGGGTGGTGACCGAGCGCAGGTGGCGCTGCGTGACCCGGTCGTAGGTGCGGTTGTAGGCCTGCGGACTCTCGGATACGACCGCCGCGGCCTGCTGCGCCTCCCGCAGGGCACGCAGCTTCGCCTTGCGCACCTGCAGCTTCGCCTTGCGCACCTGCTGGGCCCGTCGGGCCGCCAGCTCACGGGCCGTCTCCTCGGCCGCGTCGAACAGGGCGTCCGTATCGGCGACGACCTCACCGGGGATCACATCGTCGACCTCGGCCGGGTCGCCGCGCAGATGTTCGCGTACGTCGACCGCGGCCTGCGTCTCGGCGGTGCGCAGGGCCTCCCGCTCGTCCACGACGGCCAGTTCCACGGCGGTGCGCAGAGCCTGGCCGCCGTCCGGTGCGGCGAACGGGTTGTTACGGGGCCGGGCCTCGGGCGAGGCATGGCGGGCGAGCGAGAAACGCCGGGGGGCGGCGCGCGAGGCGCGCTCGGCGGTGGTGGTGCGCTCCTCCAGACGGAAGTTCTCGGGACCGACCGGATGGGCGGGCGGCACAGCCTCGGCGGCGTGCTCAACAGGGTCTAGAGCCGGTGAGATGACGGCCAGCGCAATCGCGCCGGCCGTAAATGCCCGGCTCGGGGACGGACAGTGCAGTGTTGCCTCCGACATCGGTCCGGGGCACTCGCGCGAATCCCTGCGGCGTGGCATTAGCGTGCGCCGCGCCGGCGCCACCCCGCGAAGGGCAGCATTGGGAACCCGGACTACTCGTTAATTCCGACGACCATGCCAACACACAACCGGAATGCTTCGGGGCCGAAATCCCACAATCACCCTCGCCCATCGACGAAAAGAATGCGATTTACGCACTCGATCGGTGGCCGTGGATATCTGAGATATGCCTGTGATCAGGGCAACGGCACCCGGACACCCGTGCTGTGCGGCGACTTGTGCAGCTCGAAGGCTGCGAGCCGGACCCCCTTCGGCACGTCGAACGGGACCACGCCGTACCGGGTCGCGCCCGGCGGGATCTCGTCGAGGAGCGACGGATCCTGATCGTTGACGAATACTGCGGCCTGTTCGGCCACCCTATGGGAGCGGCCGTGCTCGTCGACCGCGCGCTGGGCGCCCGGGTCGAGCAGGCGAGGCTCCTTCCCAGTGTTCCGCACGGCCATGGTGACCAGGCAGAACTCACCCTCGGCAGCCAGCGGCAGGTCGGCCGGGCCGACCGTCGCCAGGCCGCATTCGGTCGTGCTGACCGACACGGAAAGCGTGCCCTCGAAGGCGGTGACGACGGGCCGGGCCGGGGCAGCGTCCAGCGTCGCCGCGGCGATCTGGCCGGCCGTGGCGGTGGGCGTCACCGGCGCGAGTGCTTCGTCGCTTGTCCCGTACGCGAGATATGTCCCTACCCCGGCGAGCAGCAGAGCAAACACCCCACCCGCGACCCACAGCGCTTTTCCGCGCCGGGGAGCACGCGGGACCGGCGCGGATGGCGCTGTCCGCGCGGGGCGCAGCGGCGTATTGGTCACGAGACCTCCCGGTGTCGCTCGGCCGATCACTCGGCCGGAGTTCCACCATGCTGGGCAGTCCGGTCACCCAAACCGTTACACCACGCCGCAAAAATCGGACAAATAGCCGTTACGCCGCGGATTAATCACTCAAAAGTGTGAGTTCGGCTCACGGAGTCAGCAGAATTTTGCCGATGTGGCCGCTCGATTCCATCAGTCGGTGTGCCTCGGCCGCGTCGGCCAGCGGCATCGTGGTGTCGATGATCGGCCGGATCGCGCCCGCCTCGATCAATGGCCACACCGTCCGGGTCACCCCCGCGACGATGCGCGCCTTGTCGGCCGCCGGGCGCGCCCGCAGGCTGGTCGACGAGACGGAGGCCCGCTTGGCCATGAGGACGCCCAGGTCGAGTTCCGCCTTGCGCCCGCCCTGCATGCCGATCACGGTGAGCCGGCCGCCGGGCGCCAGCGCCTCGAGGTTGCGGCTCAGATACTTCGCGCCCACGATGTCGAGGATCACATCGGCGCCCCGCCCGTTGAAGTCGCGGGTGGCGCTCACGAAGTCGCCGGTCGTGTAGTCAATCACCAGGTCGGCCCCGAGGCCGCGCAGGAAGTCGTGCTTGGCCGCCCGGGCGGTGGTGAGGACCGACGCGCCCAGCGCCCGGCCGAGCTGGATCGCGAACGTGCCGATGCCGCTGCCGCCGCCGTGCACCAGCAGCGTCTCGCCCTTTCGCAGGCGGTCACGGTCGACCACGTTCGACCAGACCGTGCAGCTGACCTCGGGCAGCGCCGCCGCCTCGGTCAGCGAGAGACCGGCCGGCACGGGCAACAACTGGCCGGCCGGCACGGCGACCCGCTCGGCGTAGCCCCCGCCGGACAACAGCGCGGCGACCCGCTCACCGACGTGCCGGTCGGTCACCCCGGGTCCGACGGCGCTGATCACCCCGGCGCATTCGAGACCCGGATAGGGCGGGGCGCCGGGCGGTGGAGGGTAGTGGCCCTGGCGCTGAGCCACATCGGCCCGGTTGACGCCGGCGGCGGTGACGTCGATGACGACCTCACCGTCGCCGGCCTCAGGATCTTCCACCTCGCGCCGGACCAGCTGCTTGTCCTCGATCGTGATCGCGTACATGGGTCCAGCTTGCCCGAGGTCGGATCAGGGTGCGGTCCACTTCTGGTTCGCGGCGCCGGTGCAGCTCCAGAGCTGAAGCTTGGCGCCGTTCGCGGTGCTGTTGCCCGTGACGTCGAGACACTTGCCGGAAGCGGTGTTCACGATGTCCCGGCCCGCCGTGACTGTCCACTTCTGACTGGCCACCGAGTCGATGCAGTCCCACTGATGGATCACCGCGCCGTCGGCCGTCGAGTTGTTCGCCACGTCCAGGCACTTTCCCAGCCCGCGGATCGTGCCGTCCGAGCCGACCGTCCACTGCTGATTGGTGTTGCCCGAGGTGCAGTCCCACAGCTGCGGCTGATTGCCGTTCGCGGTCGAACCGCCGGTCACGTCCAGGCACTTGCCGCCGAGGCCGGTGATCGTGCCGGTCCGTTGCGTGGGACCACCCGACTGCCCGCCGCTCCAGGTGAAGGTGGCCGACGTCCGGCCGGGCAGGTTGTAGACGAACGACTGCCCGCCCCAGTTCACCTTGACGCTCTGGTTGCCCGTGGTGGTGTTGTAGGCGATCAGCGCCTTGGACCCGTCGCCGTTGCGGAACGCCACGTTCGGCACCGTGCCGTTCGCGCTCGAGTCGATCCGTACGGCGCCCGGCCGGACGAACTTGGTCAGGTGCCCCATCGTGTAGTACTCGATGGTGTAGTCCACCTGACCGCTCCGGCTGCCGCCGCGCTGCACGGTGACCAGCCCGGTGCAGGTGCCGCAGCCGCCGTTGTGCGGACCCATGTTCTGGTCGACGGCCAGCGACCACTTCGTCCAGGCCCGGCCCCAGTTGCGGAAGTACTCGATGAGGTCACCCATGTCCTCGGCGTGCTGATTGCTCACCCAGGTCCCACCGGAGTGCTCGGTCATGTACATGTTGACGTTCGGGTACTGGTTGCGCACGGTGGTCGCGGTCGACGGGCTGCCGCCGTAGTCGTGCCACGCGATGCCACCGAAGTTCGGGTGGTTGCGGATCGCGGTGTCCGACACGAGCGGGGCCACCCACTGGTCGTACGTGTCGAAGTTCCAGTCTCCGATGAGGAGCTTCGTGTTCAACCCGGCCGACTGCAACGCCGGCATGAGGTCGTTCTTGGCGAATGACTGCAGGCCCGAGACCGGCCACTGCATCGACGGGTAGCCGGGGCAGCAGCCCGGCTCGTTCTGCGAGGTGACGTACCGGATCGGAACGCCCTGCGACTGGTAGCCCTGGATGTATTTGACGAAGTACTGCGCGTACGCCTTGTAGTACTGGGCCTGCAGATAGCCCTGGCCGTACGCGTTGTTGTCCTTCATCCACGGCGGCGCGGTCCACGGCGAGGCCATCACGAAGCCGGCCGGGTTGAGGCCGACCGCCTGCTTCGTGAGCGCCATGACGTCGGCGTCCCGCGCCAGCGAGAAGTCGTTGACGTCGCAGCACGTGTTGTCGTACGAGAAATTGTTCTGCGCCAGGTCGGACGACCCGATAACGTTGCGGATCGCGCTGACCCCGATGCCGGCGCCGGGGCTGAACAGCTTCGTCATCACGTCGTTCTGGGTCGCCGCGGACAGCGCGCCGCTGCCGCGGATGTTGAACGCGGCGGTGTCGGTGATCGAGGCGCCGGCGCCCTCGAACTGCTGGTACGAGGTGTTCTCGTTGACCGTGATGGTCTGGCTGGCCGACCCGCTGCTGCTGGCGAACGCGACCGGGCTCTGCTGCTGGAGGCCGCGGCTGACAGTGCGGCCGCCGCTGTCACTGGTGGTCGTCAGATAGACGTTCACCGTCTCGTTGGCGGCGAACGCCGCCGGTGCGATCAGGACGGTCGCCGACACGACCGTGGCCGCGGAAGCGACTAACCCGATCTTCCTTCCGATGGACATGACGGGGACTCCCTTGCCTGAGGTGGGGGCCTTGGCCGGGATGGGTTAAGGCTCTGAACCATAACCATGGACATCGATACCGTGTCAACGCCTGTAAATGTTCCAGCACGCGTGTTTCACCAGCTCAGCACCATGTAAAGAGTATTGAACAAAGTTTCCGTACGACTCCTCGCCGCCCCCGCGACCCCGTCTGGCACACTGGGACAGGAACATCGGGAGGGCTCGCCTAGTGGCCGATGGCGCCGGTCTTGAAAACCGGTAAGGGGAAACTCTTCGTGGGTTCGAATCCCACGCCCTCCGCACTGTCAGCCCAAGTCAGCGGCTGTGTCGACCCAGGTCCACCCTTCCTGGAAGCTGTGGACAACGCAGACCTCTACGCGGGCTGAGCTTGATCGATGGGCGTCCAGCGCACGGAGATAACCTTGGAGCACTGGGGCGGCCAGTTGTAGCGGCCAGCCGCCCGCCCTGACCGCTACCAGGGACAGCCGATGACCGAACCCATGGGCCGATTCGCCAGCGAGCTTCGGCGTCTCCGCGTCGACCGCGGTCTCTCCTACCGCGCCCTTGCCGAGCGCGCCAACCGGGGCAAGAGCTATATCGAGGACCTGGAGAAGGGCCGCAAGCCACCCAACGCCGCGGTCGCTGAGAACCTGGACCGCGCCCTTGACGCTCGCGGTCAACTGGCTGCAACTCTCCATGCCGTGGTGGATGACGGCGGCGAGGCCGAGATTGAAGCCCTGGAACTCGCCCGCCGCGTCACCGCCTCGGACGTCAGCGCGGAGACCCTTGATCGACTGGAGCAAGCGTCCGACACGATGGCGATGGCCTACGCCACCACGCCACCCGAGCAGCTGCTCCCGAGCGTCCGTCGCCACCTCGACTACGTCGGCACGCTGATCGACGCTCGAAAAACCCTCGCCCAGCACCAGCGGTTGCTCGTCATCGGCGGTTGGTTCTCATTGCTGCGTGCGACTCTCCATATCGACCTTCGGCAGACCGCAGCGGCCAGCGCCAACTTGGCCACCGCCGCCGAGCTGGCCGAGCAGACGGGCCACGCTGAGATCGCGGCTTGGTGCTGGGAGACCCGCGCATGGGATGTGCTCACCTCTGGCGACTACCGCCAGGCGCTGGAACTGTCCCAGCGCGCTCAGGCCGTGGCGCCGGCTGACGGCTCCGCGATCGTGCAGGCCACCGCCCAGGAGGGCCGGGCATGGGCGCGCCTCGGCGACCAGCAGGAGACTCGCCGGGTGCTCGATCATGTTGATCGGCTTGCCGCCGCACGGCCACGGCCTGAATACCCGGAGCACCACTACCGCTACGACCCGGAAAAGGCCAACGCCTACGCGGCCACCACTCTGTCCTGGGCCGGCGACCCTGCTGCAGAGCAAGTGGCCCGGGACGTGATCGCGGAGCTCCTCGAGGACGGCGCCCGGCCACGGCGGGTGGCCTCCGCACGCCTCGACCTCGCCCTGGCGCTGCTGGCGGGCGGTCGGCCAGACGAAGCAGCCGCCGAGGCGGGCACGGCGATCGCCTCCGGTCGGATCGTGCCCTCGAACTGGTGGAGGGCACGCGAGGTCGTCAATGGCGTGCAGCAGACCAGGATCGCCGAGGCCCACGACCTGAGCGAGATCGCGGCGGTGCATACGCCGGCCATCAGCGCGTAGCCCGCTGTGGTCTGTCCGCCAGTTTGCGGACAGGCAGACACGGTTAGCGGACACCCATCATCTCCACATCGAGTGATCGCTCCAGCACGATCAGAAGTAAGGCGGCGGGGCTTCGGATCCCCCCGTAACACTCTTCGTCGCCTTCCACCCCTCGACGGCGGACGCAGGAGGAGATCAGCATGGGACGGCACGGGCCCCACAAGCACAATCCTTGCCGGTCGCGCTGGCGGCCGTGGCGGAAGCGATGTGACTGCGGCAACGAGCTGCCCTGCGTTGTCAGGCGGACGCTCGACCGGCAGCAGTTCTTCACCGAGCCGGACGCGCCCGGCTGGTACACCGAGCGGACCGCGGCCGTGCCTGCGCTGCGTACGAGCCGGCCATCGCTGCGGTTCACGCCCGGCCAGGCTCACCGCAGCAGCCAAGGCGGCCGGTGGTGAGCGTGACCGCGCCTCGGCGGCCGAGCGAAGCGGAGGCGGACCTGTGGTGATGTGGGACAGCGATATGCCGTTGCGCAACCGCCGGCTCCTGGCTGAGCGTCTTCGGTGGCCGGACGGCGCCCTGGACGAATGCCTCCGCATCGAGAAGGACCGCCCGGGCTTCGACGTGTGCTGGTTCCGCGAATGGACCGTGGTCGGATTCGAACGCGCGGAGGGCTTCCACGCCTGGCGGGCTGGACAAGACCCACTGCAAAGGGGCCTCATCCGGCACGAGTGGCACGGCGTCACCGCTGAGTCGTCGTGGCGGGCCCTGCCGTGACGTCCAGGCGCGCGGCCCGCCCCGGCTAGACTCTCCCGCGACTCTGAACAGGTCGAACGATCGGAGCGGAGATGCAGCTCGCCCAGGTTCTCGACGTGATCGAGCGGTTGCTCGTGGCCGCTGAGCACCCCGAAATCGTCAAGGTCGAGCGCTACGGCACGGCAACGGAGCCTTGGGGCCCCGATGCCGCACGATCGAGGACGACGTTGATCTCCGGGTTGAAGGCGACCTTCACCTCCACCTCGACGGCGTTCCTGAACGGGCGAATTCTGCCCGGCGTGGTCGAGGTTCCCGTTCCGGCCGAGATGCCGCCGCCGACGCTTCGTGCTCCGCGCTTCGTCACCTTCGTCGCGCAGCTGCTCGACATCGCGCGTCCGCCGGCGTTCGCTTCGTGGCAGCTCGTCACGCCCGTGACAGCCGGGCCACCGGACCGGCCCGGCACGCTGCCCTACGGGATCGCCATCACGTGCGCGGACGGGACCAAGATGCTGCTCCTCAGCCAGGCCACCGGCGCCATGGTCGGCGCCGAGCCGGCCGAGGAGCCGTTCCCGGACTACGTCATCCCCGACGGGCTCGCTGCCGCGGCCGCGTAGAACTGCCCTCAGCCCGGCGGGTTGAGCAGGATCCGGGCGCCCGGGCCCTCGCCGGCCAGGGCGTCGCCGGGATTGATCAGTTTGCAGCGGTGCAACGAGAGGCAGCCGCAGCCGATGCAGCCCGACAGGTCGTCGCGCAGGCGTTGCATCAGCGCGATCTTCTCTTCCAGGCGGTGCCGCCACCGGTCGGAGAGCCGCGCCCAGTCGGCGCGGGTCGGCGTGCGGTTCTCGGGCAGCTCGGCCAGGGCCGCGCGGATCTCGTCGAGCGAGACACCGACCTGCTGGGCTATCCGGATGAAGGCGACCCGTCGCAGCTCGGTCCGCTCGTACCGGCGCTGGTTGCCCGTCGTCCGGGTGGAGTGGATCAGGCCCTCGCGCTCGTAGTAGCGCAGGGCTGACGGCGCCACACCGCTGCGGGCGGCGAAGTCACCTATGGTGAGCGTCTCCATCGCATCCCTTGAGTTGAAGTGCGCTTCAACTTGCAGCCTATCTCCATGACAGCGACAGCAGTGCTACCCGACCAGCTCGGCCCCCTGCTGCAACGGATCACCGGGGACGAGAAACACGCGCCCAGCGCCCATTCGACTCTGGATGTGCTCTGGGTGCTCTACGACCGCGTCCTGCGGATCAGCCCGGACACCGTCGACGCGCCCGACCGCGACCGCTTCCTGCTCTCCAAGGGGCACGGCCCGGCCGCCTACTACGCCGTACTCGCCGCGAAGGGCTTTTTCCCCGAGTCGTGGCTCGACGACCTGGGCAGCTGGGACAGCCCGCTCGGCCATCACCCGGACCGGGTACGCATCCCGGGTGTCGAGGTCGGCACCGGCTCGCTCGGGCACGGCCTCGGGCTGGGGGTCGGTGTCGCGCTCGGCCTGCGGGCTCAGGGCTTCACACGTACGCGGACCTTCGTGCTTCTCGGCGACGCCGAGCTCGACGAGGGGTCGAACCACGAGGGCATCGCCTATGCCGCCGCGACGCACCTGCCGATCACCGCGATCGTCATCGACAACCAGTCGTCCACGCACGGATGGCCGGGCGGGATTGCCGCCCGGTTCCCCGGCTGGGACACGTCCGTCGTGAGTGGACGCGATCGCGACCGGCTGGAACGCGTGCTGAAGCCGCGGCACGACCGCCCCAACCTGATCGTCGCCACCGTCGAACGCAAGGGGAGCTGAGCGAGATGATGCGGGAGAGTTTCATCGCCACCACGACCGAACTGCTGGACGAGGACCCGCGGACGGCTCTGGTGCTGGCCGACATCTCGGCCGAATCGTTCGTGCCGGCCCGGCGCCGGCATCCCGAGCGGGTGCTCAACGTGGGCATCCGCGAGCAGCTGATGGCGAGCGTCGCGGGCGGGCTGGCCCTGACCGGAATGCGGCCCTACCTGCACTCGTACGCGCCGTTCGCCGTCGACCGGGCCTACGAGCAGCTCAAGCTCGACCTGGGGCACCAGGACGCGGGCGCGGTCGTGGTCACGATCGGCGGCTCCTACGACGCCTCCGAGGAGGGCTACACACACCAGTCCCCGGGCGACGTCGCGCTGCTCGACACGCTGGAGGGCTGGACCGTGCACGTGCCGGGGCACCACGACGAGGTGCCGGCCATGCTGCGCGAGGCGGCCCGTCACGACGACCGGGTCTACGTACGCCTGGGCCTGCAAGAGAACGACCGGGCCCACCCCCACGCGGACCGGCTGCATGTGGTGCGCCCCGCAGATAGGCGGAGCCCGCTGGTCGTGGCGGTCGGGCCCATGCTCGACCCGGTGCTGGAGGCCACAACCGGGTTGGACGTGACGGTCGCGTACACGAACCGGCCGCGTCCGCTCGACGCCGAGGGCCTGCGGGTGCTCGCCGGCAGCGAGGTCGTCCTGGTTGAGCCGTACCTGGCCGGGACCTCGGCCGCCGCTGTCAGCGCGGCCCTCGAAGGGCTGCCGCACCGCGTGCTGCACCTGGGCGTGGGCCGCTCCGAGATCCGGCGTTACGGCTCGTGGCGCGACCACGCGCGGGCACACGGCCTCGACGCGCCCGGTCTGCGCGCGTCCATCGTCGACTTCCTGGGTTAACTCAGGCGGCCAGCGCATGCTTGGCGTGGAAGACCTGCCGGAGCAGCCCGTCCGCGTGCCACACGCTGTCCGGGCTGCTCAGCCGCATCCGGAAGCGCTCGCGCACCCCGTCGACTGCGGTGGCCGCGATGTCGAGCGAGGTCCGGGAGCCGGTCGGGCTCCAGGTCACGTTGCTCAGGTGCCGCAGGTTGGCGTTCAGGTGCAGCCGCAGGCGGTACAGCACCTTGGTCTCCTGCGTGACCACGAGCCGGCGGTGGGTCAGCACCAGCATGAATTCGCCGGACAGCGGGGCCTCGGGGCGCAGACACCGGCCGACCAGCACGGTGGTCTCGTCGGACTCGACGCAGCGGCGCACGACGGGCAGGTGCCGGCTGACGGTCGGGATGGCGACGCCGGCCTCGGCGGCGGCGGGGAGGAACGTACGCGAGAACACGTCCATGTGGCGTTTAACGGCAACCCTCAGGGGAGGACGCTGCCACGACCCGATGAATGTCGGATTACAACGCCTCGACGATGGTGGCGTTGGCCATGCCGGCGCCCTCACACATGGTTTGCAGGCCATATCGAATGCCGGACTGTCGCATGTGGTGCAGCATCGTCGTCATGATGCGCGCGCCGGATGCCCCGAGCGGGTGACCGAGGGCGATCGCCCCGCCGCGCGGATTCATCCGTGCGCGGTCGGCGCCGGTCTCGGCCAGCCACGCCAGCGGCACCGGCGCGAAGGCCTCGTTCACCTCGTAGACGCCGAGGTCGCCGATCGACAGACCGGACCGGGCCAGAGCCTTGGCGGTAGCCGGCATGGGCGCGGTCAGCACGATCACCGGGTCGGCGGCGGCGATCACGGCGGTGTGCACTCGGGCCAGCGGCGTCAGGCCGTGGGCGGCGGCCCATTCCGAGGTGGTGACCGCGAGCGCCGCGGCGCCGTCCGAGATCTGTGACGCGGTGCCTGCGGTGACGACCCCGTCCTGCTTGAAGGGCGTCCTGAGCCCGGCCAGCTTCTCGAGCGACGTGTCGCGGCGGATGCCCTCGTCCTGCTTCACCCCGGCCAGCGGCTCGATCTCGGCGTCGAACTCGCCGGAATCCTGAGCCCGGGCGGCCGCGGCGTGGCTGGACAGCGCGTACTCCTCCAGCTGGGCGCGGGAGAGACCCCAGCGCTCAGCCACCATCTCGGCGCCCACGCCCTGGTTGAACGACTCGACGCCGTACCTCGTGCGCACGCTTTCGCCGTACGGGTCGGAGCCCTGCCCGCTCGAGCCCATCGGCACCCGGGTCATCGACTCGACGCCGCCCGCCACGACCAGGTCGGCCTGGCCGGAGATCACCGTGGCCGCCGCGAAGTGCAGCGCCTGCTGGCTCGAGCCGCACTGCCGGTCGATCGTCGTACCCGGAACGGTGTCGGGCCAGCCGGCCGCCAGCACCGCGTTGCGCCCGATGTTCCACGACTGCTCGGCGACCTGGGAGACACAACCCCAGTGCACGTCGTCGACCTCGGCCGGATCGAACCCGGTGCGCTCGGCGAGCGCCCGCAGCACATGGGCCGACAGATCCACCGGGTGCACACCGGCCAGGCCGCCGCCCCGCCGGCCGATCGGGGTCCGGACCGCTCCAACGATCACCGCATCACGCATGGATCGACGGTAACTCGCGCTGCCACCTTGGGAGGCTCAGTGGGGGACGCATTGGTATCAAGTCGGCGTCGCGCATAGGGCGACGGCAACGCTCGCGTCATTATGAGGGGATGCAGTGGCGCATCAAGCCGGTTCTGCCGGTCAGCAAACTCATCGGCGTGGTCGCCGTCGTCGTGCTGGCGTTCGCCTTCGCCGGGCGTGACCCGGTGCGCTGGGCGCTCGCGGCCCTGGTCGTGGTGGGGCTGCTCGGCTGGGCGGCGCGTGACCTGCTGCGACCGGTCCGGCTGGCCGCCGACGCCGAGGGCGTCACCGTCGTGACCGGCTTCGCGAGGCGGCGCCGGCTGTCGTGGGATCAGATCGAGCGCGTACGGGTCGACCGCCGCACCCACCGCGGCCTGCGCAACGAGATGCTCGAACTCGACGCGGGCGAGGCGATCTATCTGTTCAGTGCGAACGACCTCGGCGCCCTGCCCGAAGAGGTGGCCACCGCGCTGGCCGAGCTGCGGGTGTCAGCCCCCCAGTAACGTCTGGGTTCTGGCCAGGGCCGCCGCGAGCAGGATCACGAACACCGCCGCGCAGCCGAGGCCCTGGATCAGGCTGCGTCTGCGGTTCGGCGCGTACGCCAGGATCAGCGCGACGATGCCGCCGACGATCAGCCCGCCCACGTGACCGGCCACCGAGACGTTCGGCACGCTGAACGTGAAGAGCAGGTTGACCACGAGCAGCGGGATGAACTGGCTGATGTCGAGCCGTAGCCGCCGGTTGACCACGATGATCGCCAGCACCAGGCCGAAGACCGAGGTCGAGGCGCCGGCCGCCTGAGCGTTGGGCGCGGTGAAGAGGTAGGCCGCGACGTTGCCGCCGACGCCGGCCAGCACATAGAGCCCCGCGAAGCGCAGCGGGCCGAGCTTCTCTTCCAGATAGCGGCCCAGCTGCCAGAGCAGCACCATGTTGAGCAGCAGGTGCAGCACGCCGTAGTGCAGGAACATCGCCGTGACCAGGCGGTACCACTCACCGGCGGCGATGCCGTGCGGGTCGCCACCGGCCACGTAGGGCGCGTAGCCCAGCACCGAACCCCACCGGGTGACGTCGGTGCCCTGGCCCATCAGGCCGAACCAGCCGCCGGCGCCGGCGATGGCCCGGGGACCGCCGACGACGGCCGAGACGATGAAGAAGAGAACGTTGATGCCGATGATCGCCCGGGTCACGTAGCCCGCGCGGCCCACGCTGCTGCCGCCGAAGGCAGTGCGCGCCTGACGCTGGGTGCGCCGCCCCTCGGCGACGCATTCCGGGCACTGGTGACCGACCGAGGCCTCGTTCATGCAATCAGGGCAGATCGGCCGGTCACACCGTGTGCACCGGATGTAGGTCTCCTTGGACGGATGGCGGTAGCAGACCGGGACCGTCGACGGAGCCTCACTCATGCGTCAACGGTACTTCAGTCCTGCACGCGCTCGATTTCCACGCGCTCGACGACGACGTCCTCGCGCGGGCGGTCGCCCGGTCCGGTCGGCGTGGTGGCGATCGAGTCGACGACCTTGGCCGACTGCTCGTCGGCGACCTGACCGAAGATCGTGTGCCGGCGGTTGAGGTGCGGGGTCGGCGCGACCGTGATGAAGAACTGCGAGCCGTTGGTGCCCGGGCCCGCGTTGGCCATGGCCAGCAGGTACGGGCGGTCGAAGGAGAGCTCGGGGTGGAACTCGTCGGCGAACTGGAAGCCCGGGCCACCGCGCCCGGTGCCGGTCGGGTCGCCGAGCTGGACCATGAAGCCGGCGATGACGCGGTGCGAGATCGTGCCGTCGTAGTAGGGACCGCTGCCCTTCTGGCCCGTGCGCGGGTCGGTGTAGTCCTTCGTGCCCTCAGCGAGCTCCACGAAGTTGCGCACGGTCGCCGGGGCGTGATCCGGGAACAGCTGGAGCCGGATCGGGCCGTGGTTGGTGTGCAGGGTGGCGTAAAGCTTCTCGGCCACGGGTACTCCTCCTGTGTCGCGCCCCGCAGTACCTCTTGGGGGGCGATGGGACAGTTCCTTGCAGTTCGGATCCTCCCCCATGTGTCTGAAGCGGCAGCGCGGGGGTACCGATAGAGGGCACGATGTCGTGGGAGAGACCTCAGGAGGTGGGCACTGGTGTTCGCAACTATGCGCCGCAAGAGCCGTAGCACGCGGATGAAGAACGAGCTCGGACAGAGCGTGGACCACTTCAAGCGCGCGGCGTCACTCGCGGCCGCCGAGACGAGCGCGACGGTCGGTCCGACGCTGACCGCCGCGGTCGACCGGGTCCAGCCGGCCGCGGTCAAGGCCAAGGATGTGGCCTCGAGCGGCTGGGGCAGCGCGGTGGCAACCATCACCCCGCTGGTCACGGCCGCGAGTGAGAACGCGCGACAGACCGGCAAGGTGAGCAAGCGCAAGGCCAGGAAGGCCGCCAAGCAGAACCAGAAGGCGGCTCAGAAGCTGCAGAAGCGGGCAGGCAAGGCGGTCGGCCGCAAGGAGAAGAAGGGCCGCGGTTCCAAGCTGCTCGGCTTCGCGCTTCTCGGCACGGCCATCGGCGTCGGCGCCGCGTACGCGGCCAAGCGTCGCCAGGCCGCGCAGTGGGACGAGTACGACCCGGCGGCCCCGATCGCTTCGTCGGCGCCGGTCACCGGCGCCGACGACGCGGCGTTCGAGCCGGAGGTTTCGCAGAACGGCACGGTGCCCAACACCGCGCCGAACACCCCTCGGTAGAGCAGTTGTTTCGCCCGATAGGGCGGGTCCCGGCGACCCGCCCTACTGTGGTGCCGTCTGACGGGCCCGTGCCGGGTCGAGCGGCGGGCCCTCGGGCATCAGCGAGATCAGCTCGGACGGGATCTGCTGGAGCTTGACGTTGCCGTAGCCGAGCTTGGCCAGCAGCTCACGGCCGGCCAGCGGATACTGCAGGCCGGTGTCGGTAACCACGCTTACCGTGCCGGTGGCGGACGGCGCATTCGGCGAGGCGGCCGAGACGGTCACCGCACCGCGTCCGCGTGCCACGTGCACCAGGTCGGCCTTGACGCCACCGGTCGCGCCACCGGTCGCCCCGGCCACCGCCTCGCCGGCCGGGATGGTCGGATCGACCCGGATGCCGTCCCCTGCCTTGTCGACCGGCAGGGTGATGCAGGCCCGCGTCGGAGCGCCGTCGAGAAGCTGCGGCACCACCGGTGGCAGGCCCTGCGCGTCGCCCGCGTCGCTGATCCGCGTCTGCGATGTCGGCAGGCCGATGAAGTCGTTCCCGATGTCGATCGGCCGCGCGTTCGAGACCGTCAGCATCAGCCTCGCCTGCATGTCGGTCAGCGCCGCCTTGCCGTCCGCCAGGATCACGGCGACCTGCTGGCCGTCGGTGACCAGCTGGCCCACCTCGAGGTTGCCCGCCACCGACTCACGGCCCCGCCCCGGGATCGCCGGCGGCACCAGATCGGGCCCGGCGGGCACGGCGTTGAGCCAGGCGATCGAGACGGGCCAGGGCCGGCTGCTGCTGTAGTTGAGCGCGGTCAGCGTCGGGTCGTTGCGCCCGATCGGGATGGCGAAGCGCCGGTTGCCCACCACCAGGGAGTTGCGCCCGTTGGGGTCGCGGACCAGTAGGCCCCGGCCGGCCCGGGCCGGCACCGTGCCGTCGGTGAGCCGGTGGCCGGCGAGCAGCGTGCTGCGCGGGGTGCTGTTCACACCCTGGTTGTCGGTGCAGACCGACCAGCGGTCGGTGAGCAGCGCGCCCTTGCCGGGCAGGGAGTCGGGCGCGTCCGGTATGCCGAGCGGATCGCCCAGCGGCACCGCGGCCAGCTTCTCGGACGAGACGCTCTTGAGCGACGGCGTCTGGGCCGAGGCGAGCAGCAGGCCGGATGTGAAGTTGAGCACCGGGTGCAGCTTGCCGTCGGACTCGAGATAGACGAACCGGGCGCCGGTGCCCTTCTCCTGAAAGACCACATTGGGGTCTCGCGGGTTGGTGCTGCTGTTGCCGGTCAGCAGGCCGTAGATCGCCGCCGCGACCACCAGCAGACTGGCGATCAACAGGCTGACCAGGGCCGTCATGCCGGCGCGGCGCAGCGGCGACCGCTGCGGGTCGGGGTCGTGCGTGACCAGCGCGGCCACTACCCGCTGCAGCGAGTACTGGTACGAGTGGAGCTGATCCTGACGCGACGGCACCTATGTCACTCTAGGGGCCGCTGTCGATGTCGTCACAGCCAGCCGCTGCGCCGGAACACGCGGTAGAGCAGCACCGAAACCATCAGAATGATCAGCCACCACGACGCGTAGCCGTACTTCCACGTCAACTCGGGCATGAAGGTGAAGTTCATGCCGTAGATGCCGGCCCCCGCTGTCCACACCGTGGCGATGGCCGCCCACGCTGCGATCTTGCGCATGTCGTTGTTCTGGTCGACGGTGACCTGCGCGAGCCGGGCCTGGAGGATGGAATTGAGCAGGTCGTCGAAGGACGAGACCTGTTCGACCGTACGGGTGAGGTGGTCCTGCACGTCGCGGAAGTACTTGCCGATCCGCTTGGGCACGATCGCCATGAGCATCGCGAGCGGGCGCTGCAACGGCACCACCGCGCGCCGGAACTCCACCAGCTCACGCTTCATCTGATAGATGGCCGGGATGGGGCTGGCGTGATCGCGCGAGAAGACGCCCTCCTCGATCAGGTCGAGATCGGACTCCACCTGGTCGGCGACCGCGACATAGTGGTCGACCACCCGGTCGGTCACCGCATAGGCCACCGCCCACGGGCCCTGCTCGATCAGATCGGCCCGCTCCGTCTCGAGGTCGGCCCGCACTGATCCCAGTTCGGACGCGTCACCGTGGCGCACCGTGATGACGAAGTGCTCACCCACGAAGATCATCATCTGGCCGGTCTCGACCACCTGCGAATTCTCGGTGATCTCGCCGTGCGGCACGTACCGCGCGGTGCGCATGACCAGGAAGTGCACCGAGCCGAACTGCTCGAGCTTGGGCCGCTGCTCCGCCTTGACCGCGTCCTCCACGGCGAGCTCGTGCAGCCCGTACGTGTGCGCGATGGCGGCCATCTCCTGCTCGCTCGGCTGATGCAGGCCGAGCCAGACGTACGCGTCGTCGCGCGCGCAGGCCGTCTTCAGCGCCTCGTCGGGCGTGAAGTCACCGGGCAGCCGCCGGCCGCCGGCATAGACCGCGCAGTCGACAACGCCGCTGCCCACGTGGCCGGAGCCGAGGTCGGGGCGCCCGTCGGCCGTGCCGAGGATGCGGTTCATCGCCCGCACCGGCGCGGCGAAGGCTCGCGACAACGGCCGATTCCGGTAGCGATCGCTCACCATGACCTCCCCCACACGGACGAACAAAACCGCCCGAGGCTACGCCCGGCGGGTTCGTTCCCTACCCACCGGGCGTCCGTTCCTCGCGGACGGATCAGCCGCGTACCTCTTCGATCGCCTCGGCCAGCCGGCGCACGCCCTCGTCGATCTGCTCGACCGTGACCGCCGAGTAGGCGAGCCGGACCGAGCTGTGACCGCCCTCGAGCAGGAAGTCGCTGCCCTTGACGATGGCCACGCCCTTCTTCATCGCGGCCGGGAAGAGCTTGTCGACGTTGACGTCGGACGGCAGGTCGACCCAGAGGAAGTAGCCACCGTCGGGCTCGGTGAAGGTGGCGCCGGGGATGCGCTTGCGCAGCGATTCGCCGAGCACGCGGGCGCGCTCGCCGAGGGCGGCGCTCACGGTCGCCACCGAGCGTTCGATGTCGCCGGAGACGCAGAACTGGTGCACGATCGCCTCGGAAACCATGCCGGGCGAGATGTAGAGGTTGGTGGCCTTCTTGGCGATCGCGTCGATCAGCGCGGCCGGGCCGACCAGGTAGCCGACGCGGACGCCGGGGCACACCGTCTTCGTGAAGCTGGAGGCGTGGACGACCAGATTGTCGGAGTCCATCGAGAGCATCGACTCCAGGGCGTCGCCGCGGAACCGGATGTCGACGTACGGGTCGTCCTCGAAGATCGTGAACTCGTACCGGGCGGCCAGCTCGAGCAGGGCGCGGCGCTTCTCGGCCGAGAGCGTGATGCCGGCCGGGTTCTGGTAGTTCGGGATGATGTGGGCGAGCTTGGGCCGCACGCCCGACTCGAGCAGCGCCCGCAGCTCGTCGACGTCGATGCCGTCGGGGCGCAGCGTGACCTGGTGCACCTTGGCGCCCAGGTTCTGCAGGCTGAGCAGCGTGCGGTCGTACGTCGGCTTCTCGACCACGACGTCGTCGCCGGGCTGCACGAGGTGGTTGAACAGGAACGCGTCCGCCTGCAGCGAGCCGTTCGTCACAATGACCTGGTCGGCCGAGACGCCGTGCTTCTCGGCGATCCACTTACGCAGCGGGACATAACCGACGGAGGTGCCGTAGGCGGTCACACCAGCGGGATCGGCGTCGAAGGCGCGCGCGGCGGCGGCTTTGAGGCCCTCGACGTCGATGATGTCCAGCGACGGAGCGCCCCGGGCGAAAGAGATCAGCTGCTCAGCGGTCATGGCCACCAGCTTACGAGCAGCCTCTGCAGAATTTTCGTTCGCCTCATCCGGTCCGGGCAGTGGGACAGCACCCGTTATTCTCGCGGAGTTCACCCAACAGATGGAGAAACCCCGATGATCGGTCTCATTCTCGCCGCCGGAGCCGGACGCAGGCTTCGTCCGTACACGGACACCCTGCCCAAGGCCCTGGTCCCGGTCGACGGCGAGACCACGATCATGGACATCTCCCTGCGCAACCTGGCCGCCGCCGGGCTGACCGACGTGACGATCGTGGTCGGCTACCGCGCGAACGCCGTCGAGGAGCGCCAGGCCGCCTTCGAGAGCAAATACGGCGTCAAGATCTCCCTCGTGCACAACGACAAGGCCGAGGAGTGGAACAACGCCTACTCGCTCTGGCTCGCCCGTGACCACTTCGCGCAGGGTGCGTTGATGGTCAACGGGGACACGGTGCACCCCGTCAGCGTCGAGCAGACCCTGCTCGCCCAGCGCGGCCCGAGCATCCTGCTCGCCATCGACAACGTGAAGAAGCTGGCCGAGGAGGAGATGAAGACGGTCTTCGGCCCGGACGGGCAGCTGACGAAGATCACGAAGCTGATGGACCCGGCCGACGCGTTCGGCGAGTACATCGGGGCCAACATCATCGAAGGCTCGGCCGCCGTCGAGCTGGCCGACGCTCTCCAGGCGACCTGGGAGCGCAACCCCGACCTGTACTACGAGGACGGCTTCCAGGAGTTCGCCCAGCGTGGCGGCCAGGTCCGGGCCGCAACCATCGGCCAGGTCGACTGGGTCGAGGTCGACAACCACGACGACCTGGCCAAGGCCCGGGACATCGCATGCCGCTACTAGCCCGCAGCGTCCAGGCTCCGCTGCACATCCACGTCCGCCGGGGCGCCGTGGCCGACCTGGGCCGCATCCTGGCCGACGGGCGGGTCTCGGCCGGCGGCGACGTCGCGGTGGTGGTCGGTCCCGGTCAGGGTGAACGGATCGCCGAGCTCATCCGGCCTTCGCTGCAGACGGCCGACGTCTTCACCACCACCGGCGGCACGCTCGACGCGGCGCTGGAGCTGGCCGACAAGCTCCGCTCCCGGCAGTACGACGCGGTGGTCGGCATCGGCGGCGGCACGACGGTCGACACGGCCAAGTACGCGGCCAACCGCTGGGGGCTGCCGATGATCTCGGTCGCCACCAGCCTGGCCAACGACGGCATCGCCTCCCCGGTGGCCAGCCTGATCAACGACGGCATCAAGGGCTCGTACGGGGTGCACATCCCGTTCGGCGTGATCGTCGACCTGGACTTCGTCGAGACCGGCCCCGAGCGGGTCAACCGGGGCGGCATCGGCGACGCCATCAGCAACATCAGTGCCCTGGCCGACTGGGAACTGGCCCGCGAGATGCGCGGCGAGCCGGTCGACGGCCTGGCCGCCTCGCTGGCCCGGATGGGCGCCGAGGCGGTTCTCACCATGCCCGGCGACCTGCACGACGACGCCTTCGTGACGGTCCTGGCGGAGGCGCTGATCTCGAGCGGCCTGGCCATGGCGGTCTGCGGCAGCAGCCGGCCGGCCAGCGGTGGCTGTCACGAGATCATGCACGCGATCGACTCGCTCTACCCCGGCACCGCCTCGCACGGCGAGCTGGCCGGGCTGGGCGCGCTGTTCTGCACATACCTGCGGGGCGACGAGCGCCGCTTCGCCCAGATGTCCGACTGCCTGTCCCGGCACCAGCTGCCGCGGGTGCCGAGCGACATCGGGCTCAGCGCCGAGCAGTTCGTCGAGGCGGTCGCGTTCGCCCCGCGCACCCGCCCCGACCGCTACACGATCCTGGAACACCTCGCCATGAGCCCCGACGAGATCAACGGAAAGCTGGCGCACTATGTCGACGCCGTCGCCGGCCGCTGACCACACCGCCCCCGCGGCGGCCGACTACTACGCGGTCAACCGGGGTGGCGGCCTCTTCAGCGAGGCGGTCA
Source organism: Paractinoplanes hotanensis (assembly GCF_023717965.1). Lineage (NCBI taxonomy): Bacteria > Bacillati > Actinomycetota > Actinomycetes > Micromonosporales > Micromonosporaceae > Paractinoplanes > Paractinoplanes hotanensis. The sequence goes on along the minus strand of NZ_JAMQOL010000053.1, from coordinate 105,004 downwards.
GCCAGCACGCCGGCGCCCAGATCGCGGTCCGGGCCCACAAATACCGCCTGTCGCCGACCGTGCTGACCGTGCTCAACCTCGGCCTGGGCGGTCTGGTGTCGATCGTGGTGATCGCCGCCGCCGAGCCGATCGCGGACGGTCGCGTCTGGGCCTGGCCGATCGGGCTGCTCGCGTTGCTCGGCTGGCAGGCGGCGTACGCCTTCGACTGTGCCGACGGCCAGCTGGCCCGGGTCACCGGCCAGACCAGCCCGGCGGGCGCCCGGCTCGACGTGCTGTGCGACGTGGCCGTGCAGATCTCCCTGGTGGCGGCCCTGGCGGCGACGGCCGCGGCGCAGGTGCCGGACACCCCGGCCTGGCTACTGGCCGCGTTCGCCGGCACCTGGATGGTCAACCTGGTCACCTCGGTGATGCAGACGGGCGCCAACCCGACCAGCATGGTGACCAGCCGCTCGTTGCCGGTGCGCCTGGTCAAGCTGGTGCGCGACTACGGCGCGGTGATCGCGCTGGCCGGGGTCGTGCTGACCGTGGCGCCCCAGTGGACGATCTGGTTCATCGGCCTCTTCACGCTGGTCAACGCGGCCTTCCTGGCGGCCAGCGTGATGTTCTCGGCCCGCGAGGCGCTGCGCGGCCCGGCCTGAGTCAGTTCTTCAGGCCGCGGTCGATGAAGTCGATCAGCCACTCGAAGCTCTTGTCGACGTCGGTGTCCATCTCGAAACCGCCGGCCGCCTCGATCGTCGCGAAGCCGTGGAACAGGCTGCGCAGCAGGCGCATGGCGTGCACGGTGTCGCCCGGGTCGATGTCGTAGCCGGCCAGCACGGCCGCGAGCGACTCGAGCACCCGGGCGCCACCGATGGCGATCGGATCGTCCGGCCCCTGCGGGTTGAGCGGCAGGGTGGCCGAATAGCGCCCGGGGTGCTCGACCACGTAGGACCGCAGCGTGTGGGCGGCCGCGGCCAGGGCATCCCGCCCGGCCCGGCCCTGCATCGCGTCGCGCAGCGCGTCACCGACCTCGACGAGGGCCAGCGCGGCGATCCGCCGGTTGAGGTCGGCCTGGCTCGCGACGTGCTTGTAGAGCGACGGCGTACGCACCCCGAGCCGCTCGGCGACCAGGCCCATCGTCACGTTGGCCAGCCCGACCTCGTCCGCGAGCCCGGCGGCCGCCGCGGTCACCGCCGCCGGGTCGAGCCCCGCCCTAGGCACGGGCGTGCGCCTTGAGGAACGGGAGCAGCAGCGCGACGGTCTCGTCGGGGAACTGCGTGTGCGGGTAGTGGCCGGCGCCCTCGACCACCGCGAGTCGGCCCAGCCCGGCCGGCAGCTCGGCCAGAATTGCCTCGCCCTCGGCCCGCGGGTCGACCCAGTCGGGGTCGAGGGAGCCCTCGATGACCAGCACCGGGCAGCGGACGTTCGCGAGCTGCGCCCCGGCGTCGGTGGCCGGCGTCTGCCCCATCTTCTGCAACGCCTTCATCCGGCCCGGCTGGGCCAGGCTGTCCGCGTTGCGCCGCAGCTGCTCGTCCCAGTCGGCCGGCTTGCGTCCGGGAAAGGCGAGGTCGAGGTATTTGTGCCACCAGTTCACGCTGCCCAGCACGGCCATCATCATCAACCGCGTCATGCCCGTACGGTATGTCTTCGACCCCAGGTCGCTCAGCTTGAACGACAGCTTGCGGGTGAACGGCACGATCTCGACGATGCCCTCGACCAGGTCGGGCGCCTGGGCGGCGGCGACGGTGACCGCGCCACCCGAGATCGACTGCCCGACCAGGACGGCCGGGCCGCCGAGGTGACGCACCACCGCGATCAGGTCACCGGCGATGTCGGTACGCGAGTAGGACGGCCACACCGCGCTCGACTCGCCGCAGCCGCGCAGATCGACGTTGGCCACGCGATAGCCGGCGGCGACCAGCTGGGGCACGACGAACCGGTAGGACTCGCGGCTGTCTCCCATGCCGTGGGCGAGCACGACCAGCGGGCCGGCGCCGCTGACTTCGTAGGCGATGGCGCCGCCGTCGACGGTGAGGAACTCGGTCATGACTGCCTCCGGGTGTTGGCTAATTCCGTTAGCTAAAAGCTAATGGCGTTAGCCGGTCATGTCAACTGTGACCCGTCACACCCGGACCGGAATCGCCGACGAGGAGCCCAGCACCTTTCCGCTCTTGTCGAGCGCCTCGGCCACCACGTATTCGGGAGTGCCCGAGATCGTCAGCGTCGTCTCGAAGCCGGCCCGGGCCTCCTCGACCGTGCCGCCCGACAGAGCACCCGGCTGGGTGCCCCACCGCGCCCGCCACCGGGCCACCCGCGTCGCGCCGTTCCAGCTCGCCGACACGATCACGTTGCCGCCCTCGACGCGCAGGCCCAGCGCGGGCTGGTCGGACGGCGTGCCCGTCCACTCGGCCTTGTAGGCGCGATAGGACTGGTTGTCGAGCGGCAGGTGACCGGCCAGCCGCACCGAGCCGTCGGCGTTGTGCTCGGTGAAGTGCGGCATCTGACCCCAGCCGACGAACGACCCGCCGTCGGCCAGCTCGCGGAAGCTGCCCTGCGTCGGCGCCGACAGCCGGTCCGGATGCGCGTACTCGGCGACGAACGTGGTCCGCTTCGCCGCTTCGTCCACGCGGAAGACCACGCCGCGCGAGTACTCCCGCTCCTTGGTCACCCCGGCGCCGTTGTCGAACAACCCGTACGACCCGTCGCGCCGCTGCCGGAAGTCGTGCTGCCACGAGAACTTCGTCCGCTCGTCGACCTGGAAATCGGACTTCTTGCCGCCGATCCGCCAGCGGACCTCGCCACCGCGCCGATCGATCTTGTAGACGGCCCACGTGTGCCGGGCCGACACGATGATGTTGCCGTCGGCGGCCAGGCCGACCGAATTGGCGTGGAAGTAGTCGTACGGAAGATGCTCCGAATCCCCCACGGGCAGCGGCGCGTACGACTCGTCGAGCCCCACGTGGTCGCTCGACCGCCACTCGAAGACCTTGCGCCCGGTCGCGATGTCGATCTCCTGGAGGAGGCCGTCGTGCAGCACGCCGTCCTCCGGTCCGCCGAGAGCCGTCAGGTCGTACGGGATCGGGTCGTACACCCAGAAGAGCGCGGTGTTCCGCGGCGTGATCACGAGATCGTGCTGGTCGGCCTGCTCGGTGCCAGCCGCCCGGATCCGGGTGATCTCCCGGTACGACCGGTCGGCGATCACGAACTCGCCCTGGCCGACACCCTGGCCGCCGGTACCGCCGATAGTGCCCTCCCACCAGGTCAGCACCGGCTGGTCGCGGTAGGTCTGCGCCTTGAGGTCGATGGCCACCGTCGCCGGGTCGGGCACCTTCCGGAACCAGACCGGCGAGCCCTGCTCGTCGACGATCAGCGGGCCCCACAGCCCCGCACCGGAGGCGGGAGTGAGGAAGATGGAGCCGGCCACGGCGCCGTTGGCGGCCGTCGTGATCGTGACGTCGGGCAACGTGCGCAGGTCGGGCCGGGAACGGAACTTCGGGTCACCGGCGGGAACCGCCGCCGGGTCAGCGGGCGCCGCCGGGTCAGCGCCGCGACCCCACGCATAGCCGATCCCGCCGCCGGCGACGCCGGTCAGGACGGCGCCACCCACACCAAAAAGGACATTTCTCCGAGAGGGGCTCACCTTTCCGGCATGCCCGCCGCAGGCCAAGATCTACCTCGAAGGAGGATCAGAATTCGCTGTGAGGCTGGTGTAAACGCCGATGAGCCGCGGGGTGAGCACGTCGGGGTGGAACTGGTCGAGGTAGCGGGCGCGGGCGGCCGGGGCCAGGGCCGCGGCTCCGGTGCGGGCCCGGGCGAGAGCATCGGCCAGGGCCGCCGGATCGGGCTCGACCACCCAGCCGGCGTCGCCGATCAGGTACGGAATGCCACCCACCGCGGTGCCGACCACGGGGCGGCCGGCGGCCATGGCCTCCAGGATCACCGTGGGCAGCACGTCGTTCCAGGTCGGCACGGCGACCACCACGGCCGACTCGTCACGGACCTCGCGCATCCCCTCGCGGTCGAGAATGCCCAGGTAAAGCACGTCGGAGCGCTCGGCTGCGGCCTGCTCGGCCAGCGGGCGCAACTCGCCGTCGCCGGCGATGCGCAGCGTCCCGAGCGACCCGTCGGGGTGCCGCCGCCAAGCGTCGAGCAGCAGGCCCAAACCCTTCTCGGGGGAGAGCCGGGCACCGTACAGGAATCCGTCGCCCAATGGCGCCGGCTCACCCGGGTCGGGCAGGCCGTTCGGCTTCACCACGATGCGCTCGTCCGGGATGCCGTAGTCGTGCAGATGCGCGGCGATCCGGTCGGTCAGCGCGATGAACCGGTCGACCGAGCGCCAGGTGGGCCGGTGCACGGCGAGCGTCGTCGCCATCAGGGCGCTCTGCGCGGCCGAGCCGCGGTAGCAGCGGTGCTGCACGGCCGGCCACCCGATGAGCTTGCCCTTGCAGTCCTGGCAGTTGTGACCGTCGCGGAAATACAGACCCGACGAGCACACCTGCCGGTAGTTGTGCACCGTCTGCACCACCGGCACGCCGTGGGCATGGGCTGTGCGAACGACCCAGGGCGACAGCAGCGGGTACGGATTGTGCAGGTGGAAGACGTCCGGGCGCTCCGCCTTCAGGAGCTGGGCCAGGTCGCGCTGGGCGGCCCGGCCGTAGATCGGCGAGAGCGGCAGCAGCGCCTTCTCGGCCGGGGGAAGCGCAGCGATCGAGTCGGAGCTGCGCTGGAACGGCAGCACCTCGACCCCGGCCGCGCGCAGCTGAACGATCTCGGTGTCCACGATGACGTTCTCGCCGGACGGCATGGCTTCCCGATACCGGTTGTGCGCAACGACGACCTTCACGCCTCGAAACGCTACCGTTGAGGGCGTGCCCGAACTTCCTGAGGTCGAGGCGCTCGCGGCCTACCTGCGTGAGCGTGCGGTCGGCCACACCGTCGAGCGCCTCGAGGTCTCCTCGTTCAGCGCGCTGAAGACCTTCGACCCGCCGGCCACCGCGGTCGCCGGCCTCGCTGTCACCTCCGCCGGCCGCCACGGCAAGTTCCTCGACATCGGGCTCGGTGACGACCTGCACCTCGTGGTCCACCTGGCTCGGGCCGGCTGGCTGCACTACCGCGACGCCTTCAAGTCGCCCGCCCCGCTCAAGCCGGGCAGCGGCCCGATCGCCATCCGCATGCGGCTCGACGACGGCTCCGGCTTCGACCTCACCGAGGCCGGCACCCAGAAGTCGCTGGCGGCCTATCTCGTACGCGACCCGGCCGAGGTCCCGGGCGTGTCGAGGCTCGGCCCGGACGCGCTGGCCGTCTCCCGCGACGAGTTCGCCGACCGCCTGAAGGGCCGCAACGGGCAGGTCAAGGGCGTGCTGGTCGATCAGGAGGTGCTGGCCGGCATCGGCAACGCCTACTCCGATGAGATCCTGCACGTGGCCAAGCTCTCGCCGTTCGCGCTCACCGGCAAACTGACCGACGAGCAGATCGACACGCTCTACGCCGCCATGCGTGCGGTCGAGACCGACGCTGTGGCCCGCTCCGTGGGGCAGAAGGCGGCCGAGCTCAAGGGCGAGAAGCGGGCCGGCATGCGGGTCCACGCGCGCACCGGGCTGCCTTGTCCGGTATGCGGCGATATCGTGCGCGAGGTCTCGTTCGCCGACAAGAGTCTGCAATATTGCGCCACCTGCCAGACCGGCGGGAAACCACTGGCCGATCGACGCCTGTCCAAGTTGATCCGATAGGTGCCAAACGGTAACGGTACGTACACGGTCGGGAAAGCGGGCACAACGTCCGCTTCTCTCCGCCCGATCCATCGGTATAGTGGCCCGGTCCCACGTTTCCGCGGCGCGATCGTCCCTGGGTCCCGTGGCGGTGCGTAACCTTTTCCGGATGCGGGAGGACGTAGGCGAGGTGACCGCTAGCCTGCATCGCCCGGTTACCGACAGCAGCCGGAGCAAACCCGTGCCGTACGACAGCTTCGAGTGGCAGCAAACCCCGCCACCGAGCAACGGCGTACCCCGATCAGCCTGGAACCGGCAGCACAAGCGCGTCTCGCGCTGGCATCGCCCGTACACGTTGGTCCTTCTCTTCCTCGACCTCCTCTCCGGTATCGCCGCGAGCCACCTGGCCGCGACGTGGATCGAGAAGTCACGCTCCGGCTTCATCGGCCGCAGCCTCGGCTTCCTGCACAACGAGGAGCTCTTCCTCTTCTTCGCCTACGTGGTGCTACCGCTGGGCTGGCTGGTCCTGCTCTGGGCCAACGGCGCGTACGACCGCCGCTACCTCGGCCTGGGCAGCGAAGAGTTCAAGCGCATCGTGCGCACCTCGGTCACCGTGGTGGCCTGCGTCTCGCTGCTCGCGTTCGCCACCAAGGCGCCGCTGTCGCGCGGCACGGTCGCCGCGGTCTCGCTGATGGCGCTGCTCTTCCTGCTCTCCGGCCGGGTCATCGCCCGTCAGGTGCTGCACTTCGCCCGGCGCAAGACCGGCCACGGCGCCCACCGCATGGTCCTGGTCGGCACCCTGCCCGAGGCGCTCGAGGTCTACACCGCGGTCACCCGCAGCCCCGCCGCCGGCCTCATCCCGGTGGCCATCCACCTGACCGATGGCTACGCGGCGGCCCGGGGCATCGAGACTCCGGTTCCGGTCTACGCCGCCCGCGACGTGCTGGCGCTGGTGCGCGAGGTCGGCGCTGACACGATCGCGGTCTGCGGCTCGGCCAGCGCCGAGCCGGGCGAGCTGCGCCGGCTGGCCTGGCAGCTCGAGGGCACGGGCGTCGACCTGGTGGTCGCACCCCAGCTGACCGACATCGCCGGCCCCCGGGTGCACATCCGCCCGATCGAGGGCCTGCCGCTGCTGCACGTCGAGGAGCCCACCCTCTCGGGCCCCGGCTGGCTGGTGAAGAACCTGATCGACCGGGTCGCGGCCGGCCTCGGCCTGCTGCTGATCAGTCCGATCCTGCTGGCCATCGCGCTCGGCATCCGCCTCTCCGACCCCGGCCCGGTGTTCTTCCGCCAGCCCCGCGTCGGCCACGAGGGTCGTACGTTCCGGGTGTGGAAGTTCCGCACCATGTACGTCGACGCCGAGGAACGCAAGCGCACGCTGGAAGAGCTCAACGAGTCCGACGGCATGCTCTTCAAGATGAAGAACGACCCCCGGATCTTCTCGTTCGGGGCGAAGCTGCGGGCGACGTCGCTCGACGAGCTGCCTCAGCTGATCAACGTGCTGAAGGGCGAGATGTCGCTGGTGGGGCCGCGGCCGCTGCCGGCCGACGACGGCGACTACCTGGGCGACGTGCGGCGGCGGCTGCTGGTGCGGCCGGGCATCACCGGGCTGTGGCAGGTGTCGGGCCGCTCCGACCTGTCGTGGGACGAGGCCGTACGGCTCGACCTCTACTACGTCGACAACTGGTCGCTGACCTACGACCTGGGCATCCTGTGGCGCACGATCTGGGTCGTACTCAAGCGCAAGGGCGCCTACTGAGCGACGCCCGGCCGATGCTGAGCCGGGCGCCGCCGCGCCCGGCCTCAGGAGTGCGGGCAGGTGTCGCGGTATTCCTGGATCGCCGAGCCCGACGGCTTGGGGCACAGGAACTGCTCGTAGCGGGTGTCGTTGTCGATGAAGCGCTTGAGCCAGCTGATGCTGTACTTCGCGACCGTGACGTTCGTCGAGGTCGGCGCGGAGTGCGAGGCGTTGTTGAGCTCCAGGTACGCCTTGTCGAGGGTGCTCGGCAGGCTCGTGTAGAACGGTTCGGAGTGGGCCGAGACCGACGCCACGGTGTCGTTCTCGGCGCCGATGATCAGCGTGGGCACGCGGTCGGACGACCAGCTCTTGGTCCCGTGCCACGGGGTGAGCGGGATGGCCGCCTGCAGCGCCGGCCGGCTGACCGAGGCCGACAGGCTGCCGCCGCCACCCATCGAGTGGCCCATGACGCCGAGTCGGGTCGCGTCGATGCGCGTACGGACGCTGCTGGTCCGGGTCAGGTAGTCGAGAGCGGCCAGCAGCTGGGTGCCGCGCGCGGCGGGCTGGTCGAGGGTGCTCAGCGTGTCGATCGTGATGATCACGAAGCCCTGTGAGGCGAGGCGGGGGCCGAGCCACGACACGCTGGACTGGGAGGCCGTGAAGCCGGGCGAGATGGCGATGGCGCCGAACGTGCCGGCCGTCGTGCTGGTGGGGTAGTAGATCGTGCCGCCGCCGAAGCCGCTGACCGCGGAGCGCGCGACGGTGGTCTGGGCGATCGCGAACGAGCCACGGGACGCCTCGATGCTGCTGGTGGTGGGGGCGGGGCCACGTTCGTACGGGTTGGCCGCGAGGGCCGGCGCCGCCGGTGACGCCGCGACGAGGGTGAGGGCCGCGAGGACGGCGGCCAGACCGGTGCGGAACTGGGGAACGGACATGGGCACTCCCTGGGGTGTGGGTGAGCCGTGTATCGATTTGTGTCAATCTTTGATCGACTCATTACCCATGGGTAATCCCAATTGGCACCCTGCCAATACGGTATGACGGCTGGACGGCAACCCGCGGAACGACCACTATCTGCTGCGTGGCCGGACAGGTGGGCAGCGTGCTGGCGGTCCTTGCTGTGCTGGCCGCGCTGGCCGCCGCCGTGGTGGCCGTCATCCGCCTGCGAGCCCGCCGCGGCATCGCCACGGCCATGCAGCGGGCCACGTACGACGTGCTGCACACCGCCGGGCTGGCCGCCGACCCGCTCCGGGCCGGTCTCAGTCCCAGCACCGCCGCCAAAGCCGCCCGGCACCTTCGTACGCTCGTCGGCGCGGCCGGCCTCACCATCGCCGACGCCGAGCGGTGCCTGGCCTTCGACGGCCGCGGCAGCCACCACAGCGAGCAGTTCACCGAGGCCGCCACCCGGGCGCTCGAGACGCACCGCTCGATCGTGCTGGGCTCGTCGGACCTGCCCTGCGACCGGGTCGACTGCGTCGTGCGCGGCGCCGTGGTCGCGCCGCTGACCGATCTGGCCGGGCAGGCCACCGCGGTTCTGGTGGCAGTGGCCGACGACCAGCCCGCACCCGGCCTCGTCCAGGCGACTCTCGAAACCGCCCGCTGGGCCGGGTCGCAGCTGGCGCTGGCCGAACTCGACTCGTCCCGCGAGAGGCTCGCCCGGGCCGAGGTCCGCGCGTTGCGGGCGCAGATCAGCCCGCACTTCATCTACAACGCCCTGACCGCGATCGCGTCCTTCGTCCGTACCGACCCCGAACGGGCCCGCGAGCTGATCCTGGAGTTCGCCGAGTTCACCCGCTACTCGTTCCGGGCCCACGGCGACTTCACCACGCTGGCCGAGGAGCTGCGCTCGATCGACCGCTATCTCACGATCGAGCGCGCCCGGTTCGGCGACCGGCTTCAGGTACGCCTGCAGATCGCCCCCGAGGTGCTGCCGGTCGGCCTGCCCTTCCTCTGCCTGCAACCGCTGGTCGAGAACGCCATCCGGCACGGTCTTTCGCGGAAGCCGGGCGTCGGTATGGTGAGCATCGAGGCACAGGACGCCGGCGCCGAGTGCCACATCACGGTCGAGGACGACGGGGTCGGCATCGATCCGGCGGTGTTCGCCGCCGGAATGCCCGAGACCGACGACGGGCAGCACGTGGGCCTGGCGAATGTGGACGAGCGGCTGCGCTCGGTCTTCGGCGACCACTTCGGCCTGGTCGTCGAGACGGGGCCCGGCGCCGGGACGAAAGTGAGCATGCGAGTGCCGAAATTCCACCCGGGAGTGAGAGCGTGAGCCTGGTCGTGCTGGCCGTGGACGACGAGCCGCCCGCACTGGACGAGCTGGCCTACCTGCTCAACGCGGACGGCCGGGTCGCACACGTGCACCGCGCGGGCGACGCCACCGAGGCCCTGCGGGTGCTGCGTGACACCGAGGTCGACGCGGTCTTCCTGGACATCCGGATGCCCGGCCTGGACGGCATGGAACTGGCTCGCATCCTGCGCCGTTTCGCCCGCCCACCGGCGATCGTCTTCGTCACGGCGTACGACGACGGGGCCGTGGACGCCTTCGACCTGGGCGTCACCGACTACGTCCGCAAGCCCGTCCGCGCCGAACGCCTGGGCGAGTCCCTGCGCCGGGTGGCCGGTTCCCGCCCCGTGCCCACGACCGCCCCCGCCCAGCCCGCCGACGAGCCCACGATCCCCGTCGAGCTGGCCGGCACCACGCGCATGCTCCCGCGCAGCTCGGTCCGCTGGGTCGAGGCCCAGGGCGACTACGCGCGCCTGCACACCTCGGACGCCTCTCACCTCGTCCGCGTCTCCCTGGCCACCCTGGCCGAACGCTGGGCCGACGCCGGCTTCGTCCGGATCCACCGGTCCTACCTGGTCCAGATCCGCCTGATCGCCGAGCTACGCCTGACCGGCTCGGGCTACGTGGTCTCGGTCGACGGCATCGAGCTGCCGGTCAGCCGCCGCCACACCCGAGAGCTGAAGGATCGCCTGATCAGAGCGGCCAAACACGACTGGACCCGTTGACTCTGGCACACCCATCCACACGGTTGTCCACAGGTTCACAGAGTTCTCCACAGAGTTATCCACAGGCTCCGCCGGCATTCTCCGTCGCACGGGTGACCCGCCTCCATCGGAAGTCGCAAGCCGGACTTCCCGCTCCCGCCGGATGTGCCCGGCCCGGCGCGGGCGGCAGGCTCTGAGGTGTTGAAACGACGCCGACCAGGGAGAACGTCATGAGAGTGAAGAAGATTGCCGTGCTTGCGGCAGCAGCGCTGGTCGTCGGGCTGGTGCCTGCGGCCGGTGCCCAGGCGAGGGCAAAGCCGGGGAGCGAATGGGCCGGAATCACCCGTGAGGCCGTGACCATCCCCATGAGCGGTGGATGGTCGGCGAAGGGCGAGCTCACCTTTCCGAAGGGGTCGAGGGGCCGGCTGCCGGTGGTCGTCCTGCTGCACGGCAGCGGCAAGAACGACATGGATCAGACACTCGCTCCGGGTGTGGCCACGTTCAAGTCAGTTGCCCGGTCGGTCAGCGCGAGCGGCTTCGCGGTGCTGCGCTTCAACAAGCGCGGCGTGGTCGGCGTCGGCCCCGTGCTGAGCGACAACCCCGCTTTCCTCGACCTCGACAAGCCCTACGAGCAGACGGTACGGGACGCGGCCGCGGTCATCCGGTTCGCCCGGAACTCCCCGCGGGTCGACCCGGCCAAGATCTTCCTGCTCGGCCACAGCGAGGGCACCCAGGTCGCCGGCAACCTGGTCGCCGACCCCCGGGCGTACGGCATCAGGAAGCCGGCCGGTGTCGTCGCGATGGGCGTGGTCCACGGCACCACACGCGAGGTGATCTACTACCAGATCGTGGGTCGCACACTGGGGCAGCTGCACGAGGAGTTCGACTTCGACGGGGACGGCCGCCTGACGCGGGCCGAGGTCTCCGAGGGCCTGGTCGGCCGGCCGGCCGAGGTGGCAGCGCAGTTCCGGGCGCTCCTGACCGCTCCCGCGACCGACGCGAACGGCGACGGCGTCCTCGCCATCGACGCCGAGGTCGAACCGGTCGTCCGCGCGGCCACCGGCTTCGATCAGTTCCCCAACCTGCCCGGCCTACCCGAGCAATTCGCCAGGTACATCACCGACTTCGGTCGTTTCCCGACCCCGGCGCGGACGCTGCCCCGGTACGACGGCCCGGTGCTGCTGCTGAACGGCCAGACCGACATCCAGACCGCGGTACGGGGCGCGATCGTCACGGACGCCGCCCTCGCCGCGGCCAAGAACCGGGACCACACGCTGATCACCTATCCCGGCGTCAGCCACCTGATGAACGTCACGTCGGAGTACCAGCCGGCGCTCGGCAACCCGGACCCGGCCGTGCTGCGCGACATCACCGCGTGGCTGGCCGCGCGGCGCTGATGAAGCTGCTTCAGGACGGCGCGGTGGCCCTGGTCGCCGTGCCGTTCACCGCCGTGCTGCTGTGGCTCACCGGCGTGCCGGGCACAGCACCGGGCACGCTCGTGCTGGCGCTGGTGGCGGCCCAGACGCTGCTGATCTGCCTGCGCCGGATCAGCCCGCTGTGGTGCGTGACGCTGATGCTGGTGCTGCAGGCAGCGATCGCCGCTGCCTCCCCGCACGGCACCGGCGTGCGCGGTTTCGGTCTCACCATTGCGATCTACACCTGCGGCACGTTGCTCACCACGCGCACCGCCATCAGCCTCGCGGTGATCACGGCGGTCGTCGAGATCGGCGGGTACGCGTTGCTCAGCCTGCCCCCGCCGGCAGATGCGCCGCTGGCGCTGGCCCGGATCGCCGTCCACCTTCTGCTCTCGCTGCTGCTCTACATCGGCGCTGCGTTGCTCGGTGCCCACCTCACCATGCGGCGCCGCTACGCCGAAGTGGTCGCGGCCCGCGCCGCCGCCGACGCTGAGGCGCACCAGGCACGGACCGAGGCGGTGCTGGCCGCGGAACGGGCCCGGACCGCACGCGAGCTGCACGACGTCGCCGCGCACCATCTCACCTCACTGATCGTGCAGGCCACGCTCGTCGAACGGCTACTGGACCGCGACCCGGCGGCGGCACGGAGCCACGCGGCCGCGGTCCGCGAGGAGGGCCGGAACACGTTGAACAATCTGCGGCTGATCGTCGGCGCGCTGCGGGACGAGAGTGGCGCCGACCCGGACCTGCCGGACGGCAGCGGCCTTGCGATGATCGACCGGCTCGTGTCCGGCGGCGAGGCCGAGCTCACGGTCGAGGGCACGCCCGGCGTTCAGGACCCGGCCGTGGAACTGGCGCTCTACCGGGTCGCACAGGAGTCGCTGACCAACGCGCGTGACCACGCCCCCGGTGCGCCGGTGACGATCACACTCGCCTACCGGGAGCCGGAGACCACAATGGAGATCCACAACGGTCCCGCGACCGGCCCGTCCATCGAGCGCGACCGCGGACGTCGCGGCTTCGGCCTGGTCGGCATGCGGGAGCGGGCCTCGTTGATCGGCGCCGCGCTGGACGCCGGACCTACCGCAGACGGCGGCTGGCGCGTCCGGATCACCGTTCCCCGCCCCACCGGTGACGCGTGATCACCGTGCTGCTCGCCGACGACCAGGCGATGTTGCGAGCCGGCTTCCGGTCGCTGATCGAGCTGGCCGGCGACATCACCGTGATCGGCGAGGCCACCGACGGCCCCGAGGCAGTCCGGATGGCCCGCCTGCTCGGTCCGGACGTCGTCTGCATGGACGTCCGGATGCCCGGCGGCGACGGCCTGACCGCGACCCGCGACATCGTCGGCACCCTCGATCCGGCGCCCGCGGTGCTGGTGCTGACCACCTACGAGCTGGACGAGTACGTCTTCGGCGCGCTCGAGGCCGGCGCGAGCGGGTTTCTGCTCAAGGACGCCGACGTGGACACCCTGGTCGACGCGATCCGCCGGCTCGCCGCCGGTCAGGGGATGGTCGACCAGGCGGTCACCCGGCGCGTGATCGTCGAGTTCGCCCGCCGCCGCCGAGCCGCCGTACCGGCCGGAACCGGACCGGGCGTGCTCACCGCGCGCGAGGCGGAAATCGTCCGGCTGCTGGCCCACGGCCTGTCCAACGCCGAGATCGCAGCCGAGCTGGTGGTCGAGGTCAGCACCGTGAAGAGCCACCTGAGCCGCGCCATGACCAAGATCGGTGCCCGCGACCGCGTGCAGACGGTCATCTGGGCCTACCGCTCCGGCCTGCTGCCCCTGGAGCCGTGAGAAGGCCGGTCACACCCGCTCGGTACGCCCTGAACGAATCGACGGACTATTTTGGAGTACCCGGCGAGCAGATCGCGGAGCCACCAGGCACGTCGTGTGGTGAGCCGGCTCGCAGGTGTCGATGCTCTGGTGCCGGATGGTCCGGCTCCGGCGAACAGGAGGCCGGATGGCCAGCTGGATTCTGGTGCCTTGCCTGGTGAAGCTGCGGTCCGAGTTCAACGCGATCGCGCCCAGCCGTGACAAGGCCAGTGACGGTTCGGTCGGCGACGCGGCGCATCAGGGCAGTCAGTCGGATCACAACCCCGACGAGACCGGCAACGTCCCGATCCGCGACGCCGACCGGGTCAACGAGGTGCACGCCATCGACGTCGACGTCAACCTGCGCGTGCCGGGGCTGTCGATGGAGAACGTCGTGCAGTTCCTGCTGACCCGGTGCCGCTCGGGCGCGGAGAAGCGGCTGCGCTACATCATCTACAACCGGCGCATCTGGTCGGCGAGCAACGGCTGGCGGCAGCGGAACTACACCGGCTCCAACCCGCACAACGGCCATGCGCACTTCTCTTCCTCGTACACATCGGCCCACGAAGCCTCGACGGCTTCCTGGCATCTGGAGGATGTTCCCGTGGCACTCACCGCAGACGACAAGAAGTGGATCGCCGCCGAGATCCGGGCCGCCGTGAAGGCCGAGCTCAGAGCCGCGATGCCCGACGTGCCGACGGCCACCGAGAACGCGGACGCGATCTGGAGGAAGACCCGCAGCGACCCCCGCCCGCCGTGGTCCGACACCGCCCGGAACCTGCTCGGCGCGGAGATCACCGAAGCCGTCCAGGCCGGGGTGGCGATCGAGCGCTATCCGTACAACGAGGGCAAATAGGCCGGCCGGGCACACCGCCTGGATCTTGATCTGCACAAGTCGTTCACAAAGTCAGCGCCGGGACCGCACCACTGGTCAATAGGCTGCGGCACGTGGGTCGGTGGGCACGGGGGTGTGCCGGGTCACGTTCCGGGTCGGGGTTTGATCGGCGGGCGGAGGTGTGGCGTGGAGACGGAGCGGCGCGTTCTTGTCGTTGAGGATGAGCGGACCATCGCTGAGGCGGTGGCAGCCCGGCTTCGGGCCGAAGGGTTCACCGTCGAGGTGGCGGGGGACGGGCCGGCGGCGGTGGAGGCGGCTCGGCGTACGCAACCGGACGCCGTGGTGCTCGATGTGATGCTGCCGGGGTTCGACGGGCTCGAGGTGTGCCGTCGCATCCAGGCCGAGCGGTCCGTTCCGATCCTCATGCTCACCGCCCGCGACGACGAGACCGACCTGCTGGTGGGGCTCGCGGTGGGCGCCGACGACTACATGGTCAAGCCGTTCTCGATGCGCGAGCTGGCCGCGCGGGTGCACGCGCTGCTGCGGCGGGCGGCCAAGGTCGCCGTTGTTCCGGCGGGGCCGCCCACGCTGCGGTTCGGGGACCTGGAGATCAATCAAGGCGAACGGCGGGTCGTACGGGCCGGGGTCGAGGCTCATCTGACGCCGACCGAGTTCGATCTGCTCGTCCATCTCGCAGCGCACCCGAGGACCGTTCTGCCCAGGGAAAGGCTGCTGGCCGACGTCTGGGGGTGGGCCGACGCCTCCGGCACCCGCACGGTCGACAGCCACATCAAGGGGCTGCGGCGCAAGCTCGGCGCCGACCTGATCCGCACCGTGCACGGTGTGGGTTACGCCCTGGAGGTCGAGCGGTGAAGGAGCGCCTCGCCCGGGCGCTGGCCTGGCTGCCGCGGCCGCTCGACCCGGTGCGGTCGATCAAGATGAAGATCATCATGGTGCTGCTGGCCGGCGGGGGCAGCGGGCTGATCTGGTTCTACCTGTGGCTGGGGTGGTTCCCGTTCTGGACCGGGGTCACCGCGACCGTCATCGGGGTGACCATCGTGCAGTTCCTGGCCCGGGGCATGACCTCGCCGCTGCGCGAGATGACCGCGGCCGCCCGCGACATGGCCCGGGGCGACTACACGCGGCGGATCCGGGCCACCTCGGCCGACGAGGTGGGCGAGCTCGCGGCCGCGTTCAACCAGATGTCGGCCGATCTGGCCGCGGCCGACCGGCAGCGGCGCGAGCTGATCGCGAACGTCTCGCACGAGTTGCGTACGCCGATCACCGCTCTGCAAGGCCTGCTCGAGAACATCGTCGACGGGGTGGCGGCGGCCGAACCGGCGATGATGCAGACCGCCCTGGGCCAGACCGAACGCCTCGGCCGGCTGGTCACCGAGTTGCTCGACCTGTCCCGCATCGACGCCGGGGTCGCCCCGCTGATCCGGCGGCCGATCGATGTGCCGTCCTTCCTGGACGATGTCGTCCGCGAGGCCGAGGTCAACGCGGCCGGTTCGGGGCGGGACGTCCGCTTCAAGGTCGCCTGCCCGCACGTCGTCGTCATCGGCGACCGCGAGCGGTTGCACCAGGTGTTCGCCAACCTGCTCGACAACGCCGCCCGGCACAGCCCGGCCGGCGGCACGGTCGGAGTGCGTGCCGAGCGCCGCGACGACCGTCTGCTCATCGCCGTCTCCGACGAGGGTGAGGGCATTCCGCCGGACGAACGCGACCGGGTGTTCGAGCGGTTCACCCGGGGCGAGCGTCCCGGTGGTGGCGGCACCGGCCTCGGCCTGGCCATCGCGCGCTGGGTGGTGCAACTGCACCGGGGAACGATCGCGGCGGTCGACCCCGAGCACGCGGGCTGCCTGATCCACGTGACCCTGCCACTCACCAAGACCTGATCAACGCCATTCCCCCATTTCAAGGCATGACTCTGCCCTCCGGAAGGTGTTCCGATGTCTCTGGCGCCGCCAACCACGCCCGCTCCGCAGACCAAGCCGTTGCCGGTCCTGCACGGCCCCTGGCCGTCGACCGCACCCTGGGCGAGGCACTGGCCCGGCCCGGTCCACCCGGCGTCGGCCCTGACCGTCGCGGCAGTCGCGGGGGCTGCCGTCGTCACCGCCCTCAGCCTACCGCTCGACCGGCCCGGCGTCGGGTGGCTGCTGACCGCGCTGGCCGGACTGGCCGCCGCGATCGTCGCCGGCCCGGTGCAACCGAAGGGCGGCCCGCCGCCGCTCGTCATCCGCCCCCGCTACCGCCCCGGCCCGGAGCGGGTCGCCTGGGGCACCGCGACCCTGGCCCTGTTCGCCGTGGGCACTTTCCGTTCGGCCGGCTGGCTGTTCGTGCTCTGCCTGCTGGTGGCCACGCTGACCGGCGCGCTGGCCCTGGCCGGTGGCCGGTCGATGCGCAGCATCTTCGCCGCGTACACGATGCCGTTCATCGCCGCGTTCCGTTCGCTGCCGTGGCTGACGCGCGGTCTGACCCGCATCAACCGGCCGGCTGGGGGCGCCGGGGTACGCATCGCCGCCACCGCCGGCGTCTCCGTCGTCCTGCTCGTGGCGTTCGGCGGGCTGCTGGCCTCGGCCGACCTGCACTTCGCGTCGGCGCTCGAAAGCCTCGTGCCCGATCTGGGGATCGACACGGTCTTCCGATGGGTCTTCGTCGGCGGTCTCGCCGTTCTCTCGACCGGCGCCGCCGCCTACCTCCGCTCCGCGCCGCCCGACCTCTCCACACTGGACGCGACGCAGGGCCGCAAGGTGCACCGCTGGGAGTGGGCCGTCCCGCTCGGCCTGCTGACGCTGCTCTTCGGGGCGTTCGTCAGCGTGCAGGCCGTCGTTCTGTTCGACGGCGACGAGCCCGTGCGCGCCTTCGCCGACGAGGCCCGGCAGGGCTTCTGGCAGCTGAGTTTCGTCGTCGGCCTGACCCTGATCGTGCTGGCCGGCGCCGCCCGCTGGGCCCCGCGCGACAAGCCCGCCGACCGGCTGCTGATCCGGCTGATCCTGGGCGTGCTGACCGGCCTGACCCTGGTCATCGCGGCGACCGCGCTGCACCGCATCAACCTCTACACCGACGAGTACGGCCTGACCCGCCTGCGCCTGCTGGTCTTCTGGTGCGAGCTCTGGTTCGTCTTCGTGCTGGTGCTGATCCTCGTCGCCGGCCGGAACCTGCGGGCGCCGTGGCTGCCCCGGGTCGCGATCGCGGCCGGTGTCCTGGCGCTGATCGGCCTGGCCGTGGCCAACCCGGACGGGGTGATCGCCGAGCGCAACCTGCGGCACAGCAACCAGCCGATCGACCTGGTCTACCTGGGCAACCTGTCGCCGGACGCGGTGCCCGCGCTGATGAAGCTGCCGCCTGAGCAGCGTGCCTGCGTGCTGCGGGCGATCAGCGACGATTTGCGGCCCGGCGACTGGCGCACCTGGAACCTGGGGAACGCCCGAGCCCGCTCGCTGATCAACGGCCAGGTGGGCAGCGGGCAAGGCTGGTGCTGAGGAGGGCCGGCTGCCAGACTCCCCGGCATGACCGCCGAAGACCCGAGCGCCACTCCCCGGCGTACGCGGGTGGTCTTGGCTGAGGTCGCAGCCCGCAGGCGCCCCGCCGACCGCGCCCGTTCCGACCTCGCGGAACAGACGCCGGTCGGCGAGGCGCTGGTCAAGGGGCTGATGCGGGCCCAGCTGGCGCTCGCGCTGCGGCTGGCGCTGGTGGTCGTGATCGCCCTCGGGGCTCTGCCGCTGTTGTTCGCGGTTGCCCCGGGTGTCGCCGGCGTCAAGATCTTCGGCGTCTATCTGCCCTGGCTGTTGCTCGGCGTCCTGTCGTTCCCGTTCCTGATCGGCGTGGGCTGGGCCTACGTGCGCTGGGCGGAACGCAACGAGCAGGACTTCATCGCGCTGATCCGCAGGCCCGAGCAGTGAATCCGTACCTCGCCCCGGGTCTGATCGTCGTGATCCTGGTGACCGTCGGCATCGGCGTCTACGGCCTGCGTTTCGCCCGCACGACCTCGGACTTCCTGGTCGCGTCGCGGTCGGTGAGCCCGGCCTGGAACGCCGCGGCGATCAGCGGCGAATACCTGTCGGCGGCGTCGTTCCTGGGGGTCGCCGGGCTCATCCTGCGGTACGGCGTCGACGTGCTCTGGTATCCGGTCGGTTTCGCCGCCGGCTACCTCGCGTTGCTGCTGTTCGTGGCCGCGCCGCTGCGCCGGTCGGGCGCCTTCACGTTGCCCGACTTCTGCCAGGTACGCCTCGGCTCGCCCACGTTGCGCCGGTTGGCCAGTATCTTCGTCGTCTTCATCGGCTGCCTCTACCTCGTGCCGCAGTTGCAGGGGGCCGGCCTCACCTTCACCACGGTCACCGGCGGCTCGTACGCGTGGGGCGCCCTGCTGGTCGGCGTCGTGGTCACCGCGAACGTGGCCCTCGGCGGCATGCGGGCGATCACCTTCGTGCAGGCCTTCCAGTACTGGCTGAAGCTGACCGCCCTCGCCGTGCCGATGATCTTCCTGGCCCTCCAGTGGCAGTCCGACGGCCGCCCACTGGTCACCCCCGAGGCCGGCGCGACCTTCCCGGTCGCCACCAGCGTGGTGATCGAGCAGGACGCGACCGTCGACGGTGTCCCGGTCGAGAAGGGTCAGCAGCTCAGCTTCGACGCGGGCGACCCGGTGCCCGCAGTGAGCACGGTCGACGCGCGGTTCGGCGTCGACTGGCTGCTTCCCGGCGGCGACGGCAGCCTGTTCGCCACGTATTCGCTGATCCTGGCCACCTTCCTGGGCACGATGGGCCTGCCCCACGTGCTCGTCCGCTTCTATACGAATCCGGACGGAGCCTCGGCCCGGCGCACGACTCTGGTGGTTCTTGGTCTGGTTGGCGCCTTTTATCTGTTACCGACCCTGTACGGCGTGCTCGGCCGCATCTACACACCGCAACTACTGATGACCGGTCGCACCGACGCCGTCGTCCTGCTCCTGCCCGAGGCGGCACTCGGCGGGGGCCACCTCGGCCGGCTGCTCGGCGCGCTGGTCACCGCGGGCGCGCTGGCCGCCTTCCTCTCCACCTCGTCCGGCCTGCTCACCAGCGTCGCCGGAGTGGTCTTCACCGACGTCCTGCGGGCGGGCCGCAGC
Organism: Paractinoplanes hotanensis; assembly: GCF_023717965.1. NCBI lineage: Bacteria > Bacillati > Actinomycetota > Actinomycetes > Micromonosporales > Micromonosporaceae > Paractinoplanes > Paractinoplanes hotanensis. The sequence goes on along the minus strand of NZ_JAMQOL010000053.1, from coordinate 85,415 downwards.
GGCTCGATCCGCGACTTCCGGCTGGCCACCGTGCTCGCCGCATCGGTGCCGGTGCTGCTCTCGCTGTACGTCTCCAACATGGACGTCTCGCGGGTGGTCGGCCTGGCGTTCGCGGTGGCCGCCTCGAGCTTCTGCCCGCTGCTCGTGCTGGGCATCTGGTGGCGGCGGCTGACCGACGTCGGCGCGATCGCCGGCGTCATGGCCGGGGGCGGCGCCTCGATGGCTGCCGTGCTGATCACCGTGCTCGGGCCGCCGCTTGACGGCTGGCTCGCCGACGCCATCGGGCAGCCCGCCGCCTGGACCGTGCCGCTGGCGTTCCTGGTGATGATCGCCGGTTCGTTGCTGACCAGCCGGCGGGTTCCGCGCGACATCGGCGCGACCATGCTCAGGCTGCACGCGCCGGAGAGCCTGCGGGTCTGAAGCCGCTGGTCAGGGCCGACGGCATTGACTAGGTTCGGACCCATGACGGTGCCGGCGCCACGCGAGGGGGAACAGGCCGCGGCGATGTCGCTGCACGGCCTGGTCAAGCGATTCGACACCAAGCTCGCGGTCTCGGCGGTCGATCTCGAGGTGCCCGCGGGTTCGTTCTACGGCCTGCTCGGCCCCAACGGCGCCGGCAAGACCACCACGCTGTCCATGGCCGTCGGCCTCCTGCGGCCCGACGCTGGTCGCGCGTTCCTTCTGGGGTACGACGTCTGGGCCGACCCGGCCGCGGCGAAGGCCCGCCTCGGCGTGCTTCCCGACGGCGTACGCCTTTTCGACCGTCTCACCGGCCCCGAGCTCCTGGCCTACCACGGCCTGCTGCGCGGCATGGACGCCGCCACGGTCGACCAGCGCTCCCGGGAACTGCTCGACGTGCTGGAACTCGGCACCGGCAACCGCACCCTGGTCGTCGACTACTCGGCCGGCATGCGCAAGAAGATCGGTCTGGCCTGCGCGCTGCTGCACGCGCCGCGGCTGCTGGTGCTCGACGAGCCGTTCGAGGCGGTCGACCCGGTCTCGGCCGCCCGCATCCGCGAGATCCTCCAGCGCTACGTCGCCGGCGGCGGCACGGTCATCTTCTCGAGCCACGTGATGGAGGTCGTCGAGCGCCTCTGCTCGCACGTCGCGATCATCTCCGACGGCGTGCTGCGGCGGCACGGCACACTCGCCTCGGTGCGCGGCGATCGCTCCCTCGAAGAGGTCTTCGTGCAGGTTGTCGGGGGCCGCACGAGCACCGGCTCGGAGCTCGCGTGGCTCTGACCGTCCCGCAGCGGCCACCGGTCTCGCCCTGGCCGTTCGTCAAGCTCAAGCTGCGCCTGATCGCGGGCGGTCTGCGCGGCCGCCCGGCTCGTATCGTGCTGTTCGTCCTGGGCGTGGTCATGGCCGGCCTGTTCGCGATCGGCGGTTACGCACTGTTCGCGGTGCCCGGCGTGGTCGGCGACGAGCGGGCCGCCGGCATGCTGCTCCAGCTCGGCGGTTCCCTGCTGGTGCTGGGCTGGGTGGTGCTCCCGCTGCTGTTCTTCGGGGTCGACGAGTCGCTCGACCCGGCCCGCTTCGCGCTGCTCCCACTGCGCCGCCGCACGCTGATCCTCGGCATGTTCGTCGCGGCGCTGGCCGGGCTGCCCGCTCTGTCCACACTGGCCGCCACGCTCGGCATGGTGAGCACGGCGGCCGCCCTCGGCGGCTCCGGCGCGGCTTTCGCGGAACTGGCCGGCGTGGTCGGGGGACTCCTGCTCTGCGTCGCGCTGAGCCGTGCGGTGACCAGCGCGTTCGCCACCGGCCTGCGGTCGCGCCGCTCGCGCGACCTGGCCGTCGTGCTGTTCGCCGTCGTGGCGGCGCTGCTCGGGCCGCTGCAACTGGCGCTGCTGGCCGGGGCCGAGCGCGCCGACTGGGACGCGTTCGCGGTGCTGGGTGATGTGCTGGGCTGGACGCCGTTCGCGGCCGGCTGGTCCGTGGGCCTCGACGTCGCCGACGGGCGTCTCTGGGCCGTACCGCTGAAGCTCCTGATCGTCGCCGGCTCGCTGGCCGGCCTGCTCCGGTGGTGGAGCGCGACGCTCGAGAGCGCGATGCTCGGCGCCGCCTCGACCGGGTCGTCCGGCCGCACCGGGGATGTCGGCTCGCCGACCGGTCTGCTGCTCGGACGGCGGCTGCCCCGCACCCGCTTCGGCGCGCTGATGGCCCGGGAGATCCGGTACTGGTGGCGCGAGACCCGGCGGCGGGCGGCGCTGATCACCTTCACGGTGGCCGGGTTCTTCCTGCCCCTCTCGATCACGCTGAACGGCGGCTCGGCCGGTCCGGCGGCCGCGTTCGTGGGGCTGCTGGCGGTGCTCGCGCTGGCCAACCAGTTCGGGTACGAGGGCAACGCGTACGCCGCCAACATGATCATCGGAGTGCCGGGCCGCACCGAGATCCATTCGCGGGCGGCCGCGCACGCCGCCTTCGTCCTGCCGCTCCTGCTGCTCATCGCCATCGTCGCGGGGGTGACCGGCGGCCGGCCCGAGCACATTCCGGGCGACCTCGGCCTGATGATCGCCACCTACGGCGCCGGTCTCGGCCTGGTGCTGCCGGTGTCGGTGCGGGCCGCCTTCGCCCTGCCCCCGTCGACCAGCCCGTTCGCCCTGTCGTCGGGCGGCGGGATGGCCAAGGGCCTGCTGACGGTCGGGGTCATGCTCGGCATCCTGGTCGCCACGGCGCCGCTCCAGATCCTGGCGTTCCTGCTCGGCGACGTGTGGCTGTGGATCGGGCTGCCCGTGGGGGTGGCCTTCGGCTGCGCGGCCTACCTCATCGGTTCGGGGGTCGCGGGCGAATCGCTCGACCGGCGCATGCCCGAGGTGCTGGCCGCGGTCACTCCTGGCCGTTGACAGCGCCGGGTCGCGACACCGGTGGGGCCGGGAAAGCGAGAATGGCCGGGTGACAATCCACTCCACCGACCCCTTCGCCACCCCGGACGAGGACAAGTCGGCCGTACGGCGGCTGCGCGGACGGCTGGCCGCCCCGGTCACGCTCTGGACCACGGCCGGACCAGCCGGGCTCACCGTGTCGTCCACCCTGGTCGCCGACGGCGACCCGGGGCGGGTGCTGGGGCTGATCGACGACGAGAGCGACTTCTGGGAGGCGCTCGAGACGAGCGGCCGGTTCGCGGTGGTCACCCTCTCGCCGGGCGACCGGCAACTGGCCGACCGGTTCGCCGGGCTGATGCCCGCGCCGGGCGGGCTGTTCACCGGTGACGCCTGGACCGACACCGGGTACGGGCCCGTGCCTGCCGGGAGCGACACGTGGGCCGGCTGCCGGCTGGCGTCGTCCCGGGTGCTGGGCTGGGCACTTCTGGTCGAAGGGGTCATCGAGAAGGTCGAGGCCGGGCCGTCGCCGCACCCGCTCATCCACTATCGCGGTCGATATCACGAGCTCGGCGGCTGATTCTTCGCACTGGGAGCGCTCCGCTCAGCGCAGTCAGACCGCCACTCGGCGCACGGGCCGACCGGTCACCCTCGGGCGGCCTCTGATCTTCGTACGTTGCCGGAAAGTCCGCTCCACCCCGAAGGTGGTGAACTCCGGTGACAACCGAAGTGCCCTCGTCCTCCACCGAGAGGTACCGGGACGTCCAAGATTCCGAGGAATTCGGCCGGCTGCGTCACGCCGTGCGCAGTTTCGTCTTCCCGATGACGGTCGCGTTCTTCCTCTGGTACTCGCTATACGTCCTGCTCTCCGCCTACGCGCGCGGTTTCATGAGCGCGAAGATCGTCGGCAACATCAACGTTGCCCTGGTCTTCGGCCTGCTCCAGTTCGTCACGACGTTCCTGATCGCCTGGTACTACTCGCGCTACGCGGCCCAGAAGATCGATCCGCTGGCCGACAAGGTCCACGCCGATCTCACGGCCGGTGACAGCGCTCCCGAGGCCGCCGCCGGTGACAAGAAGAGCGAGGACTGATGGAACCTCATTTCCTGGCCGCCGAGGTATCCACCTCCACCTCCCGCGGCCTCACGATCACGCTGTTCCTGGTCTTCGTGGCCATCACCCTGGCCATCACGATCTGGGCCAGCCGGCAGACCAAGACGGCCACCGACTTCTACGCCGGCGGCCGCCAGTTCTCCGGTTTCCAGAACGGCATGGCCATCGGCGGCGACTACATGTCGGCGGCGTCCTTCCTGGGTATCGCCGGCCTGATCGCGCTCTACGGCTACGACGGCTTCCTGTACTCCATCGGGTTCCTGGTCGCCTGGCTCGTCGCACTGCTGCTGGTCGCCGAGTATCTGCGTAACGCGGGCCGCTACACGATGGCCGACGTGCTCGCGTTCCGGATGCGTCAGCGCCCGGTGCGTACGGCGGCCAGCGCCTCCACCATCGTGGTCTCGATCTTCTACCTGATCGCCCAGATGGTCGGCGCGGGCGCGCTGGTGGCCCTGCTGCTGGGCATCGCGCCCGGCACAACGTTCCTGGGCATGGACGCGGACACGGCCAAGATCGCCACGATCATCCTGGTCGGCACGCTGATGATCATTTATGTGATTGTCGGCGGCATGAAGGGCACCACGTACGTCCAGATCGTCAAGGCGTTCATGCTGATGACCGGCGCCCTGCTGATGACGATCCTGGTGCTCGCGCACTACAAGTTCAACCTGTCCGCGCTGCTCGGCGACGCCGCCGCGCAATCCGGCAAGGGAGACGCCTTCCTCCAGCCGGGCCTGCGGTACGGCGTGGAATCGGCCAGCGCGTCGGCCACCTTCTACAGCAAGATGGACCTGCTCTCGCTGGGCATCGCGCTGGTGCTCGGCACGGCCGGCCTGCCGCACATCCTGACCCGGTTCTACACCGTGCCGACCAGCAAGATCGCCCGTAAGAGCGTGCTCTGGGCGATCGGCATCATCGGCACGTTCTACCTGTTCACCCTGGCCCTCGGCTTCGGCGCGGCGGCCCTGGTGGGCGGCGCGAACATCACCGCGCAGGACAAGGCGGGCAACACGGCGGCGCCCCAGCTGGCCCAGGCGCTCGGCGTCGACTATCTGGGTGGCGAGACGGGCGGCGCGGTGCTGCTGGCGATCATCGCAGCGGTCGCGTTCGCCACCATCCTGGCCGTGGTGGCCGGTCTGACCCTGGCGTCGTCCTCGAGCCTGGCGCATGACTTCTACGCCAACGTGATCCGGCGCGGCGACGCCTCGGAACGCGACGAGGTGCGGGTCGCCCGCATCTCGGCCCTGGTCATCGGCGCGGTGGCGATCGCCCTGTCGATCTTCGCGCAGAGCCTGAACGTGGCCTTCCTGGTCGCGCTGGCCTTCGCGGTGGCGGCCTCGGCCAACCTGCCCGCGATCCTCTACAGCCTGTTCTGGAAGCGGTTCAACACCTCCGGCGCGCTGTGGTCGATCTACGGCGGTCTGACCGCCGCGGTCGTGCTGGTGTTCTTCTCGCCGGTGGTGTCGGGTTCGGCCACGGCCATGTTCCCGGACAGCGACTGGCACTTCTTCCCGCTCTCCAACCCGGGCATCATCTCGATCCCGATCGGCTTCCTGTGCGGCTGGATCGGCACCGTGATCTCGAAGGAGGACGACACCGCCAAGTACGCCGAGCTGGAGGTCCGGTCGCTGACCGGACACGGCGCGCACTAAGTCTGCATTAATTCGACATGCGGGGCCGGCCATCGCCGGCCCCGCATTTTCCCTGCTGAGGGTTCTCCCCACTTCGTGCCGTGTCGGTTTGATGGCAGGGAGTTCGTGCGCGGGGTACGTAACCTTGTTCTCATGTCAGCGCCCACGTCCCCCGTCGGGGGTTCCGGTTCCGGTCGAGCCTCTGTCCCGTCTTCGGGCCGGGCGTCGGCCCGCCCCTCTGGTGCCTACCGCGGCTCGTCGTCGTCACAGCGCGACGACTGGCCGGTGGGCGGGAGTGGTTCGGGGGGCGGTGGCGGCTACGGCGGCAGCCCCGGCGGTCCTGGTGGCCCCGGTGGCCCCGGTGGCCCCGGCCGCGGCAATTCCTACCGCGGGCGCCGGCCCAAGCCTCGCTGGGGCCGCATCGCCCTGCTGGCCGGCCTGGCCGTCCTGATCATCGCGATCATCGCGGGCATCTCGCTCTACGGCTACGCCTCGGGTCTCGACAAGGACCTCAAGCGCACCGACGCCTTCTCGGGCATCAACGCCGACCGGCCGGCCAAGGCCATCGAGGGCGCGCAGAACATCCTGCTGGTGGGCAGCGACTCGCGCGACCCCGACGCTCAGGACGACGGCGCCGGCAAGTGGCGCGCCGACACGCTGATCCTCATGCACGTCCCCGAGGACCACAAGAGCGCCCAGCTCATCTCGATCCCGCGCGACCTGTGGGTCGTCGTCCCGCGCAGCAACGAGGCGGAGTGCGGCGACGGCAGCCGCGCCAAGATCAACGCGGCCTTCGCCTTCGGTGGCCTGCCGCGCGCCGTGCACACCGTCGAATGCCTCACCGACGTCAAGGTCGACCACGTGATGGCGATCGACTTCGGTGGCTTCAAGGAGGTCACCGACGCGCTCGGCGGCGTCGACCTCAAGGTGGAGAAGACGATCAAGTCGATCCACAAGCCGTACCGCACGTTCACCAAGGGCACCATGCACATGAACGGCGCCGAGGCGCTCGACTGGGTGCGTCAGCGCAAGCAGTTCGCCCGGGGCGACTTCGCCCGCATGCAGCACCAGCAGGACTTCCTCAAGGCGCTCATGAACAAGGCGGCGAGCAGCGGCACGATCACCAACCCGGCCAAGCTCAACTCGTTCCTCAAGGCGGTCACGGCGGCGGTCACGGTCGACAACGACTTCTCGCTGACCGACATGGCCACCGAGATGCGCGGCGTACGCGGCAACAACCTCACGTTCATCACCAGCCCCAACAAGGGCAGCGACACCATCGACGGCCAGTCCGTGGTGGTCTCGGACAAAGAGAAGGCGCTCGCGCTCTTCAAGGCGGTGGCGGCCGACGAGATGGACACCTGGATGGCGGCCAACCTCAAGAAGGGGACGGACGCGGCGGCCGGCAGTTGACCGCCGTACCCTGGTGGTCGTGTTCGGACCACAAGTACCAAGCGTGACCCCCGCCGAGGTCGGCGACGACATCTACCTGCTCGACGTGCGCGAGCCCGACGAGTGGGCGGCGGGGCACGCTCCCGGCGCCCACCACGTGCCGATGATGGAGATCCCGGCCCGCACGGCCGAGGTGCCGGCCGACGTCGAGGTGGTCGTCGTCTGCCGGTCCGGTGGCCGGTCGGGCCAGGTCGTCTCGTACCTCATGGGCAACGGGTGGGACAACGTTCGCAACCTGGACGGCGGCATGCAGTCCTGGGCTGCCGCCGGCCGTGAGGTGGTAAGCGAAAACGGTCAGCAGGCCCGGGTCCTGTAGGGCGCCTACCGTGAGTGCTGAGCCCGACCGCGGCGGACAACAAGAACTGACAGAGCGTGGGTACCGCCCCCTGGTGTTCGCGCACCGTGGTGGCGCCGACGCCCTTCCGGAGCACACGCTCGGCGCCTACCTCCGCGCGCTGGAGGACGGCGCCGACGGGCTCGAGTGCGACGTCCGGCTCACCCGCGACGGCCACCTGGTCTGCGTGCACGACCGCCGGCTCAACCGCACGAGCAACGGCCGCGGCAAGGTCAGCGCCAAGACCCTGGCCGAGCTCGACTCGCTCGACTTCGGCTCCTGGCATCCCCGCTATCCGGTGGACGACGAGCCGATGCCGGAGCTCTCCCGCCTGCTGACGCTCGACCGGCTGCTGCAGGCGGTGTGCGACAGCGGCCGGAACGTGCGTCTGCTGATCGAGACCAAACACCCCACCCGGTACGGGGCCGAGGTCGAACGCCGCCTCATCCGGACGCTCCAGCGCTTCGGCCTGACCGAACCGGCGCCGGAACGGCCCGTCCAGGTCACGGTGATGTCGTTCGCCGCGCTCGCGCTGCGCCGCATCCGTGTCCAGGCGCCGGCCCTTCCGACCGTCTATCTGGTCGAGTTGTTGCCGCCCGGGGTGGGCCGGGGCCGGCTGCCGTTCGGCGCGCGCATCGCGGGGCCGGGTGTCTCGCTGGTCCGGTCGCGGCCGGGGCTGATCCCGGCCATCCGGGCGGCCGGGCATCAGGCGTACGTGTGGACCGTCAACGACAAGGCGGATCTCGACATGGTCCTGGAGCACCGGGTCGACGGCGTCATCACCGACCGGCCGCGCTTCGTCCTCGACCACCTCGCCACTATGTGAGGTGAGTCACTATCGAGCGGTCGAGAAGCGAGGCAGACTCGCAGACATGGCGGACCGTCCCGACTACAGCGCCCTGACGCGAGGTCAGATCGCGATCCTCGACCGGATCAACTCCGGTGAAGCCGGGCTGCCCGTCCTCCAGCACGTCGTCCGCCTTGCTCAAGAGACGCTGGGCGGCCGGGGCGCCGGCTTCGCCGAGTACGCGTCCGACCACGGCCGCATCATCGCGGCCACCGGGGTGTGCACCGCCGCCATCGGCCGCCGGGTCGACCGCGCCGACCGCCGCCTGCGCGACGGGCGCACCCTGCTCATCCCGCTCGACTCGCTCAACGACGAGTTCGCCAAGCAGGTCGAGGGGGGCGACGTCCGGCGCATGCTCGGCGCCCGCTGCGAGGTCGGCGACACCATCGTCGGCTCGCTGCACGTCTATTTCGGCGACGGCGACGGCGAGCCCGGCCCCGAGCACCACGCCGTGCTCGAGTTGCTGGCCGGCCACGCCGGGCGCCTCTACGCCGCCCGTGAGGGCCTCCCCGCGCACAGCGCCGGACAGGCCCGCCGCCAAGAGGGCCGCGACCTCTGGGTGGCCGTCACCAGCCACGAGCTGCGCACCCCGGTCACCGTCATCAAGGGGTACGCCGACACCCTCACCAACCATTGGGAATCGCTCGGCGACACCGGCCGGCACGAGGCCGTCCGCGTCATCGGCACGCGCGCCGGCGAACTGGCCCGGCTGGTCGATCGCCTGCTTTCCGCGGCCACCGAGGACGGCGAGATCGGCGGCTCCCCGGCCGGCCCGTTCGACCTGGCCGAGACGCTGCTCGGGGCGGTCGAGGAGCTGCCGGCCGACCTGCGCCGCCGGATCGTGCTCGCCAACCTGCCGGGTGAGATGCCCAAGGCGTTCGGCGACCGCGATTCGATCGCCACGATCCTGACCGAACTGGCCACCAACGCCGAGAAACACTCCCCGCCCGAGTCGGTGATCGAGCTGTGCGCCGGGGCCGACGAAGAGACGCTGCGTTTCCGGCTCTCCGACCGCGGGCCGGGCATCCGGCCCGAACACGTCGAGCGGGCGTTCGAGCGCTACTGGCAGGCCGAGGGCGGCGACCGGCGGCATCACCCCGGGGCCGGCCTGGGGCTCTACCTCGTGCGCAGGCTGGTCGAACGCCAGCACGGCTGGGTGTCGCTGCGCCCGCGCGAGGGGGGCGGCACGACAGCCGAGGTCCGACTGCCGCGTGCCTAGGATCCCCCGACACGGGGAACCGGAGTGTCCCATTCGGGCGGCCAGCGCCTAGGCTGTCTCGCCGTGAGCAAGCGTCGTAACCAACGCCCGTCCGCACCCAAGCGCGAGAAGGTGCGGGACATCTTCGTGGCCCGGCCCTTCGAGGGCCTGGCCGACGAACCGGAGTGGATCGCGCTGCGCGAGCTGGTGCCCGCGGCCAGCGCTCCCCTCACCCTCCGGCCCGAGATCATCGAGGAGTACGGGGACCGTCCCGTCACGCTCTCGACCGTGCTGCCCATGGCCTGGCCGGCCATGACGCGGCAGGACGGCCGGGTCTTCATCGGCCTGCAGCGGCACGTGCAGTCGGGCGACGTCTCGCGCGACCTCGCCGTGGCCATCCTGAGCGCGCTGCGCACCGACCCGGGCGACACCGTCTCGGTGCCGGCGCTGCCGGGTGAGGGCCCACGGCTGCAGGACGTGCTGGTCGACGGCCCGCTCGAGATCACGATGCACGACGGCTTCGAGTACTGGCTCGACGCCGAGCAGGCCGAGGACCCGACCGTGAAGGCGTCGCTCGAACGGGCGAACGCGTCGATCTACCCGACCGTGCGCCTGGCCGCGGGCCGGGCCGCGTACTGGTGCCGGGTGGCCCCCGACAAGGGCCACGTGCGCTGGGTGCTCCCCGACACCGAGGACCGCGCGCTCGACACGCTGGCGCGCCTCTCAGCCGCCCAGGAGCTGCTGCTGGGCGAGCAGACCAAGTTCGCCGGCATGTTCCGGGCGCACGGCCTGCTGGTGCCGGTGTGGGACATCCCGGGCGAGGCCGAGGCGGCCGACTGGGAGGCCCCGCTGGCCGACTTCGCCAAGCGCTACGCCGACACGCTGGCCGAGACCGGCTCGCTCGACGCCGACGCCCGCCGCGCCAAGCAGGGCCTCATCGGCCGCCAGCTGACTCTGCGGTAGCCGTCCTGACCCTGGACGAGCGGTTCGAGTCGGACGAGCTGGACCGCTCTGTCTCGGTGTGATCAAGGTCTGTCTGGATGTGGTCGAGCGGGTCGGCCAGTCCCCCGACTACCCCGTACAGCTCGAAATCGCGGTGTTCGACCTCCCCGACCGGGCCCACCTCGTCGGCGGCGCCACGCCCGTGCCGGAGCTCGTCGTGTCGCACGTGAAGGGTCGCCCGGCGGCGTGATTCACGCGCCCCAGGGCGCTCGCTCGATCGGGCAACTCATGCACCGCGGCCCGCCGCGGCCGCTGCCGAGCTCGCTGCCGCTGATCCGGACGACCTCGATGCCGGCCCGTTCGAGCTGCGCGTTGGTCTCGACGTTGCGCTCGTAGGCCACGCACAATCGCGGCGCGATGGCCAGGGTGTTGTTGCCGTCGTCCCACTGCTCACGCTCGGCCGTGACCGGGTCGAGCCCGGTGTCGATGATCCGCAACCGGTCGATGCGCATCGCCTCGGCGGCGGCCTCGAGGAACGGTCGCGGCGCGGCGGCGCGGGGCTCACCGTCGGCGTCGGCCGTCACCGTGTACGCCTGCAGGCTGTCGGCGATGTTCGGGTACATCACCACCGCGTCGACGTCGACCATCGTGCACACGGTGTCGAGGTGCATGGTGGCGCGTTCCTGAGCGATCGGGACGGCGAGGATCGTGCGGGCCAGCCCGGCCGCGAACACCCGCCGGGCCAGCCGCTCGGCCCCGGCCGGGGTGGTGCGCTCGCCGACCCCGATCGCCAGCACGTCGGGCGCCAGCACGAGCACGTCGCCGCCCTCGAGCCGTTCCAGACCCGGGTCGTAGAGCAGTTCCGAGCCGGCGAAGCGCGGGTGATGCCGGTAGATGGCCCGGGTCAGCGTCGTCTCGCGGCTGCGGGCCGGCATGGCCAGACTGGTGACCGCGACCCGGTCGCGTACCCACACCGAGGAATCCCGCGTGAACAGCAGGTTGGGCAGGGGGTCGATCACGAAGTCGAGCCTGTCCATCATCTCGTAGACCAGGCCGCCCGGCCCCGGCTTGAGCTCCTCGTGGGCCAGACCGGCCATCAACACCTCGGCCAGGCGCTGCGGATCCTGGTCGGCCAGGTAGTGACGCACGCTGTCGCGCAGGGTGTCGCCGAGCCGACGGTCGGCCAGCACCGTCTCGGTCAGCTCGGTGCGGGCATCGGCCACGGCGAGCGTCTCGGCCAGCAGCTGACCCAGATAGAGCACCTCGACCCCGCGCTCGCGCAGGGCGGCCGCGAAGGCGTCGTGCTCCTCCTGGGCACGGCTCACCCACGGGATACCGTCGAAGAGCAGGCTGTCGTTGTTCCGGGGAGTCAGGCGGGCCAGCTCGGCGCCGGGGCGGTGCAGCAGCACCGTACGCAGCTGTCCGACTTCACTGTCGACGTAGTGCACCACGAGCCGACCGTAGCCCACCCGTCGATCTCGCGGCACCTACCGGGCACTCCGCGCTATCGGCCGATGACGTTCTGCCTAGATCATGAGACATCTGTGCACGAGAGCGGTGCGCGGACTAACTTTGAGTCTGGAAACTGTCGAACAGGGGAACAGGCGTCGAGATGCACCATCCGCAAGAAGTACCGATGCGTGAATGTGGCATTCATCCCCTCTCATTCCACTTTCTCTCCACGACCGTGTCTTGCTTCCGTAGGGGGTCGAGCACTTACGGTAGTGAAAAGAGAGCCCGAAGGACCTTTTGCCGGAGGTCGCAGTGACTGTCTTCCCAGCCCGCCCTGCTCTACCCGCCGCTCCGAACACTCAGAGGATCGATCGTCGCCTGGGTAGCCCCGCCGCTCTCGAGGCGCCCGGTCGCACGACGACACCCGCCGAGTGGGCACGCCGCCGTCGCGCCGAGCGGGACGCCCGTCGTCTCGAGGCCGCCGGCGCTCGCGCGCTCACCCGCCTCGACCGTCTCGGACCCAACTGGCACATCGTGGACTGGCCGCGCACCGACGCGCTGGGCTACTACGAACCTGACCCCGCCGACGACCGCGCCGGGTTCCTGGCGATCGGCCCAGGTGGCGTCTACGCGGTGACCGTCGCCGATCACGGCCGCGCCCGAGTGCTCATCGCCGGTGACGTGGTGCAGATCAACGGTAAGCGCCCGCAGTACGTCGCCGAAGCCCGCCGCGAGGCCCGCCGCGCGAGCAAGGCGCTCTCCGCCGCCGTCGGCCTGAGCGTGCCGGTGACGCCCGTGCTCACCTTCGTGGGCAACGGCGTGATCAGCGTGCACGGCCTCCCCAAAGAGGTACTCGTCGCCACCGACAAGGAGCTTGACAGGCTGCTGATCGCGGGTGGCGCACGCATCTCGCCGGCCACCGCGGGCAAGCTCTCAGCCGTGGCCAACAACCCCTCTACCTGGGCAAATGCGCCCTATCGGCCGGCCGGCGACTACCGTTGGCACGCTGACGGACAAACGGCCGCTGACAAGCGGACAGCACGCCGGTAACGTTCCTTCCGGTTGTAGTCGACGGCTTCACCGCCGCGGCCCCGCTCGGGAGTCCGAGCGTCGCCGCGGCGCAGCCGTCGATCCGCAGGAGCGAGGAGGATCGGGTGGCTCACGTCGAACTCTCACTCTCGGGAGCGTTCGTGCCGCAGGCGCGCACTCCCTCCGAGGCCGAGTTCGTTCCGAGCCTCGACCGGTGGACGGCGACAGTGACCTCCGCCTCGGAACCCTGCCTCATCATCGACACGACGACCGCGATCGTCGCCGTCTCGGTCTCGTGCGGCGATCTGCTGGGCCTGGGCAAGCCGCCCGAGGTGCTCGGCAAGCCGCTCGGCTCGGTGCTCCACCTCATCGACTTCACGGCCGGCGCCGGCGAGCTCGAGGAATCCGACGCCGACAAGATCCCGCCGTTGCTCGCGCTGCGCAGCGAGCGCCTGGCCCGCGGGTTGCTGCGGGTCGTGCCCGCGCCCGGCGAGACGCCGCTGACCGTCGACGCGATCGCCACGCCGCTGTTCGACAACGAGCGGGTGGCCGGCTCGATGACGTTCTTCTCGGCGGTTCGCTACTGATTCCGCCCACTCGTTTCGGGAACATGTCCGAGCTGTGGCGTTTGACGCACCCCGTGGGCATTGGGCAACCCTGATCTCGAACCGTAGTCTGCCCTCATGCTCGATCTAGACCTGTTGCCTGCGGAGTACGCGGTGAGCCGGCTGCCGGCCGGCTCTCCGATCCCGGCTTCGCTGAGCGCGGGTCCGGACGACAAGAGCGTGATCTCCCTCAGTTGGGACGCCGACGAGCTCTCGATCATCTGCCCGGTCGAGCGGGTGCCCGCGGGTGCGGACGTCGACACCGCGTGGCGGTGCCTGCGCGTGGTCGGGCCGCTCGACCTCGCGCTGACCGGCGTGCTGGCCTCGCTGATCGGGCCGCTGGCCGACGCCCGCGTCAACATCGTCACGTTCTCGACGTATTCGACCGACTACCTGCTCGTGCCGACCGTGCGACTCAGCGAGGCGATCGACACCCTGCGCGCCGCCGGACACCGGATAGCGGCCTGACCCTGGTCACATCGGGACCAGCGGGACATAGCATGTCGGAGTGTCCCCCCGCACAACTGCCGTCCCCCTGGCGTTCGCGGCCGCGGCTCTGCTGAGCGCGTGCGGTGAGCCCCCGCGGCCGCTGCCCACCTCACCGCCGTACGAGTCGCCCAGCGCCGCACCGATCCCGCTGGACCCCTCCATCGCCCTGCCGCTGCCGACCGCGACCACCCCGCCGCTGCCGACCGGCACCGTCACGTACCCGACCGTCCCGGCCTACCCCACCCAGGTCTTTCCGACGCCCGCGCCCACGGTGACCACGACCGCGCCCGAGACGACCCCGGCCACACCCACCCCGTCGCACGCCGCCCGGTGCGCCGCCCAGCCGACCCGGCCGCAGATCCTCGCGCTGATCACCGGTAAGCGCGGCATCCCCGACAAACCGCTGCGGGTCTACGAGGGGCCGTTCTGCTCGGGCGCCTGGTCGTTCACCACGGTCGAGGTCACCGGGACCGACGCCGACGACCTGGAGCCGTTGATGGTGGTGGCCACCGGCGCCGGCGCCACGCTGGCGCTGGTCGCGGCCGGCTCGGACGTGTGCATCGAACGGGTGCAGACCACGGCCCCACCCGGCATCAGGGTGCTGGCCTGTGGCTTCTGAGGCCCGCCGGGACAGGCCTAGACTGGCAGCCATGCCGGGAACGCCGCCCACGCGCTTCGTCTACCTCGGTCCGGAGGGCACCTTCACCGAGGCTGCGCTGCGCACCATCCCCGCCGCCGAGCGCGGCCTGCGCACTCCGGCCCGCAGCGTGCCCGAGGCGCTCGAAGCTGTCCGCACGGGCGACGCCGACGCGGCGCTGGTGCCGCTCGAGAACTCGGTCGGCGGCGCCGTCCCGGTCACGCTCGACGAACTCGCCACCGGCAGCCCACTGATCATCACGCGCGAGGTCGTGCTGCCGGTCGAGTTCGTGCTGGCCGCGCGCACGCCCGCACCGCTCGCCGGCATCCGCTCGATCGCCGCCCACCCGCAGGCCTCGGCCCAGTGCCGCAACTGGCTGCTGGCCAACGTGCCCGACGCGGTGATCGTCGACGTGCTCTCCAACGCGACCGCGGCGATCAGCGCGGCCCGGGGCGAGCACGACGCGGCCCTCTGCGCGCCGATCGGGGTGTCCCGCAACGGGCTGACCGTGCTGGCCGACAAGGTGGCCGACCACGCCGACGCGGTGACCCGCTTCGCCCTGCTCACCCGGCCCGGGCCGCCGGCCGAGCCCACCGGCGACGACGTCACCTCGCTGGCCCTCTCGATCCGGCGCGACCAGGTCGGGGCGCTGCTGTCCGTGCTCACCGAGCTGGCCGTGCGCGGCATCAACCTGTCCCGCATCGAGTCCCGGCCCACCGGGGAGCAGCTGGGCACGTACGTCTTCTTCCTCGACTGCACCGGCCACGTGGCCGAACCGCGCTTCGGCGAGGCCCTGCAGGGCCTGCGCCGCATCTGCGCCGAGGTGCGCTTCCTGGGCAGCTACCCCCGCCACCGGCTCACGCCCGAAGCCCCGGTCGCATCCCCCCGGGGCCTCTCGAACAGCGACTTCGCCGACTCCGCCGCCTGGCTCGCCAGAATCAGGTCCGGCGAAACCGCCTAAAGCGCTAAGCACAACCCCGAGTGGCGTTGCGCCCGTCGGTGTCGAGGGCGCCAAAAACGCCCCCGACACCGACCTCCCGGGGCGCAACGCCCGCCGAGCGGAGCGAGGCCAGCAGCTAGCTCAGTTTCCGAAGATGTTGCCGAGAATGCCTTCCTGCTGCTGGCCGCCGCCGCCGGCGCCGGCCAGGCCGCCCGGGGGCTCCTCGGAGGGCTGCACGACCACGAAACCCTGACCGGCGAAGCTCATCGTGAACCGCTCGCCGGTCGTGCGGCCCAGCAGCGTTCCCAGGCCGAGCTGCTCGGCGCGGTGATAGCCGGTCTGCAGACTGGCCGACCAGCAGATCGCGGCCTGCGGGTCGACGTAGGTGGGCTGGTCGACGGTAAGCACCACGGGCGTGCCCTTGGTGGTGACAGCAATCCGGCCGTGACCGGTGAAGACGCAGTTGAACAGGCCGGCGTTGGACATCATGCCGGCGCCCTGCACCATCTTGATGTCGTAGTTGAGCGACGAGTCGAAGGCGAGCACGTTCGAGCCGTTGATCGAGAGCGCGTCGCCCGGATCGAGGTCGATGAGGTGGATGTCGGCCGCGTTCTCGGCCAGGAAGACGTCGCCGTGACCGCGTACGCGCATGAGGGGAACGCCCTCACCGGTGAGCTTCTGCTTGAGGAACTTGCCGATGCCGCCCGAGCCGAGCGCCTCGAACTGCACCTGCCCCTGGTAGGCGACCATCGAACCGACGCGGGCCATGAACTCGCCGTTCAGTTCGGCCTTGAGCAGCTTGGAGTTCTGGAGCCGGAGGCCGGGCTGGGCCGACTCCTTCTCCAGGTTGTCGGCGGAGAAAAGCTCGCTGCGCATGCACGCCTCCTGCTGGATGTTGTGCACCCAGAGTAGGAGGCTGGCACAAGGCGTGTAGCAGCCTTTAGTCCAATTTCAGGTGGCGGGCGGGCCGGTCGGAGGGGATGGGATTCAGCCCCATCCCAGCTCGTGCAAGCGGTGGTCGTCGATGCCGAAATGGTGGGCGATCTCGTGGACCACGGTGATCGCGACCTCGTCGATGACGTCGGTCTCGGTGTCGCACACGCGCAGCGTGGGGTTGCGGTAGATGGTGATGCGGTCGGGCAGCACACCGGCATAGTCCCAGCCGCGCTCGGTGAGCGCCGTGCCCTCGTACAGGCCGAGCAGATCCTCGCCGTCCGGCGGCTCGTCCTCGACCACGATCACCACGTTGTCCATGACCTTCAGGAGTTCGGCGGGCACCTCGTCGAGGGCCTCACCGACCAGTTCCTCGAAGCGTTCCCGACTCATCTCGACCGGCACAGATGCCATTGTGCCCCGGCGCTCGCGGAGCGGCCGGGGCACGTGGTGATTGTGGATCAGGCGAGCTTGGCGCTGAGGGTGATCTCGGCGCCCGGCGAGAGCAGCCGGGAGATCGGGCAGTTCGCCTTGGCGTCCTCGGCGATCTTATGGAACGTGCTCTCGTCGACACCGGGGACGTCGCCCTGGGTCTCGAGGTCGATGCGGGTGACGCTGAAGCCGGCGTCGGTCTTGTCCATGTGGACCTTGGCAACGGTGTCGACCGAGGTGGGCGTGAAGCCGGCGTCGGACAGCGCCTTCGAGAAGGCCATCGAGAAGCAGCCGGCGTGCGCGGCGCCGATCAGCTCCTCCGGGTTCGTCCCCTCGCCCTCTTCGAAGCGGGACTTGAACGAGTAGTTCCCCTGGATGCCGCCCTTGCCGGTCTTGATGGTGCCGGAACCCTCGGTGAGATTCCCCTGCCAGCGAGCGGTTGCGGTGCGAATAGGCATGACCAGAACGCTAGTCCATGCGACGACTGCTGGCCGGGCGACCTGGCACAGGGCACCATGGTTACCATGCCCGCGCCGCAGCAGCAGCCGACGCCGCTCGAGATCGACGTGACCCCGCCCGAGGCGGTGGTCGAGTTCGGTTCGTCCTCCGAGCCTCGCCGGTCCCGCTGGAACACCAGCGGCCTCACGCGCGACCTGATGGCCGACCGGCGCACAGTGCCGCTGACGGCGGCGCTGGCCGCCCTGGCCGCGCTCGTCTCGGTGCTCTCGGAATGGCAGGTCACCACGCTCGACGCGAGCGCCCTGGGCGTCGACGCGGGCGAGCGGGTGCTGCCCACCGGCATCGACGACCTGGGGGCGCTCGGCATCGGCTACGTGCTGGGCCTGTTCCTGGTGGTGCCGGCCGTGGTGCTCACCCTGTTCGGGCCGCCCGGCGGCCGCCGCTACGCGCGGCTGGCCGGCCTCAGCGTGGCGGGCACGCAGCTGGGCCTGCTCATCGCCGTCGCCTCCGCGGTCAGCTCCGTGAGCTACGCCATCGACCCGGTCTATCGCATAGCCCTCGAGGACGGCGAGACCACCCTGGCGTACGGCCGGGGGCTGTGGTGCGCCTTCGCCGGCATCCTGCTGGTTCTGGCCGCGCTCTACCTGGCCGGACGCCACCTTCCGGCCGGCGCCGGGGCCGGCTCCGAATCACCGGTGCCGGTCGGTGAGGCCGAGCCGGATGCTGTCTGGTCGTGGCGGCGCCCGGTGGCCGACGGAACCGACCGCCCCGGCGACGAACCGCTCGACCTCACCGTCGCGCCCTCGCAGCCGTTCACGTCGCTCAACGACGACCGCGACCGGCCGAGCTGACCGGCAAAACGACACGGGGGGATATCCGTGTGCTGACCGGGCCTGCTCGCCGGTAGGCTCGATACTCGTGATTGACCTGCGTCTGCTTCGCGAAGACCCCGACCGGATCCGCGCCAGCCAGCGACTGCGTGGCGAGTCCACCGAGGTGGTGGACGAACTGCTGCGCGCCGATGAGGCCCGCCGATCGTCCACCCAGCGGTTCGAGGCGCTGCGGGCCGAGCAGAAGTCGCTGAGCAAGCAGGTGCCCAAGGCCTCCGGCGACGAGCGGGCCGCCCTGCTCGCCCGCACCAAAGAGCTGGCGGCCGAGGTCAAGGCGGCCGAGGCCGAGACGAGCACGGCCGACCAGGCGCTGCGAGCCGCCCACCTCGCGGTGCCCAACCTGGTGCAGGACGGCGTTCCGCCCGGCGGCGAGGACGACTTCGTCGTGCTGCGCCAGGTCGGCGACCTTCCGTCGATCGAGAACCCGAAGGACCACCTGGAGATCGGCGAGGCACTACGGGCGATCGACACCGAGCGCGGGGCCAAGGTGTCGGGCTCGCGGTTCTACTTCCTCACCGGTGTCGGCGCGCTGCTCCAGCTGGGCCTGCTGCAGATGGCGATCGCCCAGGCGGTCGAGCACGGCTTCATCCCGTCGATCACTCCGTCGCTGGTGAAGCCCGAGTCGATGGAGGGCACCGGCTTCCTGGGCGCCCACGCCACCGAGGTCTACCGCCTCGAGGCGGACGACCTCTACCTGGTCGGCACGTCCGAGGTCGCCCTGGCGGCGTACCACTCGAACGAGATCCTCGACCTCGAGGGCGGGCCGGAACGCTTCGCCGGGTGGTCGTCCTGCTATCGGCGCGAGGCCGGGTCGTACGGCAAGGACGTGCGCGGCATTCTGCGGGTCCACCAGTTCGACAAGGTCGAGATGTTCTCGTTCTGCAAGCCGGAAGAGGCGGCCGACGAGCACCTGCGCCTGCTCGCGATGGAGGAGGAGATGCTGGCCAAGGTCGAGATCCCCTATCGGGTGATCGACGTGGCCGGCGGCGACCTCGGGTCGAGCGCGGCCCGCAAGTTCGACTGCGAGGCGTGGGTGCCGTCGCAGGGCCGCTACCGCGAGGTGACCTCGACGTCGAACTGCACGACGTTCCAGGCGCGGCGGCTCAACATCCGCTACCGCGACGCCGATGGCAAGCCGCAGACGGCGGCGACGCTGAACGGCACGCTGGCGACCACCCGCTGGCTGATTCCGATCCTCGAGAACCACCAGCAGCCGGACGGTTCTGTCCGGGTTCCGAAGGCGCTGCAACCGTACGTTGGCGGCCGTGACATCTTGGAGCCCGCGCGCTAACGCTTAATACACCCGTCGGCTACCAGCAGTCATAGCCGCTGGTAGCCGACGGGTGTAACGTTCTCCTTCCGCCCTCCGCGGGGGTTTGCACAACCCTCGGAGGTAATCGATGGTCAAGCCTGGCCTCCCCAAGCTGATCGCGACCGATCTCGACGGCACCCTCGTCCGCAGCGACGACACCGTGTCCGACTACACCCACGAGGTGCTCGGGCGGGTCCGGTCGGCCGGCATCCGCGTGGTCGGCGCCACCGGCCGCGGCCCGCGGCTAACCTCCCTCACCCGCAACGACATTCGCGACGCCGACTTCCTGGTGATGGCCCAGGGCGGCTGGGTGCTCGACCAGGCCGATTCCACCTATCTGCTGCGCTCGCGCCTGTCCGGCCCGGCACTGGCCGAGGTGCTGGCCGCGCTGGAGGCCGAGGTGGGCGAGCTCTCCGTCATGGTCGAGGCGCTGGAGCACGACGACTCGCCGCTGTGGGGCGACTACGACCCGACCTGGCGCTATCCGGTGGTCCTGGAGCGCCGGCCCCGCGCGGCCTGCCTCACCGGTGACGTGATCAAGGCCTTCGCTCGCTCCTTCGCCTACGACGTCGACGAACTGCTCGCCGTGGCCCGCCGCATCGTCCCGCCCGAGGTGGCTTCCGTCACCCAGGCCGGCCTCGACTACATCGAGATCTGCCCCGCGAACGTGGACAAAGGCACCGGCCTGGCGGTGGTCGCCCAGGCCGTCGGTGTCGACCCGGCCGACGTCCTCGTCTTCGGCGACATGCCCAATGACCTGCCCATGTTCGCCTGGGCGGGGTGGGGCCGGGTGGCCGTCGGCAACGCTCACGCGGAACTGCGGGCGATCGCCGACGAGGTCACGCTGACCAACGACGAGGACGGGGTGGCCACCTATCTCGACCGGCTACTGTCGAGGTGATGTCCTCGCCTTTTCAGCTCGTCGCCAGCGATATCGACGGCACGCTCATCCGCACCGACGGCACGCTCAGCAAGCGCACGATCGAGGTGCTCGACGCGCTCGAAGTCCCCTTCGTCGTCGTGACCGGCCGCCCGGTCCGCTGGCTCCGGCAACTCTTCGACCAGATGGCGGCCCCGGTGCCGGCAATCTGCGCCAACGGCGCCGTCATCTACGACGCCGAGCGGGACGAGGTGCTGCGAGCCGACCCGCTCCCGGTCGAGCTGCTGCTCGACGTGGCGAAGCGGCTGCGCGAGGCCGTGCCCGACGTCGCGCTGGCGGTCGAGGTCGAGGACGGGCGCGCCTTCTGGTACGAGGAGGCCTGGCCCGTGCGCTGGGAGGGCGACGGCACGTCCGTACGCGTTCTCGCCACCCCCGACGAGCTGACCTCCGCCCCCGCCGTCAAACTGCTCGCGCGCTCGGCCCACCACGGGCCGGACGAGTTCTTCGAGTTGGTGAGCCGCACCCTGGGCGAGCTCGCCACGCCCACCCACTCGTCGTCGAGCGCTCTGGTCGAGATCAGCGCGGCCGGTGTGACCAAGGCCGCCGGTCTGGCCTGGCACTGCGAGCGCTACGGCATCGACAAGTCGAAGGTGATCGCCTTCGGCGACATGCCGAACGACATTCCCATGCTGAGCTGGGCCGGGCACGGGGTGGCGATGTCCAACGCGCACCCCGCCCTCAAGGCCGTGGCCGACGAGATCGGCGTCAGCAACGACGAGGACGGGGTGGCGAACTACCTCGCGGAGCTCTACGGGCTTTAGAGGTATTGCCCCGTGCGGCCGCCCTCGACGCCGCCTTCGCGCGGGCCGGGCATGCCGGGCAGCACACCCATCGGGAGGGCCGGACGGCCGGCGCCCGCGCCGCGCATCTGCTCGAGCTGGAGCCGGGCCGCCATCTGCTGCGCGACGAGCGCGGCCTGGATGCCGTGGAACAGACCCTCGAGCCAGCCGACCAGCTGCGCCTGGGCGATGCGCAGCTCGGACTCGCTGGGCGGGGTCTCGCCCTCGAATGGCAGGGACAGGCGCTCGAGCTCTTCGCGCAGCTCGGGGGCCAGGCCGTCTTCCAGCTCGGTGATCGACCGCTGGTGGATCTCGCGGAGCCGGCCGCGGCTGGCCTCGTCGAGCGGTGCCGCCCGGACCTCTTCGAGCAGCTGCTTGATCATGCTGCCGATCCGCATCACCTTGGCGGGCTGCTCGATCAGGTTGCCGGGCTCTTCGGGGTTGACCGTCCCGTCGGCGTCCATGGTCCCCAGCGGACGCCCGTCGGGGCCGACCACGATGACGGAACCGTCGTCCTGCTTGACGCTGCCTTGTTCGTCGGTCATGCGATCCATCTTCCCGCACGGTCTCCAGTCATCCGCCAGCGCCCGTGCCGTCTTTCGCAGTGTCCGAGGTCACTGCCTCAGCTCGGCCACGACGCACTTCACACTGCCGCCGCCCCGCTTGAGCTCGGACAGGTCGACGTGCACGGGCTGATAGCCGGCCGCACGCACCTTGTCGCCCATCGCCGTCGCCTCGGTGTTGAGGACGACGTGGCGGCCGTCGCTGACCAGGTTGAGGCCGAACGCCTCGGCGTCGGAGCGGTCGGCGAGCACGGCGTCCGGAAAGAGCTGGGCGAGCACGCGCTGGGAGGCCGGCGAGAACGCCCCGGGGTAGTAGGTGACGTGCCGGTCGTCGAGCGCGGCCAGGGCCGTGTCGAGGTGGTAGAAGGCCGGGTCGACCAGGCGCAGCGACACCACCGGCCGGCCGAGCACCTCTTGGGCCTCGGCGTGCGCGGCCGGGTCGGTGCGGAAGCCGTAGCCGGCGAGGACCAGGCCGCCGTACGCGCCGGGAAGGTACGCGAAGTCGCCCTCGCCCTCGTTGACGTGCAGCGGACCGGCGAAGCTCCAGCCCTGAACGGTGTAGAACTCGCGATGGGCGTCTGCCTCGGCGCCCCGCTGCGGGTGGCGGAAGCGGGCTCCGTAGACGACGCCGTCGACCGAGAAGGCGCCGTTGGCCGCGTAGACCATGTCGGGCAGGCCGGGTACGGCGTCGAGCTGGTGCACGCGGTGGCCGAGGTCGCCCAGCGTGTCGCGCAGGACCTCCCACTGCTTGAGGGCCAGGGCGGCGTCGACCGGGACGGTCGTGTCCATCCACGGGTTGATGGCGTACTCGACCGTGAAATGCTGCGGAGGACACATGAGATATGTCCGGTTCCGCGGCTGGCGCTCGATGTGGTTCATGAGCTAGAGCGTAGGTAGGCTGCGATGCACGAAACAGCTAGAAATCTTGTCTCTTGGGGGCGAATCGTTGCAACTGGACGCCGTGGATCAGCGAATCGTTGCGTTGCTGGTCGCTGACGCACGTTCGTCGTACGCCGAGATCGGGGCGAAGGTCTCGCTCTCGGCTCCGGCGGTCAAGCGACGGGTCGACCGGCTTCGATCCCGTGGGGTGATCAAGGGGTTCACCACCGTCGTCGAGCCGTCCGCCGTCGGCTGGACGACTGAGGCGTTCGTCGAACTCTTCTGCACCGGGCGCACCACCCCGGCCCAGATCACGGTGGCCACCCGCCGCCACCCCGAGGTGGTCGGGGCCTACACGGTGTCCGGTGAGGCCGACGCCCTTGTGCACCTGCGCGCGGCCGACATCGGGCACCTCGAGCAGGTGCTGGAACGCCTGCGGGCCGAGCCGTTCGTCACCTCCACCCGCAGCATGATCGTCCTGTCCCGTCTGGTCGAGACGCCGACGCCCGTCCCCGCGATGGACTGACCCGGGGAACCCGATCGCCGGCGGGCGCGTCCAACCGGACATGTCGCGTCGATCCTGGCTCTTGTCCGCACTGGCTGTCCTGCCGCTGGCCGCCTGCACCGCGTCCGGCCCGTCGGCCGAGCCTTCGCCGGTCGCCGCCCCGGCCCTGAAGCTCGTCGCCTTCGACTCCTGCGCCCAGCTCGAGAAGGAGCTGCGGGCAGCCGCCGAGAAGAGCTACGTCGCACCGCCACCCTTGCCCGGGAACGCCCGTGCCCTGAACGGAGCCGAGGCGGCAAGCACGCCCGACTCCGGTTCTCATTCCGGCACCAATGTGCATGAGGTGGGCGTCGACGAGCCCGACATCGTGAAGACGGACGGGCGGCGGATCGTCACCATCTCGGGCGGCGTGCTGCGAGTGGTCGACACGGCGGCCCGCAGGCAGACGGGGAAGCTCGACCTCGGTCTGCAGGCGTTCGGCGAGCCCACGCTGTTGCTGGCCGGCGACCACGCGCTCGTGCTCGCCGACGGGGGCGGAATCTCGCCGCTGCGCGACGACACGCGGATCATCCGGCCCGGCAACGGCCGCTCCGAGGTGCTGCTCGTCGACCTCACGGGCGGCACGCCGCGGCTGCTCAGTCGTTACCGCGGCGACGGCCGGCTGGTCGACGCCCGGCAGCACGGCAGCGTGGCCCGCGTCGTGATCAGCAGCAGCCCGGACTTCCAGTTCCCGTACCGAGGCGGTCCCCAGCCCGAGAACGTGATGGAGGACGACCGGGGCAGCATCGAGCGCGCGCCGATGGAGGCGTGGCTGCCCAGCTGGGAGATCACCACCGGCGGCGCGACGACCCGGGGGCGGCTCGAGTGCTCGGCGGTGAGCCGGCCGGAGTCGTACTCGGGTCTGTCGATGCTGCGGGTGCTCTCGTTCGACCTGAACGCGACCGCCCTCGGCGACGGGGAGCCGGTCGCGGTGGTCGCCGACGGGGACGCCGTCTACGGCAGCGCCGGCAGTCTCTACATCGCGAACAACCAGAACTGGCGCATGAACGCCGCCGGGACCGACGCCGGACGGGCGGCCCCGCCGGACGGCACCGACATCTACCGGTTCAGCCTGCCGCCGGTGGGCCAGCCGCTCTACGTGGCGTCGGGCAAGGTGCCGGGGCGGCTGCTCAACCAGTATTCGATGTCCGAGTGGGACGGTCACCTGCGAGTCGCCACGACCAGTTGGACGGACGACGCCTCGGCGGTGCGGGTGCTGCGCGAGAAGGACGGCAAGCTGGTCGAGGTCGGTGCGGTCGAGGGTCTCGGCCGGGGTGAACGCATCTATTCCGTACGGTTCATCGGCCCCCGCGGCTACGTGGTGACCTTTCGCCAGACCGATCCGCTCTACAGCCTCGACCTCGCCGTGCCGCAGAAACCCCGGGTCACCGGCGAGCTGAAGATCACGGGCTACTCGGCCCACCTGCAACCGGTGGGCGAGAACAGGCTGATCGGCGTCGGGCAGGAGGCGACGGCCCAGGGCCGGCCGACCGGCATGCAGGTGTCCCTGTTCGACGTCACCGACCCGGCCGCGCCCCGGCGCCTCGACCAGCACGTGGTGCCGGGCGGTTCGTCGGAGGCCGAGTCGGACCCGCACGCGATCCTCTGGTGGCCGGCGAACGGGCTGCTGGTGCTCCCGGTGGCCGACGCCCGAGCCGACGGCGCGCTCGCCCTGCGGGTGACCGGCGACCGGATCGAGCAGACCACCCGGCTGGCGGCCACGGACGCGGACGCGGGCCCGATGCGCCGGGCGGTCGTGGTCGGCGACGTGTTGTGGTCGGTCACCGACGGCGGTGTGCTCGCCTCGAACCTGTCCACCCTGAAGCAGGTCGGCTGGGTCGACCTGAAGTGACTGGGGCTTGTCCTGCCGGTCCGCACTCAGCCCCGCGGGCCGGCAGGGCAGGCCCCTTACAGATACATGCCCGTGCGGTGGTCCTCGGCCGGCTCCTTCGCGGGGGCCGGCTTGTCGCCCTCGCCGAAGAACCGCTTGCCGCCGAACTCGCCGTGCAGCCGGTCGTCCAGCTCGTCGGCCAGGCCGGTCATGACCTGCACGGCCAGCATGAGGTGGGTGGCCTGGAAGTTGCGGCCGAAGACCGGGATCGACGCCCATACGGTGTCCTGCGCGGCGTAGAGCCGGCCGATCGGCATCCGGTTGGTCAGCTCGGACAGCTTCACATAGAGCGTCTCGGTCGGCTCGACCTCGGTGAGGATCGGCGAGAACACGTCGACCAGCGGCGGGTTGTCGCGCACCCGCACGAAAACCATCGCCGACCCGGCCCGGATGCCGATGTCGCCGTCGGCGTCCACCTGCAACTGGTCGACCGTGGTCTTGGACATGGTGGCGACCACCGTGCGGACCCGCTCGTCGAGCGGGACGACCTCGTCGGCCGCGTCGGCCAGCGCGGCCGCGAGCACGCCGTCCTCGGCGATGTCGTCGAGGCTCAGCTCGTCGTCGATGCTCGGCTCGTGCCGGGCGGTGGCCAGCGGCACGGTGTCGATGGGCTCGTCGTTCTCGTCGTGCACGAGGTAGACCAGGAACGCCGGGTGCGGCGCGCCGTAGACGTCGCGCAGCGTGCGGGCGACCACGGTGGCCAGCCGGTTGCTGTTGTCCCGAGTGGAGCTCAGACCGAACGAGTCGCCCGAGCCCGCCAGCACACCCGGCGGCGACCAGCCCAGCGCCACCAGGTCGGCGATCGAACTGCGGTCCATCCGGTAGCCCTCGGGCAGTCCCGCGTTGCCGATCGCCAGTGCCTCGACCACGCCGTCCGCGAGCACCCGGATGCTCACCGAATACACGGCGAGACCGGTGCCCGACGCCGTCGGGTCGAGAGTCAGGTCGACGTGCGCGCCCGGGGCCAAGGTCGGCAGCAGGCCGGCCAGGGCCCGTGCGAACTCTCGCCACGCCTCACCGACCTTTGCCCGCAGGTCGGCCGTGGTGGGTTCGTCGAGGATCACACCCTCGCTGGATTCGCTGCCCTCGGCGCTCTGTGCCGTCATGATCGTCACCTCCGCTCCCGCCACCCTATCGAGCGGCGTCCGCCCCCTCGCCCCGCTCTCAGGGGATGGGCGGTTCGGCCCCTTCGCCGGGCGACCAGGACACGGCCAACTCACTCAACCGGGCGGCGAGCTCGGCCGGATCAGCGCCCCGGCCGACGGCCACTCCGAGCAGGTAGGCGGTCACGGGCGCGCCCGGACGCACCACGCCGTGGGCGACGTCACGGGCCAGGTCGAGCACCAGCCGCGTCGGAATGTCGGCCGGATCGACACCGGCCCGCCGGCCGGCCGCCGCGAGCCAGGCGTCGAGTTCCTTCATCGAGCCCACTCTTCGGCGGTGCGCAGATCGTCGTCGGTGTCGCAGTCGAACCACGGGGGCGGGCCCGGCCGTCGCCACGAGACCTCGGCGACTCGCATGTGGTTCATCAGTTCGCGGACCGAGGCGCCGTCCAGACGGCCGCGCTCCTCGATCAGGTGGTCGATCGCCTGGCGCAGCGCGGCCGTGCGCCAGACCCCGCACAGCATCTGGCGCCGGCCCTCGGCGTCGCGGTAGACCGCACCCTGCATCGGCGCCGACTCGGCGGTCAGGCGCAGCACGTCGATCGCCTCGCCGGTGAGCAGCGGCAGGTCAGCGGCGAGCAACGCCGTGTAGGAGACGTCGTCGGGCACCAGCGCCAGACCAGCCGCGGTGGCCGCCACCGGGCCGCTGCCGGGCGGGTCCTCCCTGGTGGAGTGCACCTGTACGGGCAGGTCGGGCGGCACCCGGCCGACGACGATCCGAGGGTCGGCGTCGTGCACCGCGGCCAGCACGCGGGTCAGCATGGACTGCCCGGCCACGGTCAGGGTCGGCTTGTCCGCACCACCCATCCGCCGCGCAGCTCCGCCGGCCAGCACCACCGCCGCATATCCCCCCACGTACGTACCGTATCCCGACCGCGTGTCCAGCGTGACCGCGCGCTCAGTTACCAGTCGTTGATCACTGTGTGTCCCAGGAGTATCGGTGCGTCCCCGTCCGAGGCGGGCCGGACGCCGCCGACCGGCCTACGCTCGACCCATGGCGAGGACGATGACCCGGCGACCAGTCGTGAAGATCAATTTGGACGCGACCGGCGACCCCCGCCGCCGCCCGGACGACCTCGCCGCCGAGGAACCGCTCGAGATCCGCGTCCGCCAGGCGCCGCTGGCGGTCACCATGCGCACCCCGGGGCAGGACATCGACCTGGCGATGGGCTTCCTGCTGACCGAGGGCATCATCGGCAGCGCCGACGACGTGGTGACCGCGCAGTTGTGCGCCGGCACCGACACCCCGAACACCTACAACGTGGTCGACGTCGTGCTGGGGGCCGAGGTGCCGCCGCCGGTCACCGATCCGAGCCGCAACTTCTACACCACCAGCTCGTGCGGTGTGTGCGGCAAGGCCAGCATCGACGCCGTGCGCACGCGTTCGCAGTTCGACGTCGCGGCCGATCCGCTCACCGTTGCCGCCGGCACTCTCGTCGAGCTGCCCGACCGCCTGCGCGCGGCCCAGCGCACCTTCGACCGGACGGGTGGCCTGCACGCGGCCGGTCTGTTCACCGCCGACGGCGAGCTGGTGGTGATGCGCGAGGACGTGGGCCGCCACAACGCCGTCGACAAGGTGATCGGGTGGGCGCTGCGCGAGGGACGGCTGCCGTTGACCGGGTACCTGCTGCTCGTCTCGGGGCGGGCCAGCTTCGAGCTCACCCAGAAGGCCTGGATGGCCGGGCTCCCGCTGCTCGCGGCCGTGTCGGCGCCGAGCACACTGGCGGCCGAGCTCGCCGACGAGGCGGGGATGACGCTGGTCGGCTTCCTGCGCGGCCGGAGCATGAACGTCTACACGTCGCCGCAGCGGATCACCGTCTGACGCGGCCCTCCGGTTCGGGCGTGGCTGAGGCCTGCCTTCCGGTCGACCCCATGGCCCGTGCATCTAGGCAGCCCTTCCCCGCACCGAGCCCGCCGGCGGGCCGAAGTCCTCGACGGCCTCGTGGCTGATGCCGGCGGCCAGCAGGCGGTCGAGGATCGTGGCGAAGCGGTGGTACGGGTCGTGCCGCAGCGCCCGGTCGACCGCCACCCGGGCCAGCGGACCCAGCCCGACCCGCCACGCCGCATAACCCAGCAGCGCGGCCGGACCAGGCACGAAAGGCACCTCGACCCGGCGGGTCGTCTCGGTCCACAGGCGCAGGTGCCACGGCTCGTCGGCGATGCGGTTGACCGCGAAGTCGAACGCCGTCCGGCCGATCAGCAGGGCGCCCAGCCAAGCCGTCTCGTCGTACGTGAGGGACCGGCCCGCCGCATGCTGTCGCTCCGCATGGAGCACCGCTTTGCGACCGGCCCGCCCCATCAGGGTGCGGGGAAGCCCCTCGCCGAGCTTCAAGTTCAGGGCCGCCGTGGCAGCGGCCATCTGCCGGCGCTCCTCGCCCTCGACCGCGGCCACCTGCTCGACCAGCTTCTGCCGGTTGGGCAGCGCGACCTGACCCTGGAAGACCGCGGCCGCGGCGATCGGGTTGTGCGGCGACGGGACGGGAAGGCCCTCAGGCGGGCAGCAGCTCGGATCGGCGCAGTCGAACGACCACCAGCGGCCGGCGGTGATCCGCAACTGGTCGCGCACCCGGACGCCGGCCCGGTTCAAGGCGGCCACGAGGGCGCCGATCGTCCGGTTGACCGGCTCGGGCGGGCCGAAGCCGAGGAGCGAGACGGTCTGTGCCTTCTGCCGGGCGACCATCTGCGCTATCGGGCCGGTGTCGTCGCCGCCGGGCGGTGGCAGGTCGTGACGACCGACGAAGCTGACCGCGCGCCCGACCGTGCCGATCACCACGAGGCTGTCGGCCGGATGGAAGCCGAGCAGGTAGGGCGTGACGGCGATGAGGTCGGCGGGGCTACGGACGACAATCGTGCACTCGGGGTTCATGCCGGGCAGCGTGGCCGACCGAGGGCCTTCCGCGAGTGCCAGACCGACGGCCTGTGGACGACACGCGGGTTATCCACAGCTACGAGCGGAAGGGGAGCTCGTGCAGTTCCAGCCCCTCCTGCTGCCACTCGTGGGGGGCGCGGTTCAGGTCGAGGGTCAGTTCGAACGACGAGACGACGTCGTAGCCGGCCGCGTGCAGGCTGCGGATCGCGTCGACGTTGCGGGACTCGGGCGAGATCGTCAGCGCGGTCATGTTCCGCCGGCGGGCCTCGTCGGCGACGTGCCGCAGCAGCTTGCGCCCCACCCCCTTGTGGCGGTGGGAGACCGTGACCACGATCGGCTCGACCTCACCCGCCCGGCCCCGGAGCACGAGGCCGACCAGTCCGATCACACCGTCGTCGGCATGGTCGGCCACCCACAGCCCGCCCAGATCGAGCCGGGTGAGGTATTCCTCGAAGCCCTCACCGGCGTCCTCGTCGGGCACGCCGTACATCCGATTGTGCTGGTTGGTCAGCTCGGACCACAGGCGACGGCCCGCGGAGTGGTCACTCGGACGGTACGAACGCACTGTGACAGGGCTCATGCCGACATTTTGACTCCGATTTTCCAGGTGCGTAAGCCGAAGCGGAAGATAAGGCAGTGGACCAGGCGTACTTGCGCGCGCATCCCGAGCACCTCCCGACATTTCTCACTCACCAGCGCCTCCGCGAGACGCCGGTGGGCGGCAGCAGCGTGTCGACCGCGAGCCGGCTGACGCTCGACGACGGAACCTCGGTCTTCGCCAAGACATGGACCTCCGGGGAGGCTCCGGCCGGCATCTTCACGGCCGAGGCGTCGGGTCTGAGGTGGCTTGGGTCGGCGGGGGCGCCGGTGCCCGAGGTCATCGTCGCGCTGCCCTCGATGATCGCGACCGAGTGGATCGAGCCCGGTGAGCCCACCCGCGCGGCCGCCGAGCAGCTCGGCCGCGACCTGGCCGGGTTGCATCGCTCGGGCGCCTCGTCGTTCGGCGCGGACTGGAACGGCTTCATCGGGCCGCTCGGCCTCGACAACACGCCGACCGGCGGCGCTTGGGGGCCGTGGTTCGCCGAGCGCCGGCTCCGGCCGTACCTGAAGATCTCGGCCGATCGGGGAGCTCTCACGACGGCCGAGGTCGAGTTGGTCGAGCGTATTTTTCCGATCCTCGAGGCGTACGACGACGGCGAGCCCAGCCGCACCCACGGCGACCTCTGGCCGGGAAACGTGCTGTGGGGCGCCGACGGCCGGGCCTGGCTCGTCGACCCGGCCGCGCACGGAGGCCACCGCGAGACCGACCTGGCCGAGCTCGCCCTGTTCGGCGGGGCACCGTTCCTCGGCACGATCCTCGGCGCCTATCACGAGGCATACCCGCTGGCCGACGGCTGGCCGGAGCGGGTTTCGCTGCACCAATTGCACCTTCTGCTGGTGCACACCGCAGCGTTCGGGGAAAGCTATCGCGGCTCGGTTCGCGCGGCCGCGTTATCCACACTGCGCGCACTGTGACGGAGTCGGTCGTCCACAGGCCGGATTCGACTGAGGTCAACATCGGTTCCAGCGGATAGATTCGACGCGTGAGCATGCGTGGTGGGGCCCTCATCCCGCTCGCCGACCGGTTCGGGCGAGTGGCGACCGATCTGCGCGTGTCCCTGACCGATCGTTGCAATCTGCGCTGCACCTACTGCATGCCCGAGGAGGGTCTGGCCTGGCTCCCGCGCGAACAGCAGCTGACCGACGACGAGGTGATCCGGCTGATCCGGATCGCGGTCGAGCGGCTCGGCATCCGCGAGGTGCGATTCACCGGCGGTGAGCCCCTGCTGCGCCGCGGCCTGGTCGGCATCATCGAGGCGGCGGCCCGGCTGACGCCGCGGCCCACGCTCATGCTGACGACGAACGGCATCGGGCTCGAGCGGCTCGCGGGGCCGCTGCGCGAGGCCGGGCTCGACCGGGTCAACGTCTCGCTCGACACGCTCGACCCCGAACGCTTCCAGGCGCTGACCCGGCGCGACCGGATGGCCGACGTGCTACGTGGCCTGACCGCGGCGGCCACGGCGGGCCTGACCCCCGTGAAGATCAACACCGTGCTGATGCGCGACATCAACGACGACGAGGCGCCCGCCCTGTTGCGATTCGCCCTGGAGAACGGCTATCAGCTGCGCTTCATCGAGCAGATGCCGCTCGATGCCCAGCACCAGTGGGACAGGCACACCATGGTCACGGCCGAAGAGATCCTGGCCGGTCTCGCGCCGTTCGGTCTCCTGCCCGATCCGGTTTCACGTGGAACAGCGCCGGCCGAGACGTGGTTGGTCCCCGGCCATGTCGATGCCGCCGGCAATCCGGCCCGGGTCGGTGTCATCGGCAGTGTGACCAGGCCGTTCTGCGGCGACTGCGACCGCACCCGGCTGACCGCCGACGGTCAGGTGCGCAACTGCCTGTTCGCCACCGACGAGAGCGACCTGCGCAAGCTGCTCCGCGACGACGCGAACGACGACGAGGTGGCCGAGGCCTGGCGGGTCGCCATGAGCGGCAAGCGCGCCGGCCACGGCATCGACGACCCGGCGTTCCTCCAGCCGGCCCGTCCCATGTCCGCCATCGGAGGCTGACGTTGCCGACATTGACTGTCCGCTACTTCGCCGGCGCGCGAGCGGCCGCCAACGGCACCCGCAGCGAACCGGTGGAGGCGGCCACGCTCGACGACCTGAAGCAGCGGCTGACCGATCGGCACGGCGAACGCCTGGGTGTGGTGCTCAAGGCGGCCAGCTTCCTGGTCGACGGGCTGACCTGTCACGACCAGGCCGCTCCCCTGCCGGCCGACGCCACGGTCGACATTTTGCCTCCCTTCGCCGGCGGCTGACCGCCCGACCGCCTTCCGGCAGCGGCCGATCGCCCGGGTAGCGGCCGATCGCCTAGGGCAGCGGCCGATCGCCTAGGGCAGCGGCCGATCGTCCGGGGCGGGGGCCGATCGTCCGGGGCGGCGGAGGCTCGTCCGGGTCGCGAGAATCGGAGTTCGCGAGAATCGGAGTTCGCGAACGATCCGGGGGTCGGAGTGGCATCAGAACGGGAGATCGCACGGCGGCAGGCCAGGGCGGTTGCGGAGTCGTTCGGGCTGGGAACGCCGACCCAGGAGCTGGCGCCGGTCAGTTTTCGCAGCTCCCAGACGTGGCGATTGGTCACTCGGGACGGTTCCGCGCTGATCAAGCACGTCGCGGCCGAGGACTGGCTCGACGACTTCGCGCGAGCGATGGACTTCGAACAGTTGGCGCTGTCCGTCGGCATCTCGATGGCCCGGCCGATCCCGCCTCTCGTCGAGCCGATGAACCACGACAACGGCCCGGCCAGGAAACGGCTCGGCTTCGCCGCGGCGATCGAGGGAATCGGGTGGGTGCGCGCCTATGACTGGGTGGACGGGGAGCCGCTCGGTGACGGGGACGACGTCGCCGCATGGCTGGGTGAGACGCTGGCCCGGCTCCATCAGTTGACGCCGACCGCGGACGCGTCGAGGCCGCCCGATTGGTACCGGATGGACCGGCCCGAGATGTGGCACGGCTGGCTGAACGACGGGCAACGGGACGGGCGCAGCTGGGCCGCTCTCCTACGGCTGCACATGACGGACGTGCTGGAGGCGGCCGGCTGGGTGGCGCGGAGCTTCACGGCGGCCGGCGACTACGTCGTGACACACCGGGATGTCGAGCCGTGGAACGTCATGATGACCGGTGGCGGGCCGGTGCTGATCGACTGGGACGTGGCCGGGGCGGACAGCGCGAGCCTGGAAGCGGCGCACGCGACGTTGGAGTTCTCGCGACGGGGGCGGACCGCTCCTGATCCGGCTGCCGTCCGGCGGACCTTCGAGGCGTACGTCGGCGCCGGTGGAACCCCGTTCGGCGGTCCCGACGTGCTGGCCCGGCGGGCCGGACTGCGCCTCGGGCGGCTGGCCGAGCGATTGCGGATGTCGCTGGGCGACCAGGATCTCGGGCCCCGCGAACTCGCGGCTGTCGAGCGCCGGGCCGCCGAGCAGATCGCCGAGATGCCGGCCTTCCTCGCTGCCCTTCGGAACTACCGCCTCTGACCGGATCGACGGTTCGTCAGTCCGCTCTCAGGAAGGACCAGGACACTTACCGAGGACAAGTGGCTGGGGGAGGACATCTTGGTGGTATTCGTCGGGCTGATCTTTGTGGTCATCGGCCTGATTCACTTCTACCTGTGGAAGCGGCTCGTCAAAGATCCGCTGCCCGGTAAGCGCGCCCGCCGGATCGGGGCGGTGGTCTTCGTCGGACTGGCCGTGCTGGCGCCCGCGACGTTGATCGGCGTGCGGTCGGGGGCCCTTCCGTGGCTGGCCTGGCCCGGCTACCTGTGGATCGCGGTCATGTTCTACCTCCTGGTCACGCTGGCCGTGCTCGAGATTCCCCGGCTCGCGCTGACACTGGCGTGGCGCTCGCGACGGCGTCCGGAAATGGAAGCCGCGACCGTCAGCACGGCGCCCAGCGCAGGCCAGGGTGAGTCGGTGCTGACGGCCGAGAAGCCACCGACCGGCGGTGACGGCGACAAGCCGCTGACCGGCGAGAAGCCCGGCCGGGGCGAGACCCCGGGCAGCAACGACAAGCCGGGCATCGACCGGCGGCTCGTGCTGGCCCGTGGCGCAGCGATCTTCGCGGGCCTCACCGCGGTCGGCGTCACCGGCTACGGCGTGCGGACGGCGCTGGGCGGTCCTCGGGTCGACCGCATCCAGGTGCCGCTGGCCAAGCTTCCCCGGGCCATGGACGGCACCCGGCTGGCCGTCGTCTCCGACATCCACCTCGGGCCGTTGACCGGCATGAATCACGCCCGCCGGATCGTCGACGTGATCAATTCGGTGCAGGCGGACATCGTGTGCGTCGTCGGTGACCTTGTAGACGGCAGCGTGGCGGAACTGGGGCGGTTCGCGGCGCCGCTGGCCGACATCCAGTCGCGGCAGGGGGCGTACTTCGTGACCGGGAACCATGAGTACTACTCCGGCTTCCAGGAGTGGGTCGACGAGGTCGCGCGCCTCGACGTGCGCCCGCTGCGCAACGAACGCCTCGAAATCGGCGGCCTCGACCTGGCCGGCGTCAACGACCTGGGCGGCGCCGAGTCGGGCGACCCGCCCAATTTTGTCCAGGCGCTCGGCGACCGCGACCAGTCCCGGCCGGTGGTGCTCATGGCCCACCAGCCGATCGCCGCCCGCGACGCGGCCCCGTTCGGGGTTGATCTTCAAGTTTCCGGCCATACGCACGGCGGCCAGATGGCACCCTTCAACCTGCTGGTCAAGCTCGAGCAACCGGTCGTCTCCGGGCTCGGGAAGGTCGACGGTGTGCCGGTCTATGTCACGAATGGCGCCGGTTTCTGGGGACCGCCGGTCCGGGTCGGCGCGCCGCCGCAGGTGAGTGTGATCGAGCTGCGCTCCCCCGGATAGGCATCAAGATCCGTAAGTCCGTCAAGCGTGGCGATTCGTGCGAGTGGTGGAGGGCGTGACAGGATGCAGCGCGTGCCCTCGGACCACGCAGGTTCTGCCGCGGACACGTACGTCGCGGACCTCCACATTCATTCGCGCTTCTCGCGTGCTTGCAGCCGTGATCTGACCCTGCCCAACCTGGCCTGGTGGGCCCGCCGCAAGGGCATCGCCCTGCTGGGCACCGGCGACTTCACCCACCCGGCCTGGTTCGACCACCTGCGCGAGAACCTGATCGATCGGGGCGCCGGCCTCTTCGGCTACGCCGAGGAGGCCGAGGTCACCAAGCGCCTGCCGGGCTCGCTGCAGACGAGCCCGGCGGCGGCGTTCATGCTCAGCGTCGAGATCTCGACTATCTACAAGCGTGACGATCGCACTCGCAAGGTGCACCACCTGATCTACATGCCCGACTTCGGAGCGGCGGCCCGGTTCAACACCGCTCTGGGCCGGATCGGCAACCTGACCGCCGACGGGCGCCCGATCCTCGGTCTCGACTCCCGCGACCTGCTCGAGATCACCCTGGAGTCGGGCGGTTACCTCGTGCCGGCCCACATCTGGACGCCGTGGTTCTCGGCGCTGGGCTCGAAGTCGGGCTTCGACGCGATCGCCGACTGCTACGCCGACCTGGCCGAGCACGTCACCGCGGTCGAGACCGGTCTTTCCTCCGACCCTCAGATGAACTGGCGGGTCTCCAGCCTCGACCGCTACCGCCTGGTGTCGAACTCGGACGCCCACTCGCCGGCCGCGCTGGCCCGGGAGGCGACGCTCTTCACCGGCACGCCCGATTACGCCGCCGTTCGCGTCGGGTCCGGCCTGGCCGGCACGCTCGAGTTCTTCCCCGAGGAGGGCAAGTATCACGCCGACGGGCACCGGGCCTGCGGCGTGAACTGGGAGCCGGAGCGCACCCGCGAGCACGGCGGCCGCTGCCCCGAGTGCGGCAAGCCGCTCACCGTGGGCGTGCTGAGCCGGATCGAGGATCTGGCCGACCGGCCCGAGGGTTTCCACCGCGACGACCACGTCGAGCATCTGATCCAGCTGCACGAGATCCTGGGCGAGATCAACGGCGTCGGCCCCAAATCGAAGACGGTCGAGGCCCAGCTCAACCACCTGGTGGCGACGCTCGGCTCGGAACTCGACATTCTGCGCAAGGTGCCGGTCGACGCGATCGGTCAGGCCGGCGGCGACGAGCTGCGTGAGGGCATCACCCGCCTGCGGCGCGGCGACGTGCGCCGGGTGCCGGGCTACGACGGCGAGTACGGCGTGATCACCCTCTTCGACCAGGGCGAGCTGCGGAACCGGGCCAGCGCGCCGCAGGTCGAGACGCTCTTCGACGTGCCCCAGCAGCGGAAACCGGAGCCGGCCGCCAAGCCGAAGCCGGTCAAGTCCGTCAAGCCGCCGAAAGCGCCCGAAAAAGCGCCGCCGATCACCCCGCCGGCCAGCCCGCACGAGCCGTTCGAGCCGATGCTGGCCGGCATGGAAGAGGTCGGCACCGGGCTGCTCGACCGACTCGACGCGATGCAGCGGGTGGCGGCGTCCGCCCCGGGCGGGCCGTTGCTGATCGTGGCCGGTCCCGGCACGGGGAAGACCCGTACGCTGACCCACCGCATCGCCTATCTCTGTGCCGAGCTGGGCGTCTTCCCGGAGCGCTGCCTGGCCATCACGTTCACCCGCCGGGCCGCCGGCGAGTTGCGCGAGCGGCTCGACGCGCTGCTCGGCGACGTGGGCGAGGACATCACGGTCGGCACGTTCCACTCGGTCGGCCTGACGATCCTCAAGGAGAACGCGCGGGCCGCCGGTCTCGGCGCGCACTGGCGGATCGCCGACGAGGGCGAACGGGCGGAGGCCCGGGAGCAGGCGGGCGACGACGACCACGCGTACGCGAAGCTGCTGCGCCAGCAGGATCTGGTCGACCTCGACGAGCTGATCACCATGCCGGTCGCCCTGTTGCGCGACGAGCCGGCCCTGGTCGAGAAGTACCGCCGCCGCTGGCAGTGGATCTTCGTGGACGAGTACCAGGACGTCGACGAGACTCAGTACGAGCTGTTGCGCCTGCTCAGCCCGGCCAACGGCAACCTCTGCGCGATCGGCGACCCCGACCAGGCGATCTATTCGTTCCGCGGCGCCGACGTGAAGTACTTCCTGCGGTTCAACGAGGACTTCGTGGACGCGCGGCTGGTGCGACTGACCCGCAACTACCGTTCGTCGGCGCCGATCCTGGCCGCGGCGGTCCAGGCGATCGCCCCGTCGACGCTGGTCAGCGGCCGCCGGCTCGACCCCGCGCGGCTCGACCCGGAGGCGCCGCTGGTCGGCCGCTACCCGGCGGCCAGCGTCGCCGACGAGGCCGACTTCGTCGTGCGCACCATCGACGACCTGGTCGGCGGCCTCTCCCACCGGTCGCTCGACTCGGGCCGGGTCGACTCCCGCTCGGTCGCGGCCGGCAACCTGTCCTTCTCGGACGTCGCCGTGCTCTACCGCACCGACTCGCAGTCCGGCCCGATCGTCGAGGCGCTTTCCCGGGCCGGCGTGCCGGTGCAGAAGCGCTCGCACAACCGGCTGCGCGACCGGCCCGGCGTGCAGCACATCGCCCGCGAGCTGCAGCACGCCGGCGGGCCGGCCGGATCGCTCGTGGCCCGGCTCAAGCTCACCGCGCAGGTGCTGGCCCAGCGTTTCGCCGCGCCCACCCTGGACGGCGAGCAGGTCGCCCCCGAGGACATCTGGACCGCGGCCGACCTGCTGCGCCCGCTGGCCCAGCGGGTCGGCGAAGATCTGCCCCGCTTCCTGCAGGAGATCGCCACCGGCGCCGAGGTCGACGCGCTCGATCCGCGGGCCGAGGCGGTCAACCTGCTCACCCTGCACGCGGCCAAGGGTCTCGAGTTCCCGATCGTGTTCCTGGTCGGTTGCGAAGACAGCCTGCTGCCGCTGCGCTGGCCGGGCAGTCCCGCCTCGGACGACGACATCGCCGAGGAGCGCCGGCTGTTCTTCGTGGGCCTGACCCGCGCCCAGGACAGGCTGTACGTCACCCACGCGGCCCGCCGGTTCCGGCACGGCAGCGAGCGGGAACAGAGCCCGAGCCCGTTCCTCGACGTGATCGATTCCGGATTGTTCGAGCGGCTCGGTGACACGGTGCCCTCCCGGCCGAAGGATCGCCAGCTCAGGCTGTTGTGACGGCGATCAGGGCCCCGGCCAGCAGCGCCGGTCCGAAGGGGATCGGCCGGCGGCGGCGGGCGAGCAGCATCGCCAGGGCGACCGGTCCGTTGATCAGGTGAGGCACGACCAGGCCGACGACGACGGATGGCCAGCCGGTGAAACCGAGGATCGTCGCGAGCACGGCCGCCAGCTTCACGTCACCCAGGCCGAGGCCGTGCCCGGGCAGAAGAGCGATCACCAGGTACGCGGTGAGGATCAACCCGCCGGCCACGAGCGCAGAACCGAGACGCTCCGGCCGCAAGAGGGCGAGCGGCGTTACGGCGATGACCGCCAGAGCCCCGACCAGCTTGTCCGGAAGGCGCAGGCAGCGCAGGTCGATCAGGGCCAGCAACAGTCCCGGCACGATCGCCGACAGGTGCACCGGCAGCAGCCAGGACGGCCCGAGGGTGGCGGCCAGCAGCGTGCTCGCCGCCGCGCCGGTCAGCACCGTCATCGCGTACGGGCGGGAACACCGACAAAACGCACCCACCCGGACCCACCCGGCCGGCCCGGTCGCGAAGCGCCGGCCGCAGCGGGCGCACGCGAGTCGGGGCGGCTCTCCGAAGGAGACAGCGAGCCGATGCGCGACGCGGGGGAGGAACGCGGCCGCGGAACCGCCGAAGACGGCCGCGAGAACAACCAGGGGTACGGACACGGATCGGCACCGTAGTAGCCGGACGATCGGTTTGCTGGTCGTGTTGCCGACACCGGCGGCGATTCCGTCCGGGTTTGTGTCGGCACCGCACGCTACGGTGGCACCAGCGTTATCCGCTTCCGGAGGAAATCCTCATGTCCCAGAACGGCCCGTACTCCGGCCCACCGTGGTCGCACGGGAGCTCCGACGAGCCGTATGCGGAGCCGGCCGACCCCTGGAGTGATCACGGCGCTCCCGTCTCGGGCCAGCCCTCCTGGGGTGGTCATCCGCCGTCGATCCCGCAGCAACCGGTGAATTACCACTCCGCTCCGATGGGCCCGGTGGTCAACGAGTCCTCCTGGGACAGGCAGCCGCCGCCACCCCCGCCGAAGCGCAACACTCCGATCATCGCCCTGGTGGTGACGCTCGGCCTGCTCATCGTGGTCGGGCTGGGCGCGACGGCGTGGCTGCTCAACGAGCGCAACAACAACGGCAACGAGGCTTCCCCGAGCGCGTCGGCCACCACGCCGGTCGCCGGCCCGGCCCCGCAGGGCAGCGAGGACGCCCGCTTCTATGTGAAGAAGGGCGACTGCGTGGTCAACGAGGGCACCGACGGGGAGCCCAACATGCGCGCCACCGCCTGCACGAGCGGCACCTACGAGGTGCTCGACCGGATCAAGGGCAAGACCACGGGTGAGAAGGACGCCGAGCGCAAGTGCTCGAAGGTCACCGGTTACACGAAGTGGTTCTTCTACGACAGCTCGCTCGACGACCTCGACTTCGTGCTCTGCCTCAAGGAGCACCGGGCATCCTAGCCCGCTCTAGCGGTGTCTAGCGTCAAGGCTAGAAAGCGGTAGACCATCCTCGACGGCCACTCGCGAGGTCTTGCTAGCGCACTCTAGCCATTTCGCTAGACAACCCGATACGGTGCAATGCGTGGATCCGGTGAGGAACCCGTACGCCCCCGGCGCCGGCCAGCGCCCACCCGAACTGGCCGGTCGTGACCGCGAGCTCGACGCGTTCGACGTCGTGCTCGAACGCATCGCCCGCGGCCGCCCCGAACGCAGCCTGGTGCTCACCGGCCTGCGCGGCGTCGGCAAGACCGTGCTGCTCAACACGCTGCGCTCGGCCGCGATCGGCCGCCTGTGGGGCACTGGCAAGATCGAGGCCCGTCCCGACCAGTCGCTGCGCCGCCCCGTCTCGGCCGCGCTGCACATGGCGATCCGCGAGCTCGCGCCCCACCACCGCGACCCCGACCGGGTCGACGACGTGCTCGCCGTGCTCAAGGCGTTCGCGCTGCGGGCCAACGACAGCTCGGCCAAGCTGCGCGACCGCTGGGCGCCGGGCATCGACGTGCCACCGGCCCGGGGCCGGGCCGACTCCGGCGACATCGAGATCGACCTGGTCGAGCTGTTCACCGACGCGGCCTCGCTCGCCACCGACGTCGGCACGGGCATCGCCCTGTTCATCGACGAGATGCAGGATCTGGGCCCGGCCGACGTCTCCGCCCTCTGCGCCGCCTGTCACGAGCTGTCCCAGCTGGGCGCGCCGCTGATCGTGGTCGGCGCCGGGCTGCCGCACCTGCCGGCCGTGCTGTCGGCGGCCAAGTCGTATTCGGAGCGCCTCTTCCGCTACCAGCGCATCGACCGGCTCGACCGGGTCGCGGCCGACCTCGCGCTCTGCGCCCCGGCCGCGCGGGAAGAGGTGGAGTACGAGGCGAAGGCGCTCGACCTGCTCTATGAGAAGTCCGGCGGTTATCCGTACTTCGTCCAGGCGTACGGCAAAGCCACCTGGGACCACGCGCCGCAGTCCCCGGTGACCGACGCCGACGTCCGCGTGGCCGCTCCCGAGGCCGAGGCCGAACTGGCCGTGGGCTTCTTCGGCTCCCGGTTCGAGCGGGCCACCCCGGCCGAGCGCGAGTACATGCGGGCCATGGCCGTGCTCTCGGGCGAGGGCGACGCCGGCAACGACATGGATGCGGCCGTCCCCACCGCCGACATCGCCACCGCCCTGGGCCGCCGGCCGGCCAGCCTCTCGCCCGCCCGCGACGCGTTGATCAAGAAGGGCCTCATCTACTCGGGGGAACGCGGCACGGTCGCCTTCACGGTGCCGCATTTCGGCCGTTACCTGCGAACGCAGCCGGTGTGATCCGCGCCGGGCGGGTATAACCCTAGGCATGAAGCCCGTACGCACTGCCGCCCGCGCGATGCTCGCGTCGATCTTCGTCGTCCAAGGCGTCCGGTCCCTGCTGAAGCCCGAGGCCTTCGAGGAGTCCGCCGCCCGGGTCAGCGAGCCGCTCAAGCCGCTGCTCGAGAAGGTCGACCCCCGCATACCAACCGACACCCGCACGCTGGTGCGCATCCAGGGCGCGAGCGACGTGCTCGCCGGGTTGGCCCTGGCCACCGGCCACTTCACCCGGCCCGCCGCCCTCGTCCTCGCGGCGAACCTGGTGCCGGCCACGATCGCCGAGCACCCGTTCTGGGACCGCTCGCGTCCCGACTCCAAGGAACAGCAGGGCCAGTTCCTCAAGAACTTGGGCCTGCTCGGTGGTCTGCTGCTGGCCGCGGTCGACACCGAGGGGCGGCCGGGTCTGGGCTACCGCGCGAGCCACGCGGTCGACCGTTCCCAGCACTCGATCAAGCGCTCCCAGCGGTCGGTCAAGCGAGCCGTGCGGACGGCCCGGCGCGAGGCCAAGATCGCCGCCATGAGCGCGGCGACCGCGCGCAGATTGCCCGGCTAACAACCTCCTCGCGGTCTTTGCGTTAAAGCGGACGAGGGGCCTCGCCACACGCCGCCTGCGCCTAGGCTCGCTTCGCTCGGCTGCGGCCCGGCCCCGCCATGACGCCGCTCTCCGGCTTCGTGGCTGGCATGGCTCCGCCGTGCCCGGAGGACGAGAGCGACGGGGGTCGCGCCATGCCGGCGTGGGGGCAGTACGTACGGAATTACAGGTCCGCTGCGGTGGGGCTCGGGTGCCTGGCGGCGCTCTGGGCGGTCGGCTGGTTCCTTCAGGCGTACGGAGGTCAGGCGGTCGCGGCTGGGCCGTCCGAGCTACCCCCGGTCGCCGCCGCCCTACTGACCCCGCTGTCCGCTCTGCCGCTCGCCACTGCGGCCTGGCTGCTCGCCCTGGCCGGTCTCACCGCCCTCGTACTGGCCGCTTTCGCCCTGGCCGGCCCGGTGGCCCGCCGCTACGGGCGCCGACGAGGCCCGGCCGCGCTCGTGGCGGCCGCACTGGCCCTGCTGGCCGAGCCCGTCCGCGCGTCGATCGGCCTGGGCCACCTCGACGTGGTGGTCTTCGGCCTGATCGTCGCCGACGTGGTGGCGCTGCGGCGCGCGGCCTGGGCCCGGCGGCGGGCTGCCTGGTGGCCCGGCCCGGCTGCCTCCCGTCCGCCGCGCGGCCGCTTCGACGGGCTGCGGCGCTGCTGGTCGACCGGGACCTGGGGCGGCGCCGGCATCGGCCTCGCGACTGCCCTGGCCGGCGGTCCGGCCGTGTTCATCCTCTACCTGCTCGTCATCCGGCGGTGGCGGCCGGCGATGATCGCTATCGGGACGGCGACGACGCTCACGCTCGGCGGTCTGCTGGTCGAACCGGGCGGGCTGCTCCAGCCGATCGACCACGCCGGGGCGATCGGCGACCCGGCCAACCAGTCGCTCGCCGGCCTGCTCGCCCGCCTCTACGAATCGGCCAGCACTCCGGTGCTGGTCTGGCTCTCGTTCGCCGCGCTGCTGCTCGCGGTCGGTCTCATCCGGGCCCGGGCGGCGCACGCCGACGGGGACGAGATCGCGGCGTTCACCCTGGTCGGGCTGACCGGGGCGGCGATCGCCCCGGTGACCACGAGCCACGAGCTGGTCTGGCTGCTGCCGGCGGTGCTGATCCTGCTCGACGCGGCGGCTCGGATCCGGGTCGGGCAACGGCCCCGGCCGCAACGCTTCACCGGGTCCGGCTACGCCGCGGGGGCATTCATCGCCTACCTGCTCGTGCTGCTGCCTGCGGGATGGACGGCCGGCTGGAACGCGTACGCCTTCACCGTGATCGTC
The DNA here is from genome assembly GCF_023717965.1 of Paractinoplanes hotanensis. Taxonomy (NCBI): domain Bacteria; kingdom Bacillati; phylum Actinomycetota; class Actinomycetes; order Micromonosporales; family Micromonosporaceae; genus Paractinoplanes; species Paractinoplanes hotanensis. Next base: position 42,948 of record NZ_JAMQOL010000053.1, on the reverse strand, counting down.
CTGATGAACGCGCTGCCGTGGCGGCCCGCGGTCGTGCCGGCCCGCCTGCCCGTGCGCCGTCCGGCCGTGCCGGCCCGGGTGCCGGCGATCCCTGGGCCTAGGGGCAGTTGACCCATTCCTCGGTGCCGTCCGCGAACACCTGCCGCTTCCAGATCGGCAGCCGCGCCTTGGCCTCGTCGACCAGCCGGGCACAGGCCGCGAACGCCGCCGCCCGGTGGGCCGTGCTGACCGAGGCGACCAGGGCGACGTCTCCGATCGCCAGCGTGCCCACCCGGTGCGAGACGGCCACGGCGTAGACGTCGGGGTCAGCGGCGATCTCAGCGGCGACCTCGCGCAGCACGGCGGCGGCGCTCGGATGGCCCTCGTACTCGAGCAGGGTCACGCCGCGGCCGTCGTCGTGGTCGCGGACCACGCCCTGGAACGACACGACGGCCCCGGCCCGCGGGTCGGCCACCGCCTTCTCATGGGCGGCCAGGTCGAGCGGGGTGTCGAGAACCTCGGCGATGGCGATCACGGGCGCTCCCCGGTGACGAATGCAGTGCCGATCACGGGCGCTCCCCGGTGACGAGTGGGAGGGGCAGGAACGGGACGAGGTCGCCGGGCGCGGCTTCGGTACCCGGGCGGACGACGACGAAGCCGTGCGCGTTCGACAGGCCACGCAGCATCGCCGAGCCGACGTGGCCGACCGGGGTGGCCGACCGTCCATCGTGGCCGAGCCGGGCCAGCGCGAGGTGTGTGTCGCCACCGCGCCCGCGCACCTTGGCCGCCACCTCGACCGTCGGCAGGGCCGGGGCCGGGCGGCCGTGCAGACCGGCCAGCAGCGGAGCGACCAGCGTGATCAGCGCGATGACGGCGGACTGCGGGTTGCCGGGCAGTCCGGCCAGGAAACGTGGCCGACCGTCGGGGCCGGGCACCCGGGCCAGCAGCATCGGGAAACCGGGCCGGACCGCCACGGTGTTGACGATGTATTCGGCGCCGAGTTCGGCGAGGGCGGGATGCAGGTGGTCGACCGGTCCGTGCATCGTGCCGCCGGTGGTGCAGACCAGATCGGCTCCCGTCAGAGCATCGCGAACCGCTGCGAGGTGGGCCTCGAGAGTGTCCTGCACCGGGCCGGCGACCGCCGCCGGTTCGACGGTCGCGCCGTAGCGCCGCAGCCAGCCGGGCACCTGCGGGCCGAGCGAGTCGCGCACCCGGCCGGCGCCCGGGGTGCCGCCGGTGAGCAGTTCGTCGCCGAAGACCAGCAACCCCGCCCGCGGCCGGCGGTAGACGTTGAGCGACTCGTAGCCGCAGGTGGCGGCGACGCCGATCACCGCCGGGTCGATCGCCGCGCCGGCCGGCAGCAGCTGTTCGCCCTTGCTCGCCTCTTCGCCCGGCAGCCGCCACTCGGGGACGGGGCCGACGCGCGGCTCGCCGCTCACCCGGCCGTCACCGTCGCGAGTGGACGCCTCGATCCGGACCAGAGCCTCGGCCCCGGCCGGGACCATGGCGCCGGTGGCGATCTCGACGCAGGTGCCGTCCTCGGTCAGCGGCGCCGCCACGCCGCCGGCCAGCACCCGGCCGACCGGCCGCCACGGCTGCGGACCGCGCACGGCCCAGCCGTCGATGCTCGAGGTGGGGAACGCCGGCAGGTCGGTGAGGGCGCGCAGCGGCTCGGCCAGCGTGCGGCCGTCGGCGTCGGGCAGCGCGACCGGTTCGGCCGGGCCGGCCGCCGCGCGCCCCGCCGCGTACGCCAGCTCGCGGGCCTTTTCCCAGTCGACCGAGGTGGTGCCGTCGCCGCTCACCGGTCGAGCCTATCCAGCCGCGCCCGGCGAAGGGTGATCGCCGCCGTGGATCTGGTCGACGGTGTGTCTGAGCAACGGCCCGAGGACGGCGAGGCCGTCCTTGGCCCCGCCGGTCGAACCGGGCAGATTGACGATCAAGGTGCGCCCGGCGACGCCGGCCAGCCCTCGGGAAAGGGCCGCCGCGGGCACCTTGTCGCGGCTGTGGGCCCGGATCGCCTCGGCGATGCCGGGGATCTCGAAGTCGAGCAGGCCGCGGGTCGCCTCGGGGGTGCGGTCGGTCGGAGTGACGCCGGTGCCGCCGCTGGTCAGCACGACGTCGACGCCGTCGGCCAGGGCCAGGCGCAACGCGTCGGCCACCGGCTCGCCGTCCGGCACGACCACCGGCTCGCCCACCGTGCAGCCCAGCTCGCGCAGGCCGGCGACCAGGCGCGGGCCGCTCGTGTCGGCATAGACCCCGGCGGCGGCCCGGTTACTGGCCACGATCACGCGTGCGGACATCGTCACGGCCGGTCCTCCGGGCGTACCCAGTCGCCGGTCTTCCCGCCCTCTTTGCGCAGCACCCGCACCGACTCGATGCTGGCCGCCGGGTCGACTGCCTTGATCATGTCGATCATCGTCAGCCCGGCCGTGGCCACCGCGGTGAGCGCCTCCATCTCGACGCCCGTCCGGTCGGCGGTCTTGGTGGTGGCGATGATCTCGATCGTGCCGGCCGTCAGCTCCAGATCGACAACGACGCCGTGCAACCCGATCGGATGACACAACGGAATCAGATCGGGCGTCCGCTTCGCGCCCATGATCCCCGCGAGCCGGGCCACGGCGAGCGCATCACCTTTCGGGAGTCCGTCACCGCGCAATAGGGCGATCACGTCGGGAGTGGTCACCACTCGCCCGGCGGCGATGGCACGGCGGACGCTGATCGCCTTGGCGGAGACGTCGACCATGCGCGCGGCGCCGGCCTCGTCCACGTGAGTCAGCAGGGATTCGTCGGGCATACCGGGAGTTTATAGAAACAACTCCCGGGATACGCGATCGCGCAATAGTGGCCCTCCCCTCACGATTCGTTTCCGCCAAATGTTGGCGATCTATGCGCAGGTCAGCGACCATATGGCGGGGCTGGGAAACGGGGAACCTTCACACGACCATTGACAATCCGGAGCGTCAGGCAAACGGCACGCTCCGCGATATGGACACTGCACCCAAAACGTCGACTCAAGTAGCTAAGAGTCGTATACCGCGGACGCCGTGTAGTCAAATCATCTCGTGTTATCATTTTCTGCGCAATACGACATGAATCGGTATCAACATCGCTTCTCATTGCATATTGTTCCTCTCGTCGCGACGGACACGCTCTTGAATCACCGGAAGTCTCCGGGCCACCCACGGCCCATACCGCGAGGAGAAGAACAATGAACATCAACGACTGGGATTGAGACTGGTGCGCGAACGCGCGCCCATGCTTACGCTGGAGCCCGGACCCGTTTCCGATGCGCTCAGCGACTGGACCCCTTCTTTGCGTAAGGCCCCAAGCTCCAACGACGACGTGACCGGTCGGCAGCTTTCGCTGCTCATCGGTCTCGTCGTCGTTCTGGCGTCGGGCGTCGCGGCCGTCGACCTCTGGTACGCGGTTACCCACCCTCAGCCGATTCCCCACATCGGACTTCTCGCGCTGGTGGTGATCGGCGCCGCCCTGGCCAACCGGGTCAAGGTCTATGTGCGCGTGCGGTCCAGCCGCAACGGCACCACCTGGGGCGAGATCCCGATCCTGGTCGGGCTGGCCTTCCTGCCGCACGCGTGGGTCGTGCTCTGCTCCGTGGCCGGCATCGCCATCGTCAAGATCATGGGACGGTCGGCGCCCCAGCGCGCGATCTTCTCGCTGGCCAAGGAGGTGCTGGTCGTCAGCGCGGCCAGCCTGGTCCTGACCCTGGCCGGCGCCCCGCCGATGCCCCACTCGCTGGTCACGGCGGGCGTCGCCGTCGTGGTGGCGTACGTGACCATGTCGCTCGTCGACGAACTCGTCTTCCTGCCGGTCATCGCGGTCGCCTCGCGCTCGACCATCCGCAAGATGCTGGGGCGGTATCTGGGCGACCGCCTGATCGCGCACGTGTTCCGGCTCGCCACGGCCGTCTACGTCATCGCGATCCTCGCCACCGAGGCCAGCCCGCTGCTGCTCGGCTTCGTCCCCCTGCTGATCGCCTGCCTGCACCTGTGGCACTCGCGGCAGCTGCGCACCAAGGAGGAGCGGCGCTCCTGGCGTGAGCTGGCCAAGACGACCGACGAGCTCAACTCGGTCGAGCTCACCCAGGTGCTGCACGTGGCGGCGACCCAGGGGGCCCGCGTCTTCTCGTCCGACGAGGTCGAGATCGACCTGACCGTGAGCGGGGTCGACCGGGTGGTCCGGGCGCGCGGCAGCGACGTGGTCCACGACGGCCCCCGCCCGGGCCGCGACGCCTACGTCACCGAGATCACCGCCGACCTCGAGACCAGCGACCACACCTACCGCGCCGGCCTGCTCACCCTCGGCTTCCACGGGCGGGTCAAGCTCAACGAGTTCGAGCAGTACAAGCTGAAGACCTTCGCCGCGGCGCTCTGCACGGCCATCCGCAACGCCACGGCGTACGCCGAGCTGCACCGGCTCAACGAGCAGAACGCCTACGACGCGGCCCACGACCCGCTGACCGGTCTGGCCAACCGCCGCCAGCTCTACGACCAGGCCGGCCAGCACTTCCAGGGCCGCCTCGGGGACGGGGTGGCCGCGCTGCTCCTGATCGACCTCAACCACTTCAAAGAGGTCAACGACACCCTCGGGCACGCCGCCGGTGACGCCGTGCTGCGCGAGGTGGCCCGGCGGCTGGCCGACGCGGCGGCGCCGGGCGACCTGGTGGCGCGGCTCGGCGGCGACGAGTTCGCGGTGCTGCTCACCAACCTGCCCACGCCCGCCCTGGCCGCCCACCGCGCCAAGACGATGCTCGCCACCCTCGACCAGAGCGTGACCGTGGAAGGCATGCAGATCACCGTCGAGGCCGCGGGCGGCATCGCCCTCGCGCCCGGCAGCGGCGGCGTCAACGAGCTCATGCGACGGGCCGACATCGCCATGTACCAGGCCAAACGAGCCGGCCTGCCGACCACCACCTATGCCCACGCGCAGGACACGGCCGACGTCAGCCGCCTGGTGCTCGGCGGCGAGCTGCAGCGCGCGGTGGCCGAACACGAGTTCGTGGTCGACTTCCAGCCCATCGTCGACCTGGGCAGCGGCGAGGTGACCGCGGCCGAGGCGCTGGCCCGGTGGCACCACCCCGAGCACGGCTACCTCACGCCGATGGAGTTCCTGCAGACGGTGGAGCGTTCCGGCCGGCTGCCGGCGTTCGCCGACGCGGTGCTCGACCAGGCGCTCGCCGCCTCCGACCTGTGGCGCGAGGCCGGTTTCGATCTGCCCGTCGCGGTCAACGTGTCGCCACGCAGCCTGCTCGACCCCAGCTTCCCCGAGACGGTGCTGGCCCGCCTGAGCCGGCACGCCGTCCCGGCCGACCGGTTGATCTTCGAGCTCGCCGAGACACTGACCCTGAGCCAGCTCGACGTGGTGGGGCGCGCACTCAACGAACTGAGCGAGGCGGGCGTACGGCTGGCTCTGGACGACTTCGGCACCGGGGTCACGCCGCTGTCCGTGCTGTCCCACATCCCCGTCCACCAGTTGAAGATCGACCGCGAGTTCGTCGGCAACGTGCAGACGTCGTCCGAGGCCGCCGCGGTGATCCGTTCGACGGTCGACCTGGCCCGCAGCCTGCACCTCACGGTGATCGCCGAGGGCGTCGAGAGCGAGCCGCAGCGGCACGCGCTGTGGAGCCTGGGCTGCGAGGCCGGCCAGGGCCATCTGTTCGCCCGGCCGATGTCGGCGGCACGCCTGCTGGCGACGTTGCAGCGCGGAACGGCCGGACGGCCCGGGGCGCTCGCGTCGTCATTGCACGATGGTGGCGCAGTCGTCCGCATGTCGCGGCGACGGTCCGGCGGGTCGGGCCGATCCGCTCTGCCACACTTGCCCGCGTGACTGAACCAGGGCAGACGGCGAGCAAATCAGCAGCTGACGGGCCTGCCTCCACCCCCGAGGGCCCCAGCTCAGCCGACGATTCGCCAGATCCTTCCCCGCGTACGCCGGAAGACCGCACCCCCGACAAGCCGGCCACAAAGGACGAAGTGCCCACGCCGGCCGACGCCGAATCGCCGGCCCCTGATGGCGATGCGCCGGTCGCGGCGCCCGACGAGGACGGCGCCGACGCCGAGAAGGCGAGTCAGCCGGATCCCGCACCGCCCGTGAAGACGCCGAGCGCTGGTGCACAGATCGGCATGTACGTCGTCATCAGCGACAAGCCGCTCACCACCAACGGGGCCAAGCCCGCCAAGACCTCCCGGATCGATACCAAAGCCGCCGCCCCCGCACCGAGCGAGCCCGACAAGTCACCCGCCGCACCCCCAGCGCCCGCCGCAACAGCGCCGCCCGCCGCACCCCCAGCACCCGCCGGGCCCACGCCACTCCCAGCACCTGCCGCGGCCGCGCCGCCCGCCGCACCTCCAGCACCCCCGGCACCCCCGGCACTCGGATCGAAAACAGCGCCCGACCCGACCACAGCACCCAAGCCCAACGCAGCACCCGAGCCGGCTACAACACCCGAGTCGAGTGCGGCACCTGAGTCGGCGAAGCCCTCGAAGCCCGACAAATCCTCTGCGCCCACGTCGACCGGAGAGCCCTCCGAGCCTGGCGAGCCCAGCCCGTCCGCATCGAGCAAGCCAGACACAGCAACCGATCCGGCGGCAGCCCCAGCCGAGACTTCCGAAGTCCTGCTCGCCGCTGCTGCCCCTGACGCCGCAGCAGATGCGGCGCCGGCCGAAGAATCTCCGGCCGAGCCCGGCGAGACGGGCGAGACGGGCGAGACGGGCGAGTCCGGACGGCCCGCCAAGCGCCAGGCCGACAAAAAGCCCCCGCGACTCGTCGTCGAACCGGCCCCGGCCGGCCGTCTCGGCCGGTTCTTCGCCCACGTCGACCAGGCCGCGGGCGGCTACGCCGTCGACCTCGCCCTCTACGCCCTGTCGGCCGGATTCGCTCTGATCACGGCGCTGAACTCGACCCTGCTGCCCCACCGTGCGTGGGGTGCCATCGCGGTCTGGGCCTACGCCGGAGCGTTCGTCGTGGCCGCCCTCCAGCTCACCGGCCACCTGCTGACCCGCCGTCGCGCCGCCAGCCGCCTGGCTGCGCTGTTCGGCAACGGAAGCCGGGCCACCGTCACCTGGATCGTCTGGGCCGCGGCCGCCCTGGTCCCCGTGGTCGTCCAGGCGATCCAGCGGGCCGACGGCCGCACCGACCGTGCCCAGGAAGAGGTGATGGTCGTCGAGCACATGGGCGAGCGCCTGCTCAACACCGGCACCCCGTACCTCTCGCGCGAGACGATCGCCGCCCTGCCCGACTCCGGACGACTGATGGGCTACAGCCCGTACCAGCCGGGAATGTCCGTCTTCGGCCTTCCGCGGGCCCTCTTCGGCGATGTCTGGTGGACCGACGCCCGCATCTGGTTCGCCCTGTCCACCGCCCTGATCCTGATCGCCGCCGTCCTGCTGCTGCGGTCCGCCCGGTCGTTCCCGACCGTCCGCGCGCTGCAGGCGGTGACCGTCCTGCCGATCTGCGCGCTCACCCTGGCCACCGGCGGCGACGACATCCCCGTGCTCGCCTTGTGCTTGCTGGCGCTGGCACTCGCGGCCACCGACCGTTATGGCTGGGCCGGCGTCGCCGTCGGCGCGGCCGCCGCCTGCAAACTCCTCGCGTTGCCGGTGGTCGCCGTCCTGGCCGTCCTCGCCATGGCCGTCGCCCGGGGCAGCCGGCTGCTGCCGGGCGCGATCGGTCTGCCGATTCTCGTGCTGGTCCCGCCGTTCCAGGTCAGCCAGGACGGCTTCCTCGAGAACGTGATCCGCTTCCCGCTCGGGCACGGACTCGTCACCAGCCCCGCGCAGTCCCCGTTCCCCGGCTACCTGATCGCACAGAACGTGCCCAACGGCCGCTATCTCACCCTGGGGTTGCTGGCCGCGGTGGCGGTCGTCATCACCGTACGGATGCTCTGGTGGCCCCCGCGCGCCGTCGCCACCGCGTCGTTGATCTGTGGTTGGGGCCTGCTGGCGGCGATTCTGCTCATGCCGACGACCCGCTTCGGTTACCTGCTCTATCCGATCGCTTTCCTGGTCTGGGCCGCCGCCCTGCGCCCCGCACACAGGAACCACACAGCCACAAGTGGCCCGTTGGATGACACAGCCTTGTACCGTCTGTGAGATGCAGATGACCTGTCCGAAGTGTCACGGCGAGATGCGAGTGTACGAGCGCAGCGGCGTCACGGTCGACCAGTGCACCGAGTGCCGAGGGATCTTCCTCGACCGTGGTGAGCTCGAGAAGCTGTTCGAGGCCGAGTCGAATTTCAACACTCGCCAGGCTCCGCCGCAGTCCGCCCCGCCGCGGCCGGCCGCCGCTCCGCCGTCGCCGGGTTACGGCCAGCCGCAGCCGGGTGGTTACGCCCCGCCGCCTCCGCCGCCGGGCTACGGCCAGCCGACGCACGGTTACCCGCCGGCGCCGGTTCCGGGTCACGCCCCCGCCTACGGCCACCACGGCCACTACCGGCGTGGGCACCACGGTCACTACCAGCGCCGCAAGAGCTTCCTGCACAACCTCTTCGACTGAGGTCGCGCCGGCCATCGCCCGCCGGTCCCGTCCGGGGCCGGCGGCGGGGTCAGCCTGTGCTCACCACGTGCCGTCGTCGCGCACCCGCCGCGCCGGCCCGTCGCCGGTGAGCAGGCCGGTCAGCGCCTCGTCGAGCGTGCTGCCGACGAACCACTCGCCGCCCTGGTCGAACACGAACACCCGCCCCAGCTCGTCGATCGTTACCACCGCGTCGCCGCCCTCGATCCCGATCGGGAAGAGTGGCACGCCCGTGAGCTCGGCGAACTCGGCCAGCGCAGCCGCCGAGTGAGCCCCCGGCACAGGATCGAGCCGCAACAGCCGGATCGCCCGCCGCAGCCCGGGCCCCCGCCGCGCACAGCGCACTCCGGGGAAGTCCGCCACCGCCGCCCGGGCCGCCTCGAACGGGCTCAGCCGCCCGCCGGAGGCCTCGACCGCCCGATCGACAGCGTCCGCGCCCTGTGAGCCCGTGCCGGCCCCGATCCACCCGCCGCCGGCCAGTGTGCGCGCCACCTCGTGGGGGAAGCGCCCGGCCACCGGGACCCGGTCGGAGCCGTGCCGCCACTCGCTCGCGAACGCCCTGTCCGACCACGGCAGCACCGCCAGGTCGACGAGCACGCTGATGCACGTCTCGCACGGGCGGTGCTCCTGCCCGCCGACGGGATCGCCCTGGTCGCGTACGAGAAAAGCAGCGAAAGTGGCACCGGTCAGCCAGGCCCTCGCGTCGTCGAGCGCGAACTCGCGACCACGGGCGCGGGTGGCCTCATGCAAAGCGTCGGAGAGGGCGATCAACTCGGCGTGCCGCTCGACGCCGCGCACCTGACTTTCCGCACCCAGCCTGTCGAGCCTGTCCACCACCAACGGATGGTGACTGATCCGCTGGTCACCCTTCGCGCCCTGAGCGCGGAACAGCCGCTCACCCACGGTCAGATGCGCGGCCGTCGTCGGAGTGGGCCGGCGACGCGTCAGCCGGTGCAGCGCGACAACCGGATCCACCGTTCCCGGCGGGCTCGGACGGCGGTCGCGATAGATGGCGGCGATCTCCTCGGGCGGCACCCCGGGCCAGGTGGAGAGCACTCCCGTCTCCCGATCGATCACCGTGCGTGCGCCGTCTCCGGGCACGGAACGCACGGACGTCGGCTGCCGCGTCCAGATCACGTAACCGAGGTCGAACTCGCTGAGCATCGGCTCACACCCGTACCCACGCTGCTCGGATTCGTTGCGCGCCCAGCGCGCCGCGATCGCCTCGGCCTCCGCTCGTGTGATCACCGCGCCTCCTCTCGAAGCCCTGAACCCGATCGCCCGTGGCGACGTTCGCAGATTGAAGTTAACCGAACACGCAAAGTCCCGACACGGACGAGGGGTGTGACCCGGTGGCTGTTACGGCAAATCGCGACGCGAATCGGGAACTGCGCGACCGGCTCGCGGAAGTGCACGAGCGGTATGCGCGTCTGCGGTCCGATCTGGACGGTCTGCAGCAGCGCCTCGACGACGTCCGCGTCACCGTCGTCTCGAATGACGGACTCGTCCGCGTCACGGTCGGCCCGCGCGGCGAGTTGATCGATTTGCGGCTCATCCGCCGGGCCACCCGGAACATGGACAACGAATACGTCTCCCGGACGATCGTCACCACCGTCCACACTGCTGCCGAGCGTGCCGCGGAGCGCGTTCAGACTTTGATGGCCGACTATCTCCCGCCCGATTCCGGCGCCCTTCGCTATCTGCGCGACCACAACTTCGGTTCGCTGCTCGGACGGTCCGACGAGATCGTCCAGGACCTGGCCGGCCGCGATGAGTGACGCCCGGCTGCGGCTCGACGCCGAGGAGGCCCTCGCCGGATCAAGCGCCCTGAGCGCGGCCGGCGAGGACCTCGGCGCGCGCCGCAACCGGGCCGGCGCCGAGATCGCAGCGGCCAGCTCGGCCGTCCCGTGGGGCCGCGACGAGTACGGCCAGTCGTTCGAGAAGCACTACCGGCCGTTCGAGCAGCAGGTACTCGACGCGTGGCAGCAGCTCGCGGCCTACCTGGCCGGACTCGGCGACGCGGCGGCGCTCTCGGTCCGCGACAACCTGGCCGCCGATGCCGAAGCCGCACAGCGTGTCCATTCCACGTATCGGGGCCGATCATGACCGTGCTGCCCAGCCCCATCCCCCACCCGCTCGAGTTCAGCCCGTTCGACGTCCCCGCCTGGGCCTACGAGGCGCTCGAGTGGGTGGTCGGCTTCGACTGGCCGGCCGGCAACGAGGTCGCCACCTGGGATGTCGCCGACCGCTGGTACGCCCTGGCCACGTCGCTGGCCGAGCCGAACGAGGCCGCGATGTCGGCCGCCGGCCGCTTCCTGTCCGGCTACGGCGGCGCAGGCGTCACCGCCGACGGCTTCGCCGACGCCTGGCGGATGGTCGCGGGCGACGACGACGCGCCGCTCCACGACCTACTGCGCGTATCGGACGAGCTGGGCAAACTCGTCGAAGGCTGCGGCGCCGACCTCGAAGCGGCCAAGATCGAAGCCTGGATCGAGATCGGCATCTTCCTCATCGAACTCGTCGGCATGGCGGTCACCGTCGCGCTCACCCTGGGCGCGGCGTCACCGGCCGCCGGCGGGCTCGTCGTCGCCACCCGCCTGGCCGTCCAGCAGATCTTCCGCCGCCTCGTCCAGCAGCTGGGCACGAAGGCCCTCAAGCAGACCGCGGGTCGCGCGATCAAGCAGGTGACGAGCCGCGAAGGCCTGCAACGGCTCGGCCGCGAGGCGCTCGACGAGGGCTTCGACGAGGCGCGCGAGGAGATCGCCACCAACGGCGGTATCCAGATGTACCAGCAGTCGACCGGCCGCTCCGACGGCTTCGACCTCGAGGACATGGGCCGGACCGCGCTGGCCGGTTTCGCCGGAGGAGTCGCCTCGACCGGAGCCCAGGCAGGCTCGCATGGTCACGGCGGCATGCTGCGCGGCGCCGGCGGCGAGGTAATGGCCGAGTTCGGCGCCGCAGCAACCTACGGCGAACTGCCCGACGCCGCAGGAATAGCAAAATCCGCCAGTTCCGGTGCCGTCGGCGGCGGAATGCACGCAATGCCGACATCCATCGACATCGGCAATGCCCAGCTACCGGCCCTCGGTGGTGAAGCTTTCGGAAGTACGGCGGCAGGCGTCAACCCGTCCGACCGGAGCGCCCCGAACGACAACCCACCCGCGAACGCTTCACCGTCAACAAACGCAGAAGGGGCCCCCTCACTCCCCACGACGGCGTCCAACGCCACTGATCAGGTCAACTCCCCACCGAACGCCACAATCAACCTCGACCCCACATCCTCCCCCACCACCCCGACCCCGGCCGCCGCACCCACCGACGACTCGTCGTCCCCGGAACCGCGCCCCACCGACTCACCGCCGCCAACCCCGTCCCCCACCGAATCATCGCCCTCCCCCACCCCGCCAGCGCCGTCCCCGGCCGACTCACCGCTTCTTCCCACGTCGCCGTCCCCCACCGACTCATCGCCCGTCTCCGCATCCCCGGCGCCGTCCCCCACCGACTCACCGCCCGTCTCCACATCCCCGGCGCCGACCACCACCGACTCGCCATCCCTGTCGGCACAACCGACAAGCTCACCGCCGTCACTGCCTTCGGAGTCCCCGGTATCGGACCGCACAGGCCTGCTGGCAGCAACGGTCGGATTCGCCGACCCGCCCGCCCCCGTCTCGTCGTCGGCACCAGCCGTAAACACACCATCCCCCACTTCGCCGGTCGGATTCGGTCCGGCAGTGCCATTCGCCCCTCGCCCCGGCATCCCGGCAACGTCACCAGGCCCTCGCCCCGGTGGTGCGCCCGGGTCGGCGGCACCGGGCTCGCGCCGGAGCGCACTCTCCGATTTGGAGCGCATCGCCGACGCGCTCGGCCCGCGGACGGCGCCACGTCAGCCCGTACGCCGAACGCTCGAAAACGCCGTGACGACGGCGAACCCTCCGCAGCCGGAGGTACGCGACGAGCGGGCGTATTTCGGCTACGCCGCCCACGCCCGCCAGACCCACGAGCAGAACCGGCGCGACGAATACGCCGCCTACCTGGAGTCGATCGCCGAGGACAACCGCGCCCGAATCCTCGACCTGGGCCGAACCGCCGACCAGGCCGGCCGGGCCGGTTTCACCCTGCGCGAGGCCCAGGACCGCCACCAGGCACGCGAACTGAGCGAAATCGTCGCCGAGATCGAGGACCAGATCACCCAGGTTCGCTCGGGCACCCTGGCCCCCGAACGCGTCGAGGTAGATCCACCCGAATGGATCCGGATCAACCGGGACGTAGGCAACCTGGCCCCCGGCGGAGTACGCACCGGCGACCGCTCGGCGCTAGACGGTTTCGCCGGCCGCCCACCCATCGACCGCACCCGCCACTACAACTCGGTCGGCGGCCTGCGCCCCCCACTGGCCGTACACCAGACCGACATAGAGAACGCCGTCCCCCGAGACCGCGAGGGAAACGTCTCGCGCCTACCCGACCCCCGAGAGGGCACCTGGTTCCGCCTGGCCAACGACGGCGGCCCCGCAGCCGACCCGACCCGCGGCCTGAACTGCGTAGACGGTGTCCTGTCCCTCTTCGACACCTACATTCACGGCCGCCCCCGAGTCTCGGCCCCCAGAACGTTCGACGTCTACGCGAACGGCAACCCAGACCGCCCACTGGGCGGCGAAACAGAGGGCGTCCAACGCATACGCCTGGCCACCGGCGGCGACTTCCAAAACCTGTGCCCCTACCTGGCTGACGCCGACCCCACCGCCGCCAAGCCCAAAATGGACCAGGCCGTACAAAACCTAACCAACCACCTGCTGAACACCGGCCACGGCTCCTACGCCTTCCTGATCACCGACCTGGAGGGCGGCGGTAGCCACTCCTGGGCCGCCCTGAACCAGAACGGAACCGTCCTCTACGTAGATCCCCAAATCGGCCGAATCTCCGAACACACCCCTCTCTACGCCCACCACGGAGTCCCCACCCCCACAAACCTCGTCTCCCTGGAAGCCCTGGTAGTAGACGCCTCCGGCCACCCCACCCCCCTGCCCCACCACGGCCCCGGCGCCTGGTCCACCACACCCCCGACCGGAACCGATGAAGGCGCTGAACAGCCGTCCGAACAGCCGGCGTTCGAGTCGCTGACTCGCGATCAGCGAACGGTCCTCAGCGCTGCTATGTCGGACGCCGACCGCGTTGCTGAGCAGGTGTATCGAGATCTCGGCGCAGTGGTGCAAGCCCTTGATCACAACGCGGCGCGGCTGGTTGGCGAAGAACACCGCGTCAAGTCGGTCGAGAGTCTGAGCCGAAAGTTCCTGGAGGCCTTCGAGACCGGGAACGTCGGCATTGACGAATTCATCAGCCGCGTCAAAGATCGTGTTCGCTTCTCGGTCGAGACGCCTGAGCAGAACTACGGCCGCACGGTGACCCAGGTGCTGGCGGGCCTCAGCGAACTCGGCTATGTGCGGACCAGCGCCGCGAGCTTCTGGGCAGATCATGGGCGGCACAATGGCCTCAACATCTGGCTGACAACGCCGGAGGGCTTCCGAATCGAGGTTCAGTTCCCCACGCCTCTGTCACATGAAGTAGGAACGAAGACGCACGACAGCTACGAGACCGTGCGTCTGGGCCACAAGCCAGCCTATCAACGAGTCAATGCGTTCCTCGAAATTATGGCCACCAACAAGCGGCTCGACATCTATGCCCACCGACCCACCGACCTTCACTTGATCACGGACGTGAAAGAGAAGGAGACCACGCTGGCCGGTTGGCTACGGTCGGAATCCAGCACACTCGCGCAGTACAAAAAGGATCTTCGCACCCGCGGCATATCATTCGAAAACGAACTTCAGCGGCACGGCCTCGGACTCGACGACGTTCCCGGCCTCGACGGGATGGGCTTGATCGAATGACGGAAAGCTTCAGCTATAAGACGATCTTGCGGAGCGACGATCGATCGACCATCACCAGCCTCGTCGCCTATCAGCCCGGCGACCAGGTGCTGCGTGCTGTGCTTTGGAGCGTTCCGCGCCGCCAATGGATCTATGCGCCGAACCTGGCGGCTCCCGTCCTATACGACGATCAGGAGCAGGATCGCGGCCGGCCCGTAGACCGCCGGACCGCCGAGCGGATCTCACGGGACGTTCTGCACACCGAGCTTCCCAGCGAGACAGTCCTGACCGAGATGTCCGACGAGGGCGAGCGCAACGGCTGGAACTACGGCCCGCCGCGCGGGTGATGGCTCAGGTGATGGCCATGTCGACGAAGCGGGACAGGTGCAGCTGGGCGGCGACCGTAACGGTGTCGGTAGGGCCGTTTCGGTGCTTGGCGATGATGAAGTCGGCCTCGCCCGCTCGCGGGCTCTCCTTGTCGTAGTAGTCGTCACGGTGCAGCAGGATGACGACGTCGGCGTCCTGCTCGATGGAGCCGGATTCACGCAGGTCGGACAGCTGCGGCCGCTTGTCGGTGCGCTGCTCGGGACCACGGTTCAGCTGTGACACCGCGATCACCGGGCATTCGACCTCTTTGGCCAGCAGCTTGAGGCCACGGGACAGCTCGGAGACCTCTTGCTGGCGGCTCTCGGTCTTCTTCGGGGAGGACATCAGCTGGAGATAGTCGATCACCAGGAGCTTGAGGTTGTGCCGCTGCTTGAGGCGGCGCGCCTTGGCCCGGATCTCCATGAGGTTCATGTTGGGGGTGTCGTCGACGAAGATCGGGGCTTCGCTGATCTCGCCCATGCGCCGGGCCAGCTTGCTCCAGTCGTCGTCGGTGAGCTGACCGGAACGCAGCACGTGCAGGGGCACCCGGGCCTCGGCCGACAGCAGACGCATGACCATCTCGATCTTGCTCATTTCGAGGGAGAAGATCGCGCTGGCGCAGTTGGCTCGGATTGCCGCGTTGCGGGCGAAGTCCATGCTGACGGTCGACTTACCGAGACCGGGACGCCCGGCCACGATGATCAGCTGGCCGGGGTGCAGGCCGTTGAGCAGCCGGTCGAGATCGGAGAAGCCGGTCGGCACGCCGGTCATCACGCCGCCGGAGGCGCCCACCGCCTCGATCTCGTCGAGGGTGGGCTGGAGCATGTCGCCCAGGGCGGCGAAGTCTTCGCTGACCCGTTTCTCGGTGACGTCGTAGATGGCCTGCTGGGCCAGGTCGACGATGTCGTCGACGTCACGCCCGCCGTTGCCGTTCGCGCCGTAGCCGAGCTGGACGATCTTGGTGCCGGCCTCGACGAGGCGGCGCAGGATGGCCCGCTCACCGACGATGCGTGCGTAGTAAGCGGCGTTGGCCGCGGTGGGCACGCTCTCGATGAGGGTGTGGAGGTAGGGCACGCCGCCGATGCGTTGCAGATCACCCGAGTCGGCCAGCGCGGCCGCCACGGTCAGCGCGTCGGCCGGTTCACCCCGCCCGTACAAATCGAGAATGACGTCGTAGATCGAGGCGTGCACCGGACGGTAGAAATCCGTCACCTTGAGGATCTCGACGACGTCGGCGATGGCGTCCTTGGAGAGCAGCATGCCGCCGAGAACGCCCTGCTCAGCCGCGACGTCTTGCGGAGGGGACTTGTCGAAGGCGCCGCCCCGGGAGGAGCCGCCGCCCGATTGCCCGCCGCCCGATGACCCGCCGCCGGACGGCCCGCCACCCGACGGTCCACCGCCGGACTGGGCCGGCGGACGTGTCTCGTCGGTGATCGACACCCGGACCTCCTCCATTAGCCGTACGTGCATCCCTGATCAAACAGCTCGGGTGTGACACTTTCGGCTGATCCCCGCCATGATCAGGAAAAACTCCTGATCAAGCCCCGCGCCTGCGGCGGCACCACTGTACGAACCCGGCCGCCACCTGCCCAAGCGGACCGGTGGACGAGCCTCGGGACAACCTGTGGACATCCCGCCCCAGCCTGTGGGCAGCCCTGTGCACAGCCTGTGTACAACTCCTGGGGATGACGGGGGTCGTGCCTTCGCCAGCAGGCATTTCGCTGTCCCCACCTGTGGAGGGAGAAAAACTCCTGCACAAGTGCGAAAAGGTGCCTCGCGTGAGCAAGCCGTCGCGCGGAGGCGTTGCGGTTCCGACGCGCGGAAGGCACGCTTTTGTCGTGGACCAACGGGAGTGGGACTACGGCGCCCGCATGTCGCGAGAGCGACGCGCCGCCGATCAGTGGTCCCCCCGTACCTCGGATTCGCCCGATTTCGCCGATCCTGAGCCGAAATGGTCGTCCCTCACCGACACCGGCAGCCTGCAGCCCAGCGCCGAGGCTCTCGACTGGCAGCGCCGGGCCGACCAGTGGGCTCAGCAGGCCGAATCCGACCCGCACCAATCCGTCGAGCCGGCCAACCGCTGGTCCGACGTCGCCGCCACCGGTCGCACCACGTTCCCGGCCGACGGCGTCGGCTGGCGCACCGAGACGGCCGAGTGGCGGGCCGCCGGCGCCCGCTGGCGGCAGACCACCGAGTGGCGCTCCACCACCGGCTCCCACGTCTGGCGGTCGACAACCGAGGCCTGGCAGACCGACGGCAACAACTCCTACCCGGCCGAGACCGAGACTCCGATGGCTCAGCCGGCGATCTCCAGCACCGCCTGGTCGGGCGACTCGGGCACCGACACCCGCCCGGCCTGGCAGCAGTTCGCCGACTCGTCGACCGAGCCCGAGGCGCCGGGCCGGTCGTGGTCGGCTTCCGCCGAGCCGGCCACGCCGAGCCGGCAACAGCCTTCCCCCCGTACGCCCGCCGAAAGCTCCCCCTCCTGGCAACAGTTGGTCGAGCCGGGCCAGCAGCCGTCGTGGAACTCCCGTCCGTCCTGGCAGCGGGACGCCATCGAGGGCTCCGCGACCTGGACCGACCTGACCGACCAGCGTTCCGCCGACAGCGGCGCCACCTGGCTGCGTTCCGACGACGCCCGCGACGACGGCCGCCACCTGGTGCGCGAGGACGACCGCGCCGCCGCGTGGCAACGCGATGCCGGCGCGGGGTCACCCTCGGTGGGGCGGCGTCGCGCTCCCGAGCCGGGTTACGCGCCTTCCGGTGGTACGGGCTGGTCCAGCGGCCGCTCCGAGGCTGAGAACGGTGAGAACACCGACAACTGGGCCCGCCACACCGACACGGGCGGCATTCAGCTGTACGGGGATACTCCCGCCTCGCCCGAGCCGGCGTCCTGGAACACGACGGGCACCGGTTTCGGCTCCCGCAACGTCAACCGCCGGGAAGAGGCTGACCGCAGCCGGAGTCCGTACGGCGATGCTCCCGGCTACGAGATGCCACCGGCGACACCGTACGAGCCACCGCCGCGCCAGCCCCGCCGAGATGACACCGCAGCCGGTTACGACGCCACCCCGCGCTCGCGCTACGCCCCCGAGGACGAGCAGCCCCGCTACACCGACGAGCCGCCGACCAGCCGCGGCCGCCGAAGCCGCCGCTATGCCGACGACGCCGACACACCGCGCCGCGGCGACACCGGTTCCTTCGCCCCGCCGGAACCACGCGCCGCGCGACGGTCCCGTTCCGAATCGGACGAGACCGCCACGTTCAGCGCCGTCCCGATGCCCGCGCCGCCGCCCACATCGGCCCAGCGCAGCGCCGTACCCATGCCCGCGCCGCCGCCCACGTCAGCCCAGCGCAGCGCCGTACCCATGCCCGCGCCGCCGCCCACGTCAGCCCAGCGCAGCGCGGTCCCGATGCCCGCGCCGCCCTCCTCGGCCCCGCGCAGTGCTGTGCCCATGTCCGCTCCGCCCTCATCGGCGCCGCGCAGCGCCGCGCCCATGTCCGCCGCTCCGACCTCCGCTCCGCGCGGTGGCCCGTCCAAGGGCCGCGCCAGGTACAACGCGGGCGGCTCCGACTGGCGCGAGCAGACCGGGTCGTGGGAGGCCGAGCCCGACACCAGCAGCTGGGTCCGCGACCCCGACACCGGCCAGTGGAGCCGCTCCGACGACGACCCGCGCATCCTGGCGTGGCGCCGCGAGGCCGCCCGCCGCGAGGCCGCCGGCGAGGGCCCGCGCGCCCTGCCACCCCCGCCCCCGCCGGCCGCCGCCGAGCCCGAGGCCCGTCCCGAGCCGCCCACCGGCTGGCGCAACTCACCCCCGCCGCTGCCCCCAGGTCCGACACCCCGCAGCGCAGTGCCGGCCGACCCGTACGACCAGCCCCGCGGCTACGGCGACGCCGACCCCGCCGGCTACGGCACAGCACCCACCAGCTCGGTCCCAGGCCGCAGCCCGTACGGCTACAGCGGCGCACCCACGAGCGCAGAGCCCGCTCGCGACCCGTACGGCGCCGCCCCGACCAGCCCCGCCCGCGACCCGTACGACGAGCCGCGCGGCTACCGGGCCGGCCCGAACCCGTACGACCAGCCTCCGGGTTACGGCGCCGCGCCCACGAGCTCGGCTCCCGGCCGCGACCCGTACGGCACCACACCAACCAGCTCAGTTCCCGGCCGCGACCCGTACGGCACCGCACCAACCAGCTCAGTTCCCGGCCGTGACCCGTACGGCGAACCCCGCGGCTACGGCGCCGCGCCCGGCCGTGAGCCCTACGACACCGCGCGCGCCAATGGCAGCGCCCCGGCCGGTTCGGGCCCAAGCCGCTACGGCACCGAGCCCTACGACGCCCCGCGCGCCAACGGAGGCGCGACCCCCGGCCGCAACGCATACGAGCAGCCGCGCAACTACGGCGCCCCGACCGACCGCGAGCCCT
The DNA here is from genome assembly GCF_023717965.1 of Paractinoplanes hotanensis. NCBI lineage: Bacteria > Bacillati > Actinomycetota > Actinomycetes > Micromonosporales > Micromonosporaceae > Paractinoplanes > Paractinoplanes hotanensis. The sequence continues at coordinate 23,785 of NZ_JAMQOL010000053.1, read as the reverse complement.
ACGGCAGCACACCCACCAGCTCCATCCCCAGCCGCGACCCGTACGACCAGCCGCGCAACTACGGCACCCCGCCCGACCGCGAGCCCTACGGCAGCACACCCACCAGCTCCATCCCCGGCCGCGACCCGTACGGGACTCCGCGGGCGACCGGCAGCGCACCCACCAGCTCCATCCCGGCCCGCGACCCGTACGACGAACCCCGCGGCTACGGCAGCGCCCCCACCAGCGCCGTCCCCGCCCGCGACCCGTACGACGAACCCCGCAGCTACGGCGGCCCGGCTCCCGATCGCGAACCCCGCGGCTACGGCAGCGCCCCCACCAGCGCCGTCCCCGTCCGCGACCCGTACGACGAACCCCGCGGCTACGGCAGCACCGCCCCCAGCCGCGACCGATACGACGACTACGGCAGCACGCCGACGACGTCGCTTTCCCGGCGGTCCTATCAGGACGAACCGGGCAACGCCCCGCGCAGCGGTTCGGCCTACGGTGGCGGCGGCACCGCTCCTTACCGCGGCCAGCCCGCCCTTCCCAGCGCTCCGCGCAGTGCCCCGGGCTACGGCGGATCGGGCAACACGCCGGCCGGCGGTGTTCCCGGCGGTCCGCTCGGTTATTCCGGTTCCGTCCCGGTCAGCTCGCCGCGCGGCTATTCGGGTGCGCCGGCCCTGCCTCCCGGTTCCGCCACCGCCCCGGCGAGCGGTGTGCCGCAGTACATCCCGCGCGAGGAGCCGGAGCGTACCGGTCGCCGGCGCGCCGACGATGACGTGCCGACCGGTCGGCGTGGCGCGGTGGAACCCGGTGCGTACGCCGCCGAGCCGTTGAGCCCCGAGGCATGGCAGACCGGCGGGCGCCCGGCCGAAGCCCCACCCTGGTCACTGGACGATCCGACCAGCACCGGCGCACGTTCCGAACCGAGCCAGTGGCAACTCGAGGAGCGCCGCGAGCGAGCCCGTGGCAGCGCGACCTACCGCGAGGGCGGTGGGGGCAACTGGCGGCGCGACCTGTCCGATCAGAGCGACCTGGCCGACGGCGAATCCCGCCGCTACGGCACCTCGGATTACGTGCCCTTTCGGTCCGGCGGCTCAGCCGCGGTCTCGGGACGATCAAACTTATCCACCACGTCGACCTCGCTGATCTCGCCGGTCGGGCGCGAGGCGGCCGCAGCTCCGCAGCGCGCCGCCGCGAGCTGGAACGGTCCTTCCGGGGCGTACGAACGTCGCCCGGTCACCAATGGCTATCCGACGGGCCGGAAGAGCGACCTGCTCAATCCGGACGACGAGGAGGATGAACAGGAGTCCGGCAGTCCGCTCGCCGCGGTCGGCTACACCGTCATCTGGTATGGCGTCCCGGTCGTCCTGTTCGTCGCGTACATGCTGGTGGTAGGCACCGGCGCTCAGGGGCATGCCCTCGGCACGCTGGCCAAGGCCGCCCCGCAGTTCCTGATCTCGCTGGTGCTCAGCGTGCTCGTCGCGGTCGGCCTGCGCTTCGTGAGCCACTCGTGGAAGGCGGTCAGCGTCGGCCTGGCCGCGGCTGTGGTCGGCGGCGGCCTGGCCACCGTCCTGACCTCGGCCATCACCGGCAACAGCCTCAGCTGACCGCCCACGCCGGCAGCCCCACTGAACCGCGCCGCCGCCCGAACAAACCGCATCAGCCTCGGAGGGCCAACCGCCCGCGGTCGGATCCAGAGGAATCGCCCGGCACCCCCGGCGCTTGTCCCTGGACTACCCGGGCGACCGATCCACCGCTGAGACCCACGCGCGTCGGAACAGCAAAAGCGCGCCGAGATCCGTGGGGATCCCGGCGCGCCTTTCGTTCGCGCGAAGCGGTCTTACTTGGAGGCGACGACGTTCACGGGGAACGTCGCGGTGACCTCGGGGTGGAGCTTGACCTGGACGTTGTAGGCGCCCGTGGTCTTGATGTGGCCGGGCAGCTCGAGGCGGCGCCGGTCGAGGGACGGACCGCCGGCGGTCTTGACCGCGTCGACGATCTCGGCCGGGGTGATCGAGCCGAACAGCCGGCCACCGTTGCCGGAGCGGGCCGTCAGCGTCACCTTGAGGCCGGAGAGCTGGGCCTTGACCTCGTTGGCCTGGCCCAGGTCGCGGATCTCGCGAGCGTCACGCGCCCGCTTGATGACCGCGACCTGCTTCTCGGCGCCCTTGGTCCACTGGATCGCGAAACCCTGGGGCAGCAGGTAGTTACGGCCGTAGCCGTTCTTGACCTCGACGACGTCGCCGGGGGTGCCGAGGCCCGACACCTCCTGGGTGAGGATGATCTTCATATTCGTGACCCTCCTCAGCGCGCCGTCGCCGTGTACGGCAGAAGCGCCATCTCACGGGCGTTCTTGACCGCGCGGGCGATCTGCCGCTGCTGCTGCGAGGTCACCCCGGTGACGCGGCGGGCACGGATCTTGCCCCGGTCGGAGATGAACTTCCGCAGCAGAGCGGTGTCCTTGTAGTCGATGTAGGTGATCCCGTCCTTGTCGAGCGGGTTCACCTTCTTCTTCGGCTTGCGAAGCGCCGCAGCCTTAGCCATTGCTCTTACTCCTGAACTCAGTGAGCCCTCGGGTCGGGTAGACCCAGCGGGCTAGAAGGGAGGCTCGTCGTCGAACGAGGAGTTGCCGCCGCCGCCACCGGAGGCACGGTTGCCGCCGGAGCCGGAGCCGGAGGAGGCCGGAGCCGCCGTCGCCCACGGGTCGTCGAAGTTGCTGTTGCTTCCTCCGCCGCCACCGCCGGCTGGACGGTTGCCGCCACCGGAGGCGCCGAATCCGCCGCCGGAACCACCGGAGCCACCGCCGGAGCGGTTCATCCGCTGCACCTTCGCCGTGGCGTACCGCAGCGACGGGCCGATCTCGTCGACCTCGAGCTCGTAGACGGTGCGCTTCTCGCCCTCGCGCGTCTCGTAAGACCGCTGGCGCAGCCGGCCCTGCACGATCACCCGTGAGCCGCGTTGCAGCGACTCGGCGACGTGCTCGGCGGCGTCACGCCAGATGTTGCACGCAAGGAAGAGTGGCTCGCCGTCTTTCCACTCGCCCGACTGCCGGTCCAAGGTCCGCGGCGTCGAAGCGATGCGGAACTTGGCCACTGCCGCACCCGACGGGGTGAAGCGCAGCTCAGGGTCGTCGGTCAAGTTCCCGACGACCGTGATGGTGGTTTCTCCTGCCATGATCTTCTCCTCGCCGCTTCGCTCGTTCGTAGGAGGTTGTCAGAACCCCCTGACAAAAACGAGGCTCCGCGGATTTAACCCTTGCAGTGCGGCGAAGCCGCCTCAGCAACTCAGCGGGTCTCGGGCCGGATGACCTTGGTACGCAGGATGGACTCGTTCAGCCGCAGCTGACGGTCCAGCTCGGCCACGGCCTCGGGCGTCGCCTGCAGGTCGACGACCGCGTAGATGCCTTCGGCCTTTTTGTTGATCTCGAACGAGAGCCGGCGACGGCCCCAGACGTCGAGCTTCTCCACCGAGCCACCCGCGGTCCTGATGACGTTCAGGTACTGATCGAGCGACGGGGCAACGGTGCGTTCCTCGAGCGAAGGGTCGAGGATCACCATGAGTTCGTAATGACGCAAGACGTTCTCACCTCCTGTGGGCTGAGCGGCCACGGTCTCTCCGTGGCAGGAGGTCTTGTGTCGCTCGCAAACGAAAACCGTGGGGCTTGGCCCACGGCAGTCACTCTGCGAACCGAGCAAGCATACCCACCACCACCGCACGGCCAAAAAGAAGGACCCCGCCCGGGTGGGGCGGGGTCCTTCCTGGTGGAGCCGCGGGGCGCCCGATCCGCATTCGCTGGGTGGGACCTGGGGAGGAACGACCACACCGATGAGGTTGGACGCGGCCGCCCCGCGGAGCTTGTAGCAGAAGACTATGCGATCTCTGCCCGATTTGCACGTTGCGACACGAATGCCCGAATAGCGGCAACTGTTACTCCCACCACACATACAGCGGCGGTCAGGGCCAGCAGGCCCAGCGGGTTGCCCTCGCGCATCGGTTCCAGCGCCGCCACGGGCTCGGCCGCGGCGATCGTCACGGGGGCCGGGGCGGGTGGGGCCGGTTCGGCCCCGACGGTCACCGGGTCGACACCGAGGTCCGGTACGCCGGGAAGCAGCCTCCGGGTGTCGCCGGGCGGCATGCCGGCGAAGGCGGGCGCGGCGCTCCCCGCCGTACCGGGAAGGGTCTTGGTCCTGGCCTTGGGTCGTACCGCCGCCCCGCCGTGGGGCATCGACTGGGCCGCACTGGTCGCCGCCTGGGACGTGACGTGGGTGCGCCGAGCCGGCGACGTGTCCGGGCGCGTGGTGGCGGGCCTTGCCCGGGATGGCCGCTGGACCGGCGAGGCGGCGTCCGCAGCCGACGACCCCGCCGGGGAACGATCGTCGTCGGAAGGCGCCAGGGACATCGGCGTCGCATCGGCCGACGAGGGAGCCGCCGGGTCCGGATCGGCCGGTGTCGCCGCCGAGGCGGACGGCGAGGCCGTGATCATGACGGGCGTGGTGTCGTCGCCGATCGCACAGTTCGGCTTGAGCATCACCGACGTGGTGCCCCGCCGGAAGATCACGTCGGTCGAGGACTCGTCCGGGACGGTGCCCTTGGTGTCCCCGCCGAGCAGCAACTGTGCGGCGTAGCCGGTCTGATTCACCACCCGGATCGTGCTCTGCGCCGGCACCGTCATGGACTCGATGCTCGGCCGTGAACTGCACGGGACGCTGAACATCCCGCCGCCCGAGAAGGTGACCGCGCGGACGCCCTCGGGAATCGGATCCGCGCGCGCCGAACCGATCGCCAGCATGGGCACGCCGAAGATCAGACCCCCCAGCACGATCGCCGTCACCCGCTGTCGGACCTGCCGAGACATGCACCATCTCCCACGTCGCCCCGGCCCGCGGGCCGGTATCGGTCAAATGTGATCAATGGAGCTAACGAGACCTGCCGAGGGGCGGTGACGCGCGGAGCAAACTGTCGGACCCGCGTCGTAGTCTCGTCCCATGCGCATCGGAGCCCATGTCGATCCCGCTTCCCCGCTGGAAGAGGCCGCCGCCCGCGGGGCCGAGGCGGTGCAGTTCTTCCTCACCGACCCGCAGGGCTACAAAACCCCCAAACCGCGGGAAGACGCTGCCGCGTTGCGCGAGTCCGAGGTGGACGTCTACGTCCATGCGCCCTACATCGTCAACGTCGCCTCACCCAACAACCGCATCCGCATCCCCAGTCGCAAGCTGCTCATGGCGCACGCCAAGGCCGCGGCCGAGCTGGGGGCCAAGGGCCTGATCGTGCACGGCGGCCATGTGGGTCAGGGCGCCGACATCGCCGCCGGTTTCGACAACTGGCGCAAGGCCTTCGAGTACGCGGAGTCCGACGGCGGTCTGCCGCTGCCGATCCTGATCGAGAACACGGCCGGCGGTGACAACGCGTGCGCCCGCCGGTTCGACGACCTGGCCCGGCTGTGGGAGGCGGTGGGCTCCTTCGGCGCCGGCTTCTGCCTGGACACGTGCCATGCCTTCGCCGGCGGTGAAGACCTGGTCGGCGTGGTCGACCGGGTCAAGGCGATCACCGGCCGCATCGACCTGATCCACGCCAACGATTCCAAGGGCGGTTTCGACTCCGGCCAGGACAGGCACGACAACCTCGGCAATGGCAAGATCGACCCCGAACTCATCGTGGCCGCGATCCGGGCCGCCGGTGCGCCGGCCGTCGTCGAGACGCCGGGCGGCGCCGAGGGACAGACGGCCGACATCACGCTCCTGCGGGAGCGGACAGGCCGGTGAGACGCCGCACGGGGAGAGGGTCATGAGCAGCGAGCATCCGAGGCAGGCCCCCGCCCCGCCGGCTCAATCTCCCGCCGAGCCGCTACGGCCGGCCACCCCCGGCCATGCCTCCACAAACGACACGCCCCCCGCTGCCGGCCCTGCCGCGAGCACTCACAGCCCGGTCACCAGCAGTCGAGCGACGGACGCCGCGCCGACCTTCGTCGACAAGGCCGAGCGGCGGCGGCGCGGTTGGCTGCGCAGGCGGTCCAAGCCGGCTTCCACGGCCACGGCCGCCGCGCCGCCCACGATCCCGGCTCAGGGCGGCCCACCCGCCCAGGAGAGCAAACCGGGCGACCTCAGGCACCGTCCGTCCGAGCCGCCGCGGAACACTCCCGGCGCGACCGTGGACAAAGCACCAGCCTCGAACAAGGCACCGGCCTCGGGCAAAGCGCCAGCCCCGGACAAAACACCCTCGGAGAAGGCAGCAGCCCCGGGTAAAGCGCCAGCCCCGGACAAGGCACCGGCGCCGGGCAAGAACGATGCAGCCGCGGCCTCGAGCCCCACCAAGACCGACCTGCCGAAGGTCGCCGAGGGTCCACAAGAGATCGCCAAGCGACCCGAGCCGTTCCCGAACGAGCGACCCCCCGGCACCCCGCCCGATCCGTTCCGGGCGTTCGCCGCCACCACCGACCGGCCACCGGGGTGGTTCCGGCGCGGCACCCGCCGGTTCGCCCGCTCGCTGATCCACGAGTACGCGCTGGTCGTCTACGCCGGCGTGCTGCTGGCTGTCGCGCTCACCTGGCCCACCCTGCGCTACCCGCTGCACACACTCCCGCAAGACATCTGGGACCCGTCCCGCCAGGCCTGGCAGGTCGCGTGGATCGGCCACATCCTGCTGACCGACCCGGCCCGCCTCTGGCAGTCCAACGCTTTCTTTCCGCTGACCGACAACTTCGCCTTCGGCAACAGCCTCCTCGGCTACGCGCCGTTCGGCATGGTCGGCGAGGGCCCGGCGGCCGCCGTCCTGCGCTACAACATCCTCTTCGTCCTGGCCCACGCCCTGCTCGTGATCGGCGGCTACGCCCTGGTCCGCCAGCTCGGCGCCGGGCGCACCGGCGCCGCCGTGGCCGCCGTCGCCTTCGCGTTCGCCCCCTGGCGCCTCGCCCAGGAGGGCCACCTCGACATCATCTCGGCCGGCGGCATTCCGCTCGCGCTGGCGATGCTGGCCCGCGGGCACGGCTGGTCGCTGCGCCGCGGCCTGCGGCCCGACCGCCGCCGCGCCGGCTGGGCCGCGGCCGGCTGGATCGTGGCGGCCTGGCAGGTCAGTCTCGGTTTCTCGCTCGGTGTCCCGTTCCTCGGCGTGCTCGGCCTCATCCTGGTCGTGCTCCTGCTCGGCACCCCGATCCGTTTCCTGCGCCGCCCGGCCGAACGCCCGATCCTGGGCTCGCGCCTGATGCTCATCGATCTGGCCGGCTCGCTGTTCCTGGCCTGCTTCAGCCTGCTGCTCGCCATTCCGTACTTCCGGGCGCCCGACACCGGACCAGCCGGCACCGAGATCGCCTTCTTCTCACCGCCCCTGCGCAGCCTGCTGATCGGGCCGGCCGAGTCCCGCATCTGGGGTGCCCCGCACGAGGTCCCGCGCTCCTCACTCGGCTGGCCGTCCGAGATGGGGCTGCTGCCGGGGTTCGTGCTCTACGCCCTCGCGCTGGCCGGCCTGGCTTTCTCGATCTGGACCCTGCGCCAGCGCCTGCTGCTGCTCGCCGGCCTGGCTGTCACGATCGTCCTGACCCTGGGCACGAACTTCTACGAGGGCCGCTACACCTACCTGCCGCTCTTCGGCCACCTGCCCGGTTCGTTGGGTCTGCGCATCCCCGGCCGGTTCATGGTCTGGGCCACGCTGCTGCTGGCCGTCCTCGCCGCGGGCGCGGTGGCCGAATTCGTGCGCCGCGCCGAGCACCTGTCCGAACAGCGCATCCCACCCTGGCCCGGCCCCTGGCTGCGGCTGGCCACCTTCGTGCCACTGATGCTGGTGCTGGCCGAGGGCTGGAACGCCACCGCGCACCCGCTGGCCCCGGTGCAGCCCACCGCCATGCGCACGGTCAGCGGCCCGATGCTCGTGCTGCCCACGACCGCCCTCACCGACCAGACGATCATGCTGTGGTCGACCACCCGGTTCCAGCCCATGGTCAACGGCGCCGGCGGTTTCGACGCGGCTCGTCAGGCCGAGATGCGGGCCCGGGTCCAGTCGTTCCCCGACGCCGCGAGCATCGAGTATCTGCGCTCGCTCAACATCGACCGGGTCCTCCTGCTCCGCAGCGAGGTGGCAGGCACGCCGTGGGAACGCGCCGGCGACATCCCGGTGGACGCTCTGGGCATCCGCCGCGAAGACCTCGACGACGCGGTGGTCTTCCACCTCCGCTGAGGCAAGGTCGCGAAGAGCGCCTTCGCTCAGGCAAGGTCGCGAAGAGGCCCGGCCGCCTCCAGCGGGGCAGCCGGGCCTAAGGCTCGGGACGGATCAGACCTTGACGACGGTCTGCTCGGCTGGCGGTGGCGGGTCGAGCGACGCCGGCGCGGCGGGGGAGCGGTCGACGCGGAAGGTCCGCCGCAGGCGGCTGATCCACGGTGCGTCCGGACCGTTCAGCGGGCCGCCGTCAGGGTCGTCGTCGTAGGTCTGGCGCACGGCGTCGAGTTCGGGCTTCCAGATCTCACGCACAACCAGGCCGCACAGGATCGCCACCGTCACCAGCCGCAGGGTCGAGGCCAGCACGAACGTGCCCTCGGGGATCACCGGCTTGCCGCCGGCGCCCATCAGCTCGGCGTAGAACGCGGTGAAGTAGCCGAACTCGGCCACCGTCCAGGCGATGATCGCGCCCCAGCGCGGCCGCGCCAGCACGATCAGCGGCAGCAGCCAGAGCACGTACTGCTGCGACCACACCTTGCTGGTGATCAGGAAGGCCGCCACGACCAGGAACGCCAGCTGGGCCACCCGGGGACGCCGAGGCGCCAGCCAGGCCAGCAGGCCGATCGCGGCGCAGGCGAGGCCGAACAGCGCGTACGAGACCAGGTTGAGCGTCGGCACGTGATCGCTCAGCCATTGGAAGGGGCCCTGATCCCCCGCCGCGCCCGAGTTCCACTTGCCGTCGAGGTAGCGCCCCACGTACCAGAGCGTGCCCCAGTCGATCGGCCGCTCACTGTTGAGGCGGAAGAAGCGCAGCCAGCTCTCGTGGTACCAGAAGAAGACCGGGAAGTTGACCACCGCCCAGCTCACCACCGCCGTGGCCATGGCCGCGCCCCAGGAGCGCATGGCTTTCGACCGCAACGCGAGCACCAGCAGCGGCCCGAGAATGAACAGCGGCCACAGTTTGGCCGCTCCGCCGAGCCCCAGGAAGACACCGGCCCAGGCCGGATGCTTCTTCGCCCACAGATAGAGCCCGGCCGCGGCCAGCCCGATCGCCAGGAAGTCCCAGTTGACCGTCGCGGTGAAGAAGATGATGGGCGACACCGCGAAGATCGCGGCGTCCCACGGCCGGCGTCTGCGCAACGCCAGGATCACGGCGGCCGTGGCCACCGCCAGCGCCGAGAGCACGATCGCGTTGATGTTGTAGAACCAGGTGCCCTGGTTGATCTCGGGGTGCGTCTCGCCGTACGCGTGGACCGGCAGCCCCAGGGCGCCCATGAAGTAGCCCGTCACGACGGGGTACTCCACCGGCCAGTCCTTGTACGGCACGGCGCCCTCGTTGAGGTGCTCGGCGTAGTACAACGCGAGCACGTCGGTGTAGCAGAACCGCGTGTATTGGACGTTCTGCTGCCAGTCGCCGCTCTGGCACGGCGACTTCTGCACCCACGAGAACGCGAGCGTCATGCAGATCAGCGCCAGGATGATCCGCGGCGCCGTCCAGAAGCGCCCACGCCGGGCCTCGGGCCGCACCGCGTGTGAACCGAGCGGCCCCCCGATGGCCTCGGACAGGCCGCGCACGAATCCGTCCGACGTCGCCGGCGCGCTCGGCTTGTCGGGGCGGTCGATGTCCTCGGGCGGTTGCGTGCTCATGTCATGGCATCATGCCGTACTTGCCGCCTGGGGCCGGGAACGACCTACGGCCAAAACGAACCGGCGCGCACCCCCTGAGGGATGCGCGCCGGTGAACGAGCTAGTCGCCGTTGTTCTGTGGCGTCAGTGTCGGCTCTGTCGGCTGCTGTTCGGGTGTCCCGCCGCCGTCATCCTCATCGCCGCCGCCGTCGGTATTACCGCCGTCGCCGTCGTTGTTGCCACCGCCGCCGTTGTTGTCGCCACCACCGTTGTTGTCGCCGCCGTTGTTGTTACCGCCGCCGTTGTTGTTGCCGTTCCCGTTCCCGCCACCGTTGTTGTTGTTCTGGTTGCAGTCGGGCCCGATGAAGCCGAGCACGCAGTCGCCGTCGTTGTCCGACCGGTCCTGCTGCGGCGGCGGGGCGGCCTGGCCGTTGGCGAAGGGGCTGTCCGGGTTGCCGGTCTCGACGCGGTTGGGGAAGTCCTCGCGCTCCAGATCCTTCGCCTTGATCACGGCGTCGAGGAACTTCTTCCAGATCTTCGACGGTGTGCCGGCGCCGAACATGTCCCGGCCGTTGGATTCCTTCAGCTCGACCTTGTTCTTGGCGCCGCCGACCCAGACCGTCGCGGCGAGCTGCGGCATGCCACCCACGAACCAGGTGTCACCGCTGCCCTCCTTGAACTCCCAGGTGCCGGACTTGGCGATGCCTTCCTGGCCGTTGCGCAGGTCGCGGTCGTCGACCTCGACGATCTCCTTCATCACGGACTGGAGGTTCGACATCTGGTCGGGCTCGAAGACCTTGTTTCCGTCGATCTTCTCGCTGCCGACGATCGACTTCTCGCCGGTGTCGGGGTCGACCCGGGACACCGAACGGATGAAGTGGGCGTCGTGGTGGACGCCGCCGCCGACGATCGTGGCGACACCCTCGGCGTGCTCGAGCGGCACGACACGGTACTGGCCGAAGGCGACCTCGTTGTCGAAGTAGCCCTTCTTGGTCCAGGTCGACTTGTCGGTCTTGTTGAGGTCGACCAGCTTGCCGTCGTCGGTGTACATGTGGCCGACGCCGGCGTCGCGGGCGGCCGCGATCACCTTGTCACGGCCGATGCCGTCGGCGATCCAGTAGAACGGGAAGTTGTACGACTTGATCGTCGCCGTCTCGAGGTCACAGCGCTTGATCTGGCCCTTGCAGACCGTGCCCGGGTCGGCGCCGGCGTTGCTGATCTTCGTGCCGTTGGGGCGCAGCTTCGTGCCGTCCCAGCGCGTCTTGAAGGAGATGTCCTCCCGCAACGCGGCCGCCAGCGTGTAGATCTTGAACGTCGAGCCGGGCGACTGGCCACCGTCGATCTTGAGGGTGTCACCGCGCATGTAGCCGCCGTAGTCGATGCCGGTCGGGTCGTCGCCACCGTAGTAACCGAGCACCCGCCCGTTCTTCGGGTCGATGCCGATCACCGCCGCCTGGTACGTCGCCGGCTTGTCGTTCATCGGGGAGCTCTCGCTCTTGCGGGAGCCCGCCTCCTCGGCCGCCTTCTGCACCACCGGGTCGATCGTGGTGGTGACGGTCAGGCCGCCCTTGTCGAACTCCTGCTGGCTGATGCCCATCTCGGCCAGCTCGGCGCGAACATGCCGCATGATCATGCCGACCGGCTTGCCGTCCGTACTGCGGGCGGTGGAGCTCTTGGTGGCTTTCTTGACCGTCGGGTATTTGCGCTTGTTGTAGACGTCCTGGGAGATCCAGCCCATCTCGAGCATGTTGGCCATCGTGTACTCCCACCGGGCCTTGGCGTCGGTGGGGTTGACGTTCGGATCGTATCCGCCATGCGTGGCCGTGGGCTCCGGCTGCTTGATGATCGAGGCAAGAACCGCGGCCTCGTACGGCGTGATGGCGTTCTTCTGCCCGGCCGGAGTCGTCACCGACTTGCCGAAGTAGCCCTGCGCCGCGGCTTGGATGCCGTACCGGCCGTTGCCCAGGTAGATGTAGTTCAAGTACATGCCCATGATCTGGTCTTTGTTGTACTTGCCCTCCAGCTTGCGGGCGATCACGGCTTCGCGGAGCTTCCGGTTGTAGCTGATGTCCTTGAGGTCGGCCGCGTGCCGCGCGTACTGCTGGGTGATCGTCGACGCGCCCTGCTGGTCGCCACCGGTGAAGTTGTTCCAGGCGGCGCGGACGATGCCCTTCATGTCGATGCCGTGGTGCTTGTAGAAGTTCTTGTCCTCGGCGGCGGCGACCGCGTGCTCGACCACCTTGTTGATCTGAGCCTCGGGCACCACCGTGCGGTTCTGTTCGCCCAGCTTGGCCAGGACGGCGCCCTTGGTGTCGAGGATCACGTTCGACTGGTCCTCGCTGACCGGCGAGGGCAGGTCGACATCGTCGAAGAAGTAGGTGCCGCCGACCACGCCCGCGCCGAGCAGGATGACCATGACGGCCGCCGCGGCGGTCAGGATGTTGGTGCGGCGGCGGCGCTTGGCCGCCTTCGACTTGTCCTTGCCGCCGCCCGACCGACCGCCACCACCGATGCTGCCCTCGTCGTTCGGGCCGAAGGTCGACGGCCCGGGGCGTACGGCCGCCCGCGCGACCGGTCCCGTGCCGCGCACCGGGGCAGCGGCGCCGACCGAGGCGCGCGCACCGACCCGGGCCGAGCCGACCGGAGCACGGCCGGGTGTGGCGGAGCCCACGGCAGCACGACCGGCGGGAGCCGATCCCACCGAGGCCGACCCCACCGAGGCCGAGCCGACGGAGGCGCGACCACCGGAGCCGCGGCGGTACGCGTCCGGCGCCGGCCGGGCCGACGCCGAATAGGAAGATTGGTCGTCGTCAGGCGCGGAGTTCGCGGATCCGGGCACACGGGCCCGGGCACGCGAAGACTGCGGTTCGCCGTACGAGTTCATGCGGTCACACCTCGGTCGCGGTGACGTGCGCCGGGAGGACCCTGGAGGGGACCTCACCAGCGACGACGCGCGCGGACGATTCGGGCTGCATACCGGCAGCCGCCCTGACGGATGTCATGAATGACCGGCCGTGGCGCTGGATGCGCGAGCCGGTCGGGGTCGTGTCAACGGTAGCGAGATCGATCCGCGTCATCGGCGGCCGTCCCAGCCGTATGACGACAACCCGAGTTCGCGGTGGCGGCCCGCGGCGGACGAGGCGGCGACCGCATCGTCCCGATCGAGTTCGTCAGCGGTGAGCGCGTCCCGGCCGAGCAGGTACTGCTCGGTCAGGTGATTCCACGCGCACGACTGGCACACTTCCACGACGTACACCTGAAACTCACGCAGCGTCATCGCCAGCGCAGGCAGCTCGGAGAGCTTGCGAGCCTGCCCGGCGGTCTGCTTGAGCTCGTCGCCGTAGATGTAGTGGACCAGGGTCAGATTGTCGCGGCGGCAGATCGGGCATCGCTCCTCGGTCGGCTCGCCATGGAATCGAGCTGCGCTTTTGAGGTATGGCGAGGCATCACAGACCTCGAGCGTCCCCACCTTGCCGTTGTGCACGTCACGCAGCACTGCTCGCTTCTGTAGCGAGTAGTCGACGACCTGCCGCTGCGTTCGCATGGCGACGAGAGTACGCGGTCCAGCGTGAAGGGGCGACAGTCATCACTCAGCGTGGCGCACAAGTAGCGCAGTCATGAACACCTTGCGCACCCGTGACAACGGATCTACGGTTGCGATGTATCGGGCCGATACATCGGGGCGAAGTGAAGGGGGTTGGCTGATGCTGGAACTGGCGATTCTCGGCCTCCTCCAGGAGACCCCGATGCACGGCTACGAGCTCCGGAAGGAGCTGTCCACCAAGATGGGCACCTTCCGCGCCGCGATCAGCTACGGCACCCTCTATCCGACGCTCAAGCGACTTCGGACGGCCGGCTGGATCACCGAATCCGAGTCCGACCCGTCGATGATCCCCCCGATGACCAGCAAGCGGGGCCGCGTTGTTTACAAGATCACTGCCGACGGCAAGGAGCGGTTCGCCGATCTGCTCGCCTCGGCCGGCCCGGAGACGTACGACGACGCCGGCTTCGGTGTCCATTTCGCGTTCTTCTCCCGGACCGACCGCGCCACCCGGCTGCGCATCCTCGAGGGACGCCGCCGGCGCATAGAGGAACGGCGGGAGGGCCTGCGCGACGTGCTGTCACGCGCCGCGGGCCGGCTCGACGCGTACACGCTCGAACTGCAGAGACACGGACTCGACGCCGCCGAGCGCGAAGTCCGCTGGCTGGAGGAGCTCATCACGAATGAGCGTTCCGGCCGCGCCCCCGCCGGGTCCATGGGAGAGATCGACCTCCCCACGGAGCCGGCTGCGGACGCATCCCCCGAACCCCCGCGTCCGCATCAGGACCGGCCGTGATGAACAAGGAGGCAAACGCGATGGGCTCCGTCCGCGTCGCCATCGTCGGTGTGGGTAACTGCGCCTCGTCCCTCGTACAGGGCGTGGAGTATTACAAGAACGCCGACCCCAACGACCGCGTCCCGGGTCTCATGCACGTGACCTTCGGCGACTACCACGTATCCGACGTGAAGTTCGTCGCGGCGTTCGATGTGGACGCCAAGAAGGTCGGCATGGACCTGAGCGAGGCGATCGTCGCCAGCGAGAACAACACGATCAAGTTGACCGACGTGCCGCCGACCGGCGTCACCGTCCAGCGTGGACCGACCTTCGACGGTCTGGGCACGTACTACCGCGAGATCATCGAGGAGTCGTCGGTCGAGGCCGTCGACGTCGTGCAGGCGCTGCGCGACGCCCAGGTCGACGTGGTCGTCTCCTACCTGCCGGTGGGCTCCGAGCAGGCCGACAAGTTCTACGCCCAGGCCGCGATCGACGCCGGCTGCGCCTTCGTCAACGCGCTGCCGGTCTTCATCGCCTCCGACCCGGTGTGGGCGCAGAAGTTCACCGACGCCGGCCTGCCGATCGTCGGCGACGACATCAAGAGCCAGGTCGGCGCGACCATCGTGCACCGCGCGCTGGCCAAGCTGTTCGAGGACCGCGGTGTCGAGCTGCTGCGCACGTACCAGCTCAACTTCGGCGGCAACATGGACTTCATGAACATGCTGGAGCGCAACCGCCTGGTCTCCAAGAAGATCTCGAAGACTCAGTCGGTGACCTCCCAGATCCCGCACGAGATGATCAAGAGCGACGTGCACATCGGCCCGTCGGACCACGTGCCGTGGCTCGACGACCGCAAGTGGGCCTACATCCGGCTCGAGGGCCGCTCGTTCGGCGACACCCCGCTGATGGCCGAGCTCAAGCTCGAGGTGTGGGACTCACCGAACTCGGCCGGTGTGATCATCGACGCCGTCCGCGCGGCCAAGATCGCCAAGGACCGCGGGATCGGTGGCCCGATCCTGTCGGCCTCCTCGTACTTCATGAAGTCCCCGCCGGTGCAGTACAACGACCATGACGCCAAGGAGAGCGTCGAGGCGTTCATCCGCGGTGACGTCGAAAGCTGAGCCATCCAGTCGAAAAGGGCCGGGCCGGTTGGCCCGGCCCTTTCGCTGTGGCCAGGCTCGCGCTCTCTCGCTGTGACCAGGCTCGCGCTCTTTCGCTATGACCAGGCTCGCGCCAGGGCGACCCGCGCCTCGAGCTCGAGCAGCTTGCGCTTGCGGTCGAGGCCGCCGCCGAAACCGACCATCTTGCCGCCGGCGCCGACCACCCGATGACACGGCACGATCACCGGTATCGGATTGTGGTTGCAGGCCGTGCCCACCGCGCGGGCAGCACCCGGGTCGCCCAGAGCAGTCGCGATCGCCCCGTACGTGACCATCTCGCCGTACGGAATCTTGGCGATCTGACCCCAGACGGAGCGCTCGAACTCGGACCCGCCGGGCATCTCGACCGGCACCGAGAAGTCGGTGAGCTCGCCGGCGAAATACGCCTCGAGCTGCGCGACCGCGGGATGGGAGCCGCCCGGCCCGGGCCGGGCGGCGAAGCGCACCCCCACGACGGTGTCGCCCTCGACGGCGACGCCGAGCGGTCCGATGGGTGATTCGACGACGAACATGCCCCCGATTCTGCCCCGGGGGTACGACAGTCTCTAAGAGGAGAGGTGCCCGTTGTCGCGGGCCCACTTGAACAGCTCGGCCTCGGCCTCGTCCCGTGTCAGCGGCCCCCGGTCGAGGCGCAGCTCCTTGAGGAAGCGCCAGGCCTGACCCACGACCGGGCCCGGTGGCACACCCAGCAGCTCCATGATCGCGTTGCCGTCGAGGTCGGGGCGGACGCGGGCGAGATCCTCCTCGGCCGCGAGCCGGGCGATCCGGTCCTCGAGCGCGTCGTAGTCGGCCGCCAGGTTGGCTGCCTTGCGCTTGTTGCGGGTCGTCACGTCCGAGCGGGTGAGCTTGTGCAGCCGGCTGAGCAGGGGACCGGCGTCGGTGACGTAGCGGCGCACGGCCGAGTCGGTCCACTCGCCCCGGCCGTACCCGTAGAACCGCAGATGCAGCCCGACCAGCTCGACCACGTCCGACGTGACGTCCTTGGGGTACTTCATGGCCTTCATGCGCTGGCGGGTCAGGCGGGCGCCGACCACCTCGTGGTGGTGGAAGCTGACCCGGCCGTCGCGCCCGACCGCCTTGGTGGCCGGCTTGCCGACGTCGTGCATGAGCGCGGCCATCCGCAGCACGAAGTCGGGCCCCTCGTCGCCCTCGAGCCGGATCGCGTTCTGCACGACGATCAACGTGTGCTCGTAGACGTCCTTGTGCTGGGCGTGCTCGTCGATCTCGAGCTTGAGCCCGGCCACCTCGGGGATGAAGTAGTCGCCGAGGCCCGTGTCGACCAGCAGGCGCAGCCCGGCGATCGGGTCGGCGCCGGTCATGAGCTTGGTGAACTCGTCCCGGATCCGTTCCGCGGTGATTCGCTGCAGATCGGGGGCCATGTCGCGCATGGCCGAAATGACCGCTTCATCCACAATGAACTGCAGCTTGGACGCGAACCGGGCCGCCCGCAGCATCCGAAGTGGATCATCGCCGAAGGACTGGGCTGGGGGGGCGGGGGTGCGGATCACCTTCGCGGCGAGATCCTCCAGTCCCCCGTACGGGTCGGTGAAGACGTGCCCGGGCAGTGACACCGCCATCGCGTTGATCGTGAAGTCACGCCGCTCGAGGTCGTCCAGCAGCGACGTGCCGTACTCGACCACCGGATTGCGGGTCACACCGTCGTACGCCTCGGCCCGGAAGGTCGTGATCTCGAGGCGCAGGCCGTCCTTCTGCAGGCCGATCGTGCCGAACTCACGACCGGTCTCCCAGATCGCGTCGGCCCAGCCCCGCACGACCTCGAGGGTCTGCTCGGGGCGGGCGTCGGTGCAGAAGTCGAGATCGTCGCCGAGCCGGCCGAGCAGCGCGTCGCGCACCGAACCGCCGACCAGGTGCAACTCATGGCCGGCGGCGCCGAACCGGCGCCCCAGCTCATCGGCGACGGGGGAGACCCGCAGCAACTCGGCGACCGCGTTTCGCTGGGCGGTGTTCAACACAGACATGGGACAACCAGGCTATAGGTCTTCAGTCGGGTTCTGGGCGGCGGGTGGGGCGGTTGGAGGGAGGTCTTCAGTCGGGTTCTGGGCGGCGGGTGGGGCGGTTGGAGGGAGGCCGTCAGTCGGGTTCTGGGCGGCGGGTGGGGCGGTTGGAGGGAGGCCGTCAGTCGGGTTCAGGGCGGCGGGTGGGACGGTTGGAGGGAGGCCGTCAGTCCGCTTCTGGGCAGCGGGCGGGGCGGTCGAACCGCGGCCGTGGCAGGGGACCACGCCAGCGGGCAGGATGGGCGGGTGCCCGTTCCCGAGGCGCTGCTCCGCCTGACCGAGAACCCAGATTTCTGGACCGGCGCGATCGGCGACAACCCGACCTCCGAGCTGCGTGTGACCTTCCCGGTCATCGGCGGCTATGCCCTCGTGCTCGACCTCGACCCGGCCACCGGCGAGCGCACGCTCGGTCTGCGCGGTCCGGCCCACAGCGAACCGGTCCAGCTCGCCTGGGCGCCGGCCGGCGGTCCCGTCCCTGCCGCCCTGCGCTGGTGGGAGCTCGACCTCTGCGCCCGGGTGATCGCCTGGGAGGATCCGACGCTGCCGCACCCGGGCCTGGTGGTCGCGCTGCTGTCGCCGTTCGCGCCGGCCACCCCCGAGGACGACGAGCCCGCGGTGGCCGCGATGCGGGAGGCGGCGTACCGGTCGCTGCGCCGCGACGTGCCGCCGGCCGAGCCGTCGGGTCCCGAACAGGCGCCGCTGCCGCTCTTCGCCGGCGACGACTGGTGGCCGGCCCCGGCCGTGCCGTCGCCGCAGGTGCTCGACGAGGCCGCGATCGCTGAGCTCAGCCGGTCGCAGATCACCTTTCACGACGTACGCGGTGGGTCGCGCTTTCCGCGCGAGCTTCTGGCCGATCTCGTACGCCTGTCCGCCGCGCACCTCGAGGCGGTCTCCCGCGAGCAGTGGTACGCCGACACCCGCCCGATCGCCCGGCACATCCTGGAAAGCGGTGATCTTCGGCCTATTCCGGCCCTGCTCGGTGCGCTCACCGAGGCCGGCTGCGATCATCCGACCGTGCTCGACGCGCTGAGTGAGCCGCTGGTGCCCGCCGAGGCCTGCTGGATGGTCGAGACCCTGGCCGGGGCCGAACCGGGCACGCTCCTGCGGCACAGTCTGTGATTGCACCTCTATGGTGGCTGGAGTTCCGCACGATGCTCGGGAGGTTCGGTGAACGGCGGGATCTACCGCAGCGCGAACGCCGTGCCGGACGGTGAGCCACCGCGGCCGGAGGACGGCGTCTACCGCAGCGCGAACGCCGCGCCCTACGGTGAGCCGCCGAGGCCCGAGGACGGCGTCACTCTGATCTCGGTCGACGACCAACTGCCCGGGGTGGCCGCGGCCGAGGATCAGGCCCTCCCGCCCGAAGAGCTGCCGCCGCCGGCAGCGACGAGCACGGTCGGCACCAGCGCGATGATGGCGGTGGCCAGCTTCATCAGCCGGATCATCGGCTTCGTCCGCAACGCCCTGATCGGCATCACCCTCGGCGGGTACATCGGTAGCGCGTTCACCAGCGCACAGTTCCTTCCCGGCCAGATCTACGAGCTGCTGCTCGGCGGCATCCTGAGCAGCGTGCTCGTGCCACTGCTGGTGCGGCGGCGCAAGGCCGACCATGACGGCGGGCTGGAATTCACCCGCAAGCTGCTCACCTTCGCCGTGGTGTCGCTCGGCATCGCGACTGTGCTGGTGGTGGTCGCGGCCCCGGCGATCACCTGGATCCAGGCCAGCGACGACAACACCGCCGCCTACCGCTCGCTGGTCACGAACTTCGCGTACTGGATTCTGCCGATCATCTTCTTCACCGGGCTCTCCGCAATGATCGGCGCGGTGCTGAACACCCGGGGTCACTTCGCCGCGCCGACCTGGGCGCCGATCCTCAACAGCCTCGTGGTGATCGCTGCCTGCGGCGTCTTCATCGTCTCTTTCGGCACTGACAAGGACCTGCAGCCCGAGGACGTGTCGGGCGCGCAGATCGCCGTGATGGGCGGCGGCATGCTGCTCGGCATGGTGGCCCAGGCGGTCGGCCTGCTGCCGGCGCTGCGCAAGGTCGGCTTCAGCTGGAAGTGGCGCTGGGATCCCCGCTCGCTGGGCCTGGGCGAAATCGGCCGGCTGGCCGGCTGGATGCTCTGCTACGTCGCGGCCAACCAGATCGCCGTCTTCGTCGTGGTGCGCATCCTCAACCGGGTGGCCGGCGAGGGCAGCGCCAGCGTGCTCGCCTTCAACAACGTCTTCCTGCTGGTCACGATGGCGCACGGGATCATCGGCGTCTCGGTGATGACGGCGCTGCTGCCCAAGATGAGCGCGGCCGCCGCCGAGGGCCGCTACGCCGAGGTGAGCGCCGACCTGAGCCGGGCCATCCGGCTGGTCACCGTGGCGCTGGCCCCGATCGCGGTGGTCTACGGCGTGCTGGGCGCCCCGATCGCCGTCATGCTTTTCCAGGGTGGCGCGTTCGACAACGGCGACGCGCTGGCCACCGGCACGGTGCTCGTGGTGGCCGCGTTCGCCGTGATCCCGCTGTCGATCAGCTACCTCTGCACTTACACCTTCTATTCCTTGCAGGGCAACCGCACCGCCGCGCTGATCAACCTGCCGGTGGTCGCCGTCCGCATCGGCGCCTATTTTGTCCTGGCCGAGGTGCTCAAGGCCTCGCTGTCGGCGGCCGGCATGACGGCGGCCAACGCGATTTCGTACGCCGTCTCCGCGCTCATCTCGCTGGCCGTGCTCCGCCGCAAGATCGGCCGGCTCAACCTCGGTTCGGTCGCCGTGGCCCTGATCAAGGTGGTGATCGCGGCCGCTGTCGCCGCCGGCCTCGGGCTGCTGGTCGTGCATCTGCTGCCCGGCGCCGGGGCCCCGTCCGGCCGCGGCGAGGCGATTCTGCAACTGATCGCGGGCGGCGCCGTGATTCTGGTGGCCTATCTGGGCGCGGCGCTCGTTCTGCGGGTCTCCGAGGTCAGCCAGGTGATCGGGCTGGTGCGCCGCAAACTCGGCCGCTGACCAGTCGTTTTACTAGCACCGAGCGTTACCTGGAAGCTACTCAGCGCGGTGTCCGGGGTTGCCGCGCCGGGGGGACGACCTGCCGCGGCATAGCCCCGGGCGGGTATGGTCGGTGTCGGCATGTGCTTGAGGCACGTCGCCGTTCGCACCGAGTACGGCATTTGCAGCTAGCAACATCTGCACCTAGCACGGCGTACCGTGCGTGGAGCACCGAGGAGGACTGGTGACCCAGGTCGGCGAAGGCCACGAGACCGCGGCCGATGCGGACGGACCAGTCATGACCTTCGGTGCGCCTGCCGCCGGTGAGGTCCTGGCCGAGCGCTATCAGCTTGAGGAACACGTCAACGACGACAGCGCCGGCCGGCAGGTCTGGCGCGGTATCGATGTCATCCTGCGCCGCCCGGTCGCCGTGGTGCTGCGCTACCCCGGCGGCGGCTCGGCCTCCGAGATGCTCCAGGCCGCGGTCGACGCGAGCCGGGTCATCCACCCCAACCTGGTCGGCGTCTACGACGCGATCGACGAGGGCGCCCGTGCCTACGTCGTCCGCGAGTGGGTCGACGGCGAATCGCTGCGCGAGTTGGTCTCGACCGACGGACCGCTCGACCCGGGCCGCGCCACCGCGATCGCCCACTCGATCGCCGACGCCCTGGCCGCGGTGCACGCGACCGGCATGGTGCACGGCAACGTCCACCCCGGCACCACGCTGATCGGCGACGACGGCCGGGTTGTGCTGGCCGACGCCCGCGCCGACTCGGCCGACAACGTCGAGGGCGACATCCGCGCGGTCGGCGGCATTCTCTACTTCGCGCTGACCGGCCACTGGCCGCACACCGAGGTGGGCCGCTCGACGCTGCCCGATGCCAACCGCGACGCGACCGGCAACCCGGCCGCGCCCCGGCAGATCCGCGCCGGCATCCCCGCCTACCTCGACGACCTGACGATGGACCTGCTCGACACCCGGGTCGCCGCGCCCGAGGCCGACGCGCTCACCGCCGAACTGGCCCGGCTCGACGCCGCCGAGGAAGACTACGAGGACGTCGGCCCCCTGCGTTTCACGCAGAACGCGACGACCGAACCCACCCGCAGCACACCCAAGATCATCGTTGGGGTGGCGGCGCTGGTCGTCATCGCGGTCATCGGCCTGGTGTTCGGCATCCGCGCGATCAGCACATCGGGCGACGACAAGCCGTCCGGCACCACCCAGGCCGGCGCCGGCAGCAGCACCGGGACGCCTGCCGACGAGCAGACCCCGGCCCCCGCGCCCAAGAAGATCGCGCTGACGGCCGACATGGTCCGCATCGTCGACCCGCCGGACGGCAGCCGCGAGGACACCGGCGAGTCGAAGTTCACCGTCGACGGCGACGCCGACACGGCTTGGGAGACCCAGCGGTTCAAGCAGGCCAACTTCGGCAACTTCAAGCCGGGCATGGGCGTCCTGGTCGACCTCGGATCGGCCCGCAAGCTCTCCGAGATCCAGGTCGAATTGTCGCAGCCGGGCGTCACCATGGACATCCGGGCCGGCTCCGACGACCCCGGCGACACCTCGGCCGGCGACCAAAAGATCATGCAGACCTACAAGCGGCTGGGCGACAGCGAGACCAAGACCGACGGCACGCGCGAGGTCTTCTCGGTCTTCAACCCCGACCAGACCTACCGCTACGTGCTGGTCTTCATGACCAAGCTGCCCTCGGCCGACGACGGCAACGGCGGCTTCAAGGTCAGCCTGCAAGAGATCGAGGTCTACGGCTACTGAGCGTCGGTCCCCGCCGCTCGCGCCGTCCAGATAGATTGCTGGCGTGACTTCCGGGGACGCCTCGCCGAGCGACGCAGAGCTGCTGCGCGCCCATGTCGACGGCGACCGCGAGGCGTTCGGCGAACTGGTCCGCCGGCATCGGGACCGCCTGTGGGCCGTTGCCCTGCGCACGATCGGCGACCGTGAAGAGGCAGCCGACGCCGTACAGGACGCGCTTCTGGCGGCCCACCGCAACGCGGCCCGGTTCCGCGGCGACTCGGCTGTCACCACCTGGCTGCACCGCATCGTGGTGAACGCCTCCCTCGACCGCATCCGCCGCCGCCAGGCCCACCCGACCGTGCCGCTGCCCGACGGCAGCCGTTCCGACGACCGGCCGTCCGGCGTGGAACCGGCCGCCCCGGTCGCCGACCACGAGACGTCGCTGCTCGTCCGGCAGGCGCTGGCCGATCTGCCGGCCGACCAACGGGCCGCGATCGTGCTGGTCGACGTCCAGGGCTACCCGGTCGCCGAGGCGGCCGAGATCCTCGACGTGGCGGTCGGCACGATCAAGAGCCGGTGCGCCCGCGGCCGGGCCCGGATGGCGCTCGCGCTCGGCGAGTTGCGGGGGAGAGACAGCGGTCACGCCGCGGCCGGGAACCAGGACGCCGCCGAAACCGTCCCATCGGGACCGGGTACGACGCAGCCGCAACCCGGCCGGAACGAACGGAGGGACCCGAGGTGACCGGGGCCGAATTCAGCGGGGTCGACATCGACCTGCTGGCGGACTACATCGGTGGGGCCCTCGAGGGCACCCCCGACGAGTCCGCGGTGGCCACGCTGATCGCCGAGGATCCCGAATGGCGCGTGGCATACGAGTCCCTCAGCGGCGGGGTCACCCTGGTACGCGCCGAACTGGGCCGCCTCGGGCCCGAGCCGATGCCCGACGACCTGGCCGCCCGGCTCGACGGCATGTTCAGCGCGCCCACGCTGACCCTGGTCAAGGGCGACGCCGCAGCCCCCGGCCCGCCGAGCAGCCGCCGGCGCCGCTGGGTGACCCCGATCGCCATCGCGGCCGGCTTCATCGCTTTTGTCGGTTTCGGCGCCGACTATCTCGCCGGTACCAGCGGACAGCAGACGAACGACAGTGCCGGTTCCTCCGTCGGTTCGGACGAGCGCGCGATGTCCTCCGCCCCCGGCGAGACGATCCTGGCCACGGGCACCGACTACACCCGCGCCACCCTCGCCATCGAACCCGTTCAGCCGCTCACCGCCAGCGACAACGCCTCCTCGTCGGCCCTCGGCGAGTCCGGGGCCGACCAGCCGAACCGCAGCCGCATCGCGCTCCAAGACCCGGCCCTGGCCCGGCTGTCCGACCAGGCCGCGCTCCAGGAGTGCTTCGCAGCCATCGAGCGCGAGAACGCCGGCGGCACGATCGCGGTCCAGACGGTCGACTTCGCCCGGTTCGATGGCGTATCAGCCGTCATTGTGCGGTTCACCGCGGAGAACGGCGACTGGGTCTGGGCCGCCGGAGCCGACTGCGGCACGCGCGTCGCGGGCGCCGACGTGTTCGACAAAGTCCCGGTACGCTGAACGGCACCCCAGACAACCCGCGTGAGGTCGGCCACGGCTGCCCGGGCGGGAATGGCGGTACCCAGCATGGCGTTCTAGCGTGCAGTGTCGCCGAGCGGATATCCCGGCGAAGAGCAGACTGAGGAGTCGGCAGTGGACGAGGTCCGTAATCTGATCATCATCGGTTCGGGGCCGTCCGGCTACACCGCGGCGCTGTATGCCGCCCGGGCGAACCTCAAGCCGCTC
>NZ_JAMQOL010000052.1:0-155100 GCF_023717965.1 Paractinoplanes hotanensis | reverse complement strand
CCGCAGATCGCGAACGGCACCGCCAACAAGGTGTGGATCGTTCCGACCGAGCTGACCAAGGCCCTCGAGGGCATGGGTGGCGCGCTGGGCGGCCTGGCCAACATGGCCGGCGACATCCCGAAGGCGTCGGTCGACTCGGCCGCCGTCGAGCGCGAGGCCGTCGAGGCCGCCGAGGCCGCCGCCGCCGAGGCGCAGAAGGTGAACGACCAGGTACGCGTCGCCGAGGCCCAGGTCAGCGGCGACCCGGACAAGACGGCGGCCCTGCCGGCCCCCGAGCCGATCCCGCCGTCAGCCGCCCTGGGCGGCGCCGACTACAACGGCGTCGTCGACCGCGAACGCGCCTGACGCTCGCTCCTCGAACGGCCGGCTCCCTTCACGGAGCCGGCCGTTTCGCGTTTCAGACGTCCGGGTCGTCGCGGCCGAGTTCCCAGAAAGCGACGGCGGCCGCGGCGGCGATGTTGAGCGAGTCGACGTTGCGGCGCATCGGGATCTTGACGGGGACGTCGCTGGCGGCGAGCGCGTTCTTTGACAGGCCGGGGCCCTCGGCGCCCAGCAACAGCGCCGTCTTCGCGCGCTGCGCGTCGGTGAGCCGCTGGAGCGGCACCGCCCCGGGATCCGGAGTCAGGGCCAGGACGGTGTAGCCGCTCCGCCGGAGCAGTTCCAGGCCGTCGGGCCAGGGCTCCAGGCGTGCGTACGGCACGGCGAACACCTCGCCCATGCTGACCCGCACGCTGCGGCGGTAGAGCGGGTCGGCGCAGGTCGGTGAGAGCAGCACCGCGTCGATGCCGAGCGCCGCCGCGCCCCGGAACACGGCGCCGATGTTGGTGTGGTTGTTGACGTCTTCCAGGACGGTGACGCGCCGCGCGGAGGCGATGACGTCTTCGGCCGTACGCAAGGGGACGCGGTGGAACGAGGCCAGCACCCCGCGGTGAACGTGGAAGCCGGTGGCCTTCTCGAGCACGGCCGGGGTGGCCGCGTAGATCGGGGCGTCGCCGGGCAGATCGGCGATCTGGTCGGTGCGTTTCTCGTCGATCAGATAGGACCGCGGCCGGTAGCCGGCCCGCAGCGCGCGGCGCAGCACCAGCTCGCCCTCGGCGATGAACAACCCGTTGGGCGGTTCCCACTTCGTGCGCAGTTCCAGATCGGTCAGGGCGCGGTAGTCGCCGAGCCGGTCGTCGCCGGGATCGGTGATCAGGTGGACCTCGGGCACGGCGCTCAGTCGACCCGGTAGGTGAGGTGGGTGGCGTGGCCGGACGCCCGCACGTGGATCTGCCGGAGGCGGCGCGGCGTGGCCCCCTCGAACAGCTTGGTGCCGCCGCCGAGCAGCACCGGGGCAAGATGAAGCCGCAGCTCGTCGACCACGCCGGCCTCGATCGCGCCCCGGACGGTCGCGCCGCCGCCCATGATGACGACGTCGCGGTCGTCGGCCAGGGACCGGCCCTTCTCGACGGCGCTGGCGATGCCGTCGACCACGAAGGTGAACCTGTCGGCCAGGCGGACCTCGGCCGGCGGGACGCGGGTGACCACGAGGACCGGTGGCTGCGCGGCCAGGCCGGCGCCATAGCCCACCTCGTCGTTCCAGCCGTCGGGGCCGTCGACCACATCGAACAGGGCCCGGCCCATGACGACGGCGCCGGTGGCGTCGGTGCTCTCGGCCAGGACAGTCTTGTCGATCGCGTCGCCCTCGAACGCCCAGAGGTGCAGCGCCTCGCCGCCGAGGCCCAGACCCTGCCCGGGGCCGGGCTCGGGGCCGGTCACGAACCCGTCGAGCGACACCGAGATGTCGGCGACCACCTTGGCCATGGCAGCTCCTTCCACCAGGCCCCGGACGTTCCCGGGACTGACTGCGAGCATGCCACTGGGGTACGACGATTCAGTGCTTGGGGATGAGCCGTCCGCCCGTCCAGGCCAGGCCCGTGCCCGCGGCCAGCAGCAACAGCGCGCCGACGGTCGGCAGCGGCCGCTGCGCGTGAGCGCCGGCGCCGATCGCCGCCGCGGCCAGCATGAGCAGCACGCCGTCGGCCGGGTTGACCAGCTTCGAGCGGAAAACGGCCCAGCCCAGCAGCACCCAGCCCACCCCGACGGCGGCGGTGGCGCCCACCTCGACCAGGCGCAGCTGGTCGGCGTCGAGCGGGGAGCCGGCGGCCACCGTGCCGGCCGGCAGGGCGGCCAGGGGCAGGGTGACGGCAATCCCGGCCAGGCCGAGCAGCAGGCCGAGCAGCGCGGAACGGCGGGTCCGGGACCCGGCGAGCAGACCGGCCAGGGCGATCATGGCGATGGCGGCTAGCCAGCCGGCGGCCACGGTCACCAGGAGCGGGCCGGGCGGGGTGTCGATGCCCAACGTCGTCCAGCCGTGCAGCAGGGCCGCCGCGGGCAGCGCCCACAGGGCCAGACGGGCGTAGCGGCGCACGCTCCAGACCCACACTGCTTCGCGTACGGGAAGAAGGTGTTCCGTGTCCGCCGTGCCGGCGCTCCCGACCCAGGCGGGCGCAACCCGCAGCGGTCGGCCGCTGGCCGTCTGACGGTGGCTGATGCTCATGGCTCCGCCTCGCGTGGCTCAAGTCGAGCGGCTCGGGGGCAACCGTCGGGATCCTGGGTGCAGCCTTCCAGAGCGCCGCCGGCCGCGCAGCGAATTCACAGAAACCCGCCACCGGGAAACTGTCGGAGGGGCACGCGAAGATGTCGGCATGACCGCAGAACTGACCGTCCCCGCCCTCGCCGAACTCCGCCTGCGGCGCAGCATCAAGTGGCGCAGGTTCCCGGGCGACGTGCTGCCGCTCTTCGTCGCGGAGACCGACTATCTGCCGGCCCCGCCGGTCGCCGCCGTGCTGAGCGAGGCGGTCACCCGCGGCGACATCGGCTATTCGACGCCCGGCCCCGAGCTCGGCAAGGCGTTCGCCGGTTTCGCCGGGCGGCAGTGGGGCTGGGAACCCGACCCGTCCCAGGTCACCCAGGTCACCGACGTCGGGGTCGGGGTGGTCGAGCTGCTGCGCCGCCTGGTCCGCCCCGGCGATCCGGTGGTGATCAGCCCACCGGTCTACCCGCCGTTCTTCGACTGGGTGCCCGAAGCCGGCGGACGCGTGGTCGAGGTGCCGCTGACCGGCACGAAACTCGACCTGGCGGCGCTCGAGGCGGCCTTCGCCGCGCATCCCGCGGCCTACATCCTGTGCAACCCGCACAACCCGGTCGGCCGGGTGCACACCGCCGACGAACTGTCCGAACTCGTCCGGTTGGCCGGCCTCTACCACGTGCCGATCATCAGCGACGAGATCCACGGCGCGCTGGTGCTCCCCGGGGCGACGTTTACCCCGTTGCTCTCCGTGCCTGGCGCGGCCGAGGTCGCGCTGGCCGTGGTCTCCGCCAGCAAGGCCTTCAACCTGGCCGGCCTCAAGTGCGCGGCGATCGTCAGCGCCTCCCCACGCATGGCCCGCGTGGTCGACGGCCTGGCCGTCGAGGTCACCGAGCGCACCGGCCATCTCGGCGTCCTGGCCGCCGTGGCCGCCTTCACCGAGGGCGACGCCTGGCTGAGCTCGCTGATCACGACGCTGGCGGCCCGCCGCGACCAGTTGTCGTCGCTGCTGGCCACCCAGCTGCCGGCGCTGCGCTGGGTGCCGCCCGAGGCCACCTACCTGGCCTGGCTCGACGCCTCGGCGCTGGGCCGCGACGCCGAACCGCGCGACCGTTTCCTGACCGAGGCCCGGGTGGCCGTCGAACCCGGCACCAGATTCGGCGCGGCCGGCTCGGGCTTCATCCGCCTCAACTTCGCCACGAGCCCCGAAATCCTGACCGAGGCGGTGACCCGCATGTCCACCCTCTCCACCTGACCACCCCTCGACCGCGAGCTGCCGGCCCTTCGCAGCAGAGGCGTGCCCACGTCGCGTTGCCTCACGGAGCGCTGCCCCGCGTCGTCGGATCCAGGCGGCGTTGCCTCGGGCGGTCCTTTCTCGTGACGGCGCCCGCGTCGCTATGGGGTAGGCCGGCGGGAGCGCTGTCTCGGCGGTAGCGCGGTCGTCGCCTTGGGGTCGGTGGGCGGGTGCGCTGTCTCGGCGGTAGAGCGGCGCGGGCGCGCGTCCGGAAGTACGGTTGAAGTGGCCGATGGGGTCCGCGAAGCGGGGGTGTTCCAGTGTCGTCCGGATCGGGCTCGGGTTCCGCCGCCGACCAGCATCTGCTGGCTCTGCTGCGGGCGATCCGCCTGCGTCAGGCCGCTCCCGACGCGGTGGCCGCCGGCATCGCCGACACGGTCGAAGCCCTGCGCGACCATGCCGGGGCGGCCCACCCTCAGCAGCAGCTGCCGACCGGCGAGCCCCACGAAGCTCTGCCGCCCGGCGAGCCCCACGAAGCTCTGCCGCCCGGCGTTTCCCGGCCCGGGCTGCCGGCTGCCCCTTCCCACTACGACGATCAAGCCGCCACCGGCCAGTCCGTGCGGCCGCGCTGGGCCACACCCGCCGCCGGCCGCGGCGCTTTGAACCGGCCGGGAGCCGCGGGGCTGCCGGGCGCGGATCGAAGCGCCACTGACGACCCGTCGGACAGCGGCCTTGAGGGTCGGTCCGAGGCGGCGCAAAGCGGTGGTGACGGCCGGCCTGTCTCGGACCTGGCTGGTGGGTCTGTGGCGCCGGGCGTTGGGGCGGCCTCCGCAGAGCGTGTCGCGCAGGCCGAAGAAACTGGGCCTGCGCCCGGGCGCTCCTTCTGGGACAGGCGTTCGGTGCGGGCTGTGCCGCCGGGCCTGAAAGGGGAGCCGCCGGGATTGAAAAGGGAGCCGCCAGGTTTGAAAGGGGGGCCCTCGACGGCGGAGCCCGGTCTGCGTTCGGGCGGGGAGGGCGTTGGGCCGTCGGGGAGCGCGCGCAGCCGGGCGTGGATGCCGGCGATCGATCCTGCGCGGAAGCGGCCGGCTTCGGCGCTGCCGCCGGGACCGGTTGACGCTGGTGCGATCACGGACGCCACCGCTGGGGATCTCGCGTCCGGGCTGTCATCGATGACGCCGGCGGAAGCCCGGCGATACATCGAGGCGTTCCGCGTGGCCGGCGCGGTGTCGCTGTCGTCCGGGGAGGCTCGGCTGTTGGCTGAGGCGTTGCGGGTGGCTGGCTCGGCTGGTGGGGTGTCGCTGTCGTCCGGGGAGGCTCGGCTGTTGGCTGAGGCGTTGCGGGTGGCCGGCTCGGCTGGTGGGGCGTTGATGACGCCGGAGGAGGCTGGGCGTTATGCCGAGGCGCTCCGGGAAGTGGGTTTGGCCGGGAGCGCGCCGGGGACAACGGACGGTGTCGGGCGTTCTTCGGAGGCACGTGGTGGCGAGCGGGCGCCGGATCACGGGGACGGTGGCGGCGGCGCGCGGCTCGGAGGCGTGGAGCGTACGGGAGAAGGTTCGGCGGCGGTGACGCCGGACGAGGCGGGGCGTTTCGCCGACGTCGAGGCGGTGGGGCGGCCCAGCCGGAACCAGTTCGCGGGGCTGCCGGTTCGGCGGGTGGAGAGTGGGGTTCGGCCGGTGACTGAGCCTTGGGCGCCGGAAGGGCCTGAGGTGGAGGCTGGACCTCGGCCCGAGTGGGCCGGCGGGGGCCGCGTACGGGATGAAGGTGGGTTTTTGCGAGGCGAAGGTCAGCGGGAGGGCGCCACGCGGGCAGCGGGAGCGCCGGCGCCACGGTTGCCGGGGTTTGATCTGCCGCACGTCATGCCGCCGATGGTGTCGCGGAGCCGGGGCGCGGGGGACGGGATGGACCCGGCCGACGATGCGCTCCTGCGGGAGACGCAGCGGCTGCTCAGCACGAGTCTGACCTTCGCGGGCGGGCCGGTTGAGGTGGCCGAGCGGTTGCGGGCCGCTTTGATGCAGGCGCATCCGGGGCTGATGGCGGCGCTGCCGGGCGGGCCGTCAACACATGCGGCTCAGCTCGCGCGGGCTCTGACCTGGCTGGTTCACCACCTCGACCGGCCGCCGGTGCTCGTCGAGGGCACGGGGCGGCTGGGGGCAGCGCTGGCCGCGTGCGGAGTCGAGCCGGGGCAGATGCGTCTCGTGGGGGCGGCGCTGGCCGAGGCGATGCGGGCCGGCATGGCGCCGGGGCAGTGGCGGCAGGATTTCGATCTGGCCTGGCGGTCCACCTGGCAGCACGTGTTCGAATGGATCTCCCACGGCGCGGCGCGGGCCGCCTACGACCCGCCGGTGTGGGACGCGACCGTCGTCGCGCATGAACTGCGCCGGCCCGACCTGGCTGTCGTGCGGTTGCGGCCGGATCTGCCGATGCCGTACCGGCCGGGGCAGTACGCGCGCGTCCAGGTGCCCGAGCTGCCGGCCGTCTGGCGGCCCTATTCGCTCGCCGGGGCGCCTCGCCGGAACGATCTCGTCGAGCTGCACGTCCGCGCCAAGACGACCTCGGGCGTGAGCGGCACGTTCGTTCACCGGACCCGCGTCGGCGACCCGGTGCGCATCAGCCGGGCCGAGGGCGGGATGACCCTGCCTTCCGACCCCGGCCGCAACCTGCTGCTGATCGCCGGCGACACCGGTGTGGCTCCCCTGAAGGCCCTGTTGATCGAGCTGGCCGACACCGGGGACCCGCGTTCGGCGGTGCTTTTCTGGGGCGTCCGCAATCTCGGCGAGCTGTACGACATCGACGAGATAGCCGCGGCTGCCGGCGCCGCCCGCCGGGCCACCGTCGTGCCCGTGATCTCCGAAGGGGACCCCGGCCCGTACGCGTCCGGCCTGGTCACCGACGCTGTGGCGGCCTACGGCGAGTGGTCCGACCACGAGGTCTACCTGGCCGGCCCGCCCTTGATGCTCGCCGCCACCAGCCTGGCCCTGCAACAGCTGGGCGTGTCCCCGGACCGCATCCACCACGACCCACCGGAATAGCCCGCCACCCGGCTCTATTCCGGTGGCGGAACCTTGTAGCCGGCCACCGAGGGCCAGCGGACGGTCAGCACGACCGTGTCTTCCTCCTCGGCCAGCCAGGAATGGTCTACCCCTCGGCCCCAGACGACATAGTCGCCGGGCTCGGTGAGGACCACCGTCCGGTCGGGGAACTCCATGTGGAAGCGGCCCTTGATCAGCACCAGCAGGGCCGTGCGCTGCTCGCCGGTCACCCACTTGGCGCGGCGGTCGCCCTTGGGATGGCGGCCCCACTTGATCTCGACGTCGGCGCTGTGCCGCGGGTCGTCGGCCGGGCGGAAGTGGCCGAGCAGCCAGCCCTGCTCCTCGGGCGCGTCGAGGTCGGCCTTACCGACGTAGACGGCACCGGGTTCGGCGTTGTGCCTGGTCACGGTGTCGTACTCGGTCACAGGGCGTCGGTCAGGATCTTGGCGTAGGCGGCCGGGACGTAGGTGGGGCCGCCCGGGGTCAGGACGTCGTCGCGGCTGGCGGCGGCCCACGCTTCGGCGGGGACGGCCGAGCGCAACGCCACCAGGACGGGGGCGTCGTCGTCGAGCATGGAGAGGGCCACCAGCGACTCCTCGACCTCGCCGACGCACTCGAAGGGCTTGTGGGCGTCGATGCCCAGCAGCTCCAGGAAGCCGGGGACCTGGGCCTCGTCGGCGAAGAGGTCGTGGCCGAAGATCTTGTTGAGCCGGGCTCGGGGCATGGCCGGGGCCATCGCCAGGTAGACGAAGCGGCACTTCGGGCAGTCGCCGCACCAGCGGACGGTCGGATCGTGCAGCTTGAAGGCCTTGTTGCAGCTCGTCACCACGTCGTCGTACTGGGTGTGACGGGCGAACAACTGCGCGATGTGCAGCTCGGACAGCGAGCGCAACAGCGAGAAGTACGGCTCGGTGAGCCCCGCGTGGGTGGTCACCGCCGTACGCAGCAGGCCCTCGGCCGCGACACCCTTGGACCACTGGTGATTGACCTCGTGACCGTTCCAGATCAGATTGGGGTCGGACGCCGAGCGCTCGTTGGACATCACCACCGGGCCCAGGCCGTGCCAGACCGCGGTGGCGATCGCGATCAGCGAGTTGATCGCGGTGACCGGGATGTGGCCGTTCAGCGCGCCCGCCTTGTTCAGCTCGAACAGGCGTGGGTCGAGCCGGCGGCGCGCGGCCGGCGAGGGCAGGCCGGAGGCGGCGTTCACGTTCTGGATCACCGGGTTGGGATTGACCGAGAACGGCACCGGGTCGAGCCCGGCCGCGCGCAGGATCTCCAGGGTGACGATCGAGTCCTTGCCGCCGCCGACCGCCGACAGGGGCCGCCCGTGGCTGTTGTCGACCGGCTCGGCCGGTTCGACGTCGCCGTCCGGCACCTCGACGACCAGGGACAGCACATGCGGCAGCTGGTTGCGGTAGGCGTACTCGGCCAGGCCCTGGGTGTAGATCGCCGTGAAATAGCCGGCCACGGCGGGCGCCACCGGCCGGGGCGCGACGACGCGGGCCGGTGCGCCGACCTTGTAGTAGCTGACCCCGGCCACGACGTGCAGAAGCTCGAGCACGCGGGAAAGCGCTGCCGGGACCGCGCGGTCACCCGGCGGAACGGGCAGCGTGATCGTCTCGGTGAAGCGCAGCGGTTCCGGGCCGTCGAGCACGTAGTCGAACGTCGCCACCCCGGTCGTGGGGTCGAACGCGTACGAAGGGAAGCGCATGACGTCGAACTGCACCCGGGAACTCCTGTCTGAGGGCCGACCGGCAATACTAATGCCACTCGTCGAAGGGAAAAGAACGTGCGCCTGGCAGACCTGAAGGGCCGGTCCGTGGCGGTCTGGGGCACGGGCCGCGAGGGCCGGGCCGCGGTGACGGCGATCGCCCCGCACGCGCCGTCACGGCTGATCGCGGTGGATGACAGCGCGAACTTCCTCTCGGTCGCCTGGGACGGCCCGCTGGCCGCGCTGGCGCCGCTGGCCGGCGGCGACCACGCCTTCCCCGCGCTGGTCACGGCCGACGTCGTCGTGCGGTCGCCGGGTGTGCCGCAGACTCACCCCTGGATGGCGGAGCTGCGCAGTCGCGGTGTCACGGTCACCGGCGGTAGCGCCCTCTGGATGGCCGATCACGCCGCGCGCACGATCGGGGTGACGGGCAGCAAGGGCAAGAGCACCACCTCGAGCCTGATCAGCCACCTGCTGGCGGCGCTCGGCCGGCCCAACGTCTTCGGCGGGAACATCGGGGTGCCGCTGCTCGACCTGCCGCCGGCCGAGCAGTACGTGCTCGAGCTGTCGAGCTACCAGTGCGCGGATCTCACCGACTCGCCGCGGGTGGCCGTCGTGACGTCGCTGTTCCCCGAGCACCTCGACGCGCACGGCGGCGAGAAGGAGTACTACCGCGACAAGCTCAACCTGCTCCGCCACAGTCCGGAAATGATCGTTGTGAACGGGTCGGACGAGCGCCTGCGCGACGAGATCCGCGGAGTGACCGACGCCAACGGCTTCCCGCCCATCCCGGCCGCCGCCGGCGACTCGCGCTTCCGGGTCGAGGACGACGTCGTGTTCTGCTCCGACGAGCCGCTCTTCCCGCGCGCGACGCTCCGGCTCAAGGGCGGGCACAACGGCCGCAACCTGTGTGTGGCGCTGGCCGTGCTCGACGGCCTGGGCATCGACGTGCCGGGTGAGAAGGCGCGGCTCGCGGCGGCGGTCGCGTCGTTCGAGGGGCTGCCGCACCGGCTCACCGAGATCGGCGACCCGTCCGGGCTGACCTTCGTCGACGACACGCTCTCGACCAGCCCCTACTCGGCCATGCACGCCATCGAGGCCTATGCCGACCGCCCACTGACCGTGCTGCTGGGCGGCACCGATCGCGGTCTCGACTACTCGCCGCTACGGCACTTCCTGGCCGATCGCGAACTCACAGTGATCGGTATCCCCGACAGCGGGCCGCGGATCCTGGCCGAGCTGTCCGGCCTCGACAAGATCAAGAGTGTGGCCGCGGACGACCTTCCCGACGCCGTACGCCGGGCGCGCGAGCTGACCCCGGCGGGCGGAGTGGTGCTGTTGTCGCCGGCCGCCCCCAGCTACGGCCAGTACCGCAACTTCGAGCACCGCTCCGAAGCGTTCGCCGACGCGATCAAGGCCACCGCCTGAGCGAGGGTGATCGCTTGCGACGCGACCGCCTGAGGGCGCGGCGCCCGCCTGAGGGGACGACCGGCAGCGCCAGACCGGGGCCTCGTGCAGGCGCGCGGCCGGGTCGGGGCCAGCGCTTGTCGCGTCGGTGCGAAGAACCACCAGCGGGTCGCCGGCCCGGCCTCGGGGAGGGGCTCGACGGCGGTGGCGCCTCGGCTGTGCGCCTCGGCCTGCCTGGGTGGGGCGACACCGCGTACGGCAATAGCTTTCGAGAAGTGGCCTTCGCGCAGGCCCTTACGGGAACGTTTCCCGCGTAAAAACGGCGTTTCAAGACCGCCAAGAGATGGCCCGAACGGGCAGGCCGACCGTGTCGATCGTTGGGTCGGCGCGCGCCGAACGGCCGATATCAAACCATGACATAACACCGCATGTGATGGCTGTCACGCCGTAAAGAACATTTCCGGATCGATGGCCGTCAAGTGGTGCCGGCGTAACACGTGTTCATCAGCGCAGGTCAGGTAACGGTTTGAAAACTTCGCCCAGAACCTTGACACGGAGGGGCGGTTAGTAAGAACTTTTACCGCGACAGTAAACACTGTTTCCTGAAAGGGTGGCCAATGAGCGAGCCGGAGATGGACGGCGCCGCGTCGACCGCGGTCGTCGACTCCCTGGTTCCGGGTGCGGGGGTCACCACCAGCCACAACAACGGTGGTCAGCGGAACTCGGACGGGGTACTGGTTCGCGTGCGGTCGCTGCTGCCGGAGTTCACGGGCGCGCTGCGACGGGTCGCCGAGCATGTTCTGACCGACCCGGCCGCCGCCTCCCGGGCGACCATCGTCGAGCTCGCCGAGCGCAGCGGCACCTCGCCGGCGACCATCACCCGGTTCTGCCGCGCACTCGGCTTCGACGGGTACGCGGACCTGCGTCTGGGCATCGCGGCGGAGACCGGGCGGGCCCGTTCCGCCGGGTGGACCGTCGACATCGGGCGCGAGATCCAGCCCGGCGACCCGCTCGACCGGGTCCTCGGCCAGATCATGGCGGCCGACACCCAGGCCATGCACGACACGGCCGCGCTGCTCGACCTCGCCGAGGTGGAGCGGGCCGCGGTGGCCATCGCCGCCTCGACGAGGGTCAACATCTTCGGCGCCAGCGGAAGCGCGCTGGTCGGCGAGGAGATGCAGTTCAGCCTGCACCGCATCGGGGTGCCGGTCTGGGCCTGGACCGACGTGCACAACGGTCTGGCCAGCGCCGCGCTCTCGCGGCCCGGTGACGTCGCGCTCGGCATCTCGCACAGCGGCGAGACCGGCGAGACGATCGAGATGCTCGCCGAGGCGAGCAGCCGGGGCGCCACCACCATCGCCCTCACCAGCTTCCCGCGTTCGCCGCTGGCCGAGCTGGCCGACATCACTCTTCTCACCGCCACCCAGGCGACGACCTTCCGGCCGGACGCGCTCAGCGCCCGTCATCCCCAGTTGGTCGTCCTCGATCTTCTCTACATCGCCGTCGCGCAGCGGACCCACGAACGTTCGCACGCAGCCTTCCAGCGCACCGCCCAGGCAGTACATGGCCACAAGGCGGCCAAGGACGGCAGCACCACCTGAAATCGCATCATCCCCAGTAGATAAAACTCCCCAGGAGGAAGCGTGAAGCGCAAGATCGCTGCCGCCGCGGCCATCGCTGCGACGCTGCTCGGTGCCGCTGCCTGCGGCTCCAACGACGAAGACGCCCCTACCACCTCGGCTTCCGGCAAGGTTGACGGCACCGGCAAGACCCTCAAGGTCTGGCTGATGGTCGACGCGCAGACCGCCTGGAAGGGTGTCGTCGACGACGCCAGCAAGCGGTTCACCGCCGCCACCGGCGCTCAGGTGAACGTCGAGTACCAGCAGTGGGCCAACCACCTCACCAAGCTGGACGCGACCCTGGCCGGCAGCGACGTCCCCGACGTCGTCGAGCTGGGCAACACCGAGTTCCCTAAGTACGTCTTCAGCGGCGCCTTCGGTGCGGTCAACCCGGCCGACTACGAGAACTCGGGCTCCTGGCTGCAGGGCCTCAAGGGCGCCTGTGACTTCGAGGGCAAGACCTACTGCGTGCCCTACTACGCCGGCGCCCGCGTGCTGATCTACCGCACCGACCTGCTCAAGAAGGCCGGTTTCACCGAGGCTCCCAAGACGTACGACGAGTTCCTGTCGGTCGCCGACAAGGTGCAGACCGCCGAGAAGGCGAACAGCAAGTTCGGCGCCGTCTACATGCCGGGGCAGTACTGGTACGCGGCGATGAGCTGGGTCAAGTCGTCCGGTGGCGAGATCGCGAAGCAGGACGGCGACAAGTGGGTCGGCCAGCTGTCGCAGCCCGCTTCGATCGAGGGCCTGCAGAAGTGGGTCGACCTGGTCAAGAAGTACTCGAAGGCCGACCCCACCAAGAACGAGAACGACCAGGCCAACACGTTCGCCCAGGGCACCGCCGCGATGTTCTACGGCAACGCGTGGGAGCAGGGCTCGGCCGAGGAGACCAAGAAGGACCCCAACGACCCGAACTCGAAGCTGGTCCCGACCAAGGTCAAGGGCAAGCTGGCCGCCGCGCCGATGCCGGAGATCCCGTCGTTCCTCGGCGGCTCGAACCTCGGCATCACCGAGAAGAGCCAGAACAAGGAACTGGCCGCCCAGTGGGTCAAGGCCTTCACCGACAGCACCTCGATGGCCGGGCTCGTCAAGGCCAACGCGCTGCCGAACGCGACCGCGCTGCTCGACAAGGCGGCGGCGGACAACCCGAAGATCGCGCCGGCCGCGCTGGCCGCGAAGAACAGCTGGTTCCCGCCGAACGCCGAGAAGTGGGCCGACGTCGAGAAGGGCGCGATCCTGCAGACCATGCTGACGGACGTGCTGACCGGTAAGAAGTCGGTGGCCGACGGCGCCAAGTGGGCCGACGACCAGATCAACTCGACGCTCAACGAGAGCTGACATCCGCCGAGCTGCCCGCCTCCTCGAAGAGGCGGGCAGCTTGCCAGCCCCTTCAGAAAGGGAAAGCCGATGTCCGTCGTCGACTCCCCGGCGACCCGGCGGCCGAGCGACCCCGGCCGGTCACGGCCCAACCGGCCCGGTCACGCCGCGCCCAAGCGCCGCTCGCGCGGCAGCGGCCGTACCCCGTGGCTGCTCGCCCTGCCCGCCCTCCTGCTGATCGCCGGCCTGCTGGGTTATCCGCTGGTCCGGATGGTCGTCCTGTCCTTCCAGAACATGCGCCTGCGCGAGCTGATCAGTGGGCGCACGCCCCCGTGGGTCGGCTTCGACCAGTACACCCGTGTGCTCAGCGACAGCGTCTTCTGGGCCGTTGTCGGGCGTACGGTGGCCTTCACCTTCGTCTCGGTCCTGATCTCGGTTCTGGTCGGCCTGGGCATCGCGCTGCTGATGCGCCGGGTCAGCCGCGGCGTCCGGCTGTTCATGGTCGTCGCCATGATGTTCGTCTGGGCCCTGCCCCAGCTCGTGGCGGCCCAGATCTTCCGGTGGATGACCGACTCCGACTTCGGCGTCGTGAACTACCTGATCGACAAGCTCCCCGGTGTGGACTACCAGAACCACAGCTGGTTCGTGAACCCGTGGCAGGGCTGGAGCGTCATCACCACGCTGGTGGTCTGGGCGGGCATCCCGTTCCTGGCCATCACGCTCAACGCCGGCCTGACCCAGGTGCCCAAGGAGCTGCTCGAGGCGGCCACGGTCGACGGCGCCACCCCCTGGCAGGCGCTGCGCAATATCATCCTGCCGATCCTGAAGCCGCTGATCATGATCGTCACCACGCTCTCGGTGATCTGGAACTTCGGCCTCTTCACGCAGGCCTGGGTCTTGCGTGACGGTCACCCGGAGCCTCAGTTCCAGACGCTCGCGACCTACTCGTACACGCAGGCCTTCGGTCAGTCCCGGTACAGCCTGGGCTCGGCCATCGCAGTGATCACGGTGCTGCTCATGCTCGGCGTGATGATCTTCTATATCCGGCAGATGTTCAGGATCGGAGAGGTGGACTGATGGCCGCCCCCGCAGCGAGTCCCGCCGCGCCCGCGCCGGCCTCCACCGTGCCGCTCAAGCGCCGCCGGGCCAAGTCCGACGACGGCGTCGTCACCGTCGGGCGCAGCCGGGCCGGCACGATCCTGGCCAACACGGCCGGGGTCGTCTTCTCGGTGCTCATGCTGTTCCCGGTCTACTGGGTGCTGAACACCGCGTTCAAGCCGGCCGACGAGGTGCTGGCGCTGGAGCCGACGTTCTGGCCGACCAGCCCGACGCTCGACAACTTCGTCTCCGCCTTCAAGGCCCCGCTGTTCCTCAAGGACATGCTCAACGGCGTCATCGTCACCCTGCTGGCGGTGGCCGGCGCCCTCGTCGTGGGTTTCCTCGGGGCGCTGTCGATCGCGCGGTTCTCGTTCTACGGCCGCAAGGCGATCATCCTGGTGGTCCTGGTGGTGCAGCTGATCCCGTTCCTGTCGCTGCTGATCCCGCTGTTCCTGATGCTGCAGAGCGCGGACTTGACCAACAGTTTGATCGGTGTGAGCATCACCTACCTCGTGCTGATTTTGCCCTATACCGTCTGGACGCTTCGCGGCTTCATCTCCGGCATCCCCCGGGAGCTGGACGAGGCGGCGTTGATCGACGGCTGTACCCGGGCTCAGGTCTTCTGGCGCATCATCCTGCCGCTCACCGGCCCCGGTCTGGTGGCGACCAGTGTCTACGGGTTCATCCAGGCCTGGAACGAGTTCATCATCATCAACACGCTCAACAGCCCGGACAAGCAGAACCTGATGGCCTGGCTGCTGCAGAACCAGACAACGCGCGGTACCGCCTGGGGGCCCCTCATGGCCGGTGCGATCATCACCTCGATCCCTGTGGTGATCTTCTTCCTGATCATCCAGCGCAATATCGCGACCGGTCTCACCGCCGGCGCCGTCAAGGGATGATCAGGACTCAACACCAGTACGGCACCAAAACAGCAAGCACTGAGGAGATGCTGTGACCGACATATTCCCGAAGCCCGAACTGGACCGTCGTACGCTGCTGCGTCGCGCGGCTGCCGTCGGTCTCCTGGCCACCCCCGCCGTCGGCATGCTCAGCGCCTGTGTCGGCAGCTCCGACGAGGGCACGCAGGAGCAAGCCACCGGTACGAAGTCGGCGGACAACCCGCTCGGCATCGACCCCAAGGCCGGCGTCGAGATCGTGATCTTCAACGGCGGTCTGGGCACGGACTACGCCACCAAGGTGGACACCCCGCTGTTCAACAAGAAGTGGCCGGAAGCCAAGGTCACGTACTCGCAGACCGAAGAGATCTCGACGGTCATCCAGCCGCGGATCAACGGCGGCAACCCGCCGGACATGATCAACAACTCGGGGTCGAAGCTGATGGACTTCGGCGCCATCGTGAAGGCCGGCCAGGCGGCCGACCTGACCGACCTGTTCGCCGCGCCGTCGCTCGACATCCAGGGCAAGACCGTGGCCGACACCCTGGTGCCGGGCGCGATCGAGCAGGGCAGCTACGACGGCAAGCCGTTCGCGGTGAACTACTCGTACACCGTGTTCGGCCTCTGGTACA
This sequence comes from Paractinoplanes hotanensis, assembly GCF_023717965.1. Taxonomy (NCBI): domain Bacteria; kingdom Bacillati; phylum Actinomycetota; class Actinomycetes; order Micromonosporales; family Micromonosporaceae; genus Paractinoplanes; species Paractinoplanes hotanensis. The sequence continues at coordinate 139,582 of NZ_JAMQOL010000052.1, read as the reverse complement.
ACGCGGCGCTGTTCAAGAAGAACAGCTGGACCCCGCCGACCACGTGGGCCGAGTTCACCGCGCTGTGCGACAAGATGAAGGCCGCGGGCGTCGTGCCGTTCGGCTACGCGGGCGCCAACGCGTCGTACTACATGGTCCGGGCCATCCTGACCAGCGCCGGCAAGATCGGCACCGAGCAGGTTCTCAAGGACATCGACAACCTGAAGGAAGGCGCCTGGACCAACGACGCCATCAAGCAGGCGGCCGAGGCGTGGGCCGGCATCGGCAAGAACTACATCAACAAGACGTTCCTCGGCCTGCGTCACACCGAGGTCCAGCTCCAGCAGAACCAGGACAAGGTCGGGTTCTACCCGTGCGGCTCCTGGCTCGAGAACGAGCAGGCCAAGGACACCCCCAGCGGCTTCGAGTACGCGATCGCGGCGTACCCGAGCGTCACCGCCGCCGACAAGCTGCCGGCCACGGCGATCAACGCGGCCGCCGGTGAGATCTACTTCGCCGCGGCCAAGGGCAAGAACCCCCAGGGCGGCAAGGAATACCTGCGCACCATGCTCTCCAAGGAGGCAGCGCTGGAGTTCACGAAGCTCACCAAGTCGCTTACGGTGGTGGCGGGCGCGTCCGACGGCCAGACGATCTCCCCCGGGCTGACCAGCGCGAACGACGCGGTGACCAAGGCCGGCAAGGACATCTTCGTGGGCTACCTGTTCGACACCTGGTACAAGAAGCTCGACGACGAGTCCCGCGCCGCGGCCAACGACCTGATGTTCAAGGACTACGACGCGGCGAAGTTCTGCGAACGGATGGAGAAGGCGTCCCAGGCCGTGGCCAAGGACTCCGCCGTCACCAAGTTCACCCGCAGCTGATCAATCGGTAACTGATCCAAAGCACGAAGGCAGGACGGTAGACGCCATGCGGCACGGCAAGTATCCCTTCATCATCGGCTTCCTTGTCGTGCCGGTGGCGCTCTACGCGGTCTTCGTGGTCTGGGCCTACATCCAGGCGTTCTATCTGTCGGTCTACGAATGGTCGGGCCTCGGGCCGGTCGAGAACTTCGTCGGCCTGGAGAACTTCCGCAAGATGTGGGACGACACGACCTTCTGGCAGTCGATCAAGCACAACATCTTCCTGCTGGTCTTCCTGCCGCTCATCACCGTCGTCCTCGCCCTGGTCTTCGCGTTCCTGCTCAATGTGGGCGGCGGGCACAAGGGCGGGGTGACCCGCGGTGTCTGGGGCTCGAAGGTCTACCGGATCATCTTCTTCTTCCCGCAGCTGCTGGCGCTGGCCATCGTCGCGGTGATCTTCGGCCGGGTGTTCGGGCCGGACAAGAGCGGCATGATCAACGGCTTGTTCCCGGAGTCGTGGTCACCCTGGCTGTTCCTGGCCGACGAACGCTACGCGATGGGCTGCATCCTCGTCGTGCTGGTCTGGCAGGCGGTCGGCTTCTACGTCGTGCTGTTCTCGGCCGGCATGGGCAACATCCCGACCGAGGTGTACGAGGCGGCCGCGATCGACGGCGCCAGCCGGGTGACCCTGTTCTTCAAGATCACCATCCCGCTGCTGTGGAACACGGTGCAGGTCGCCTGGGTCTACCTCGGCATCGCCGCCTTCGACGCCTTCGCGCTGGTCAACATCATGACCGTCGACCGCGGCGGCCCCGACGGCGCGACCTCGGTGCTCAGCCTCATGATCTACCGCAACGCCTTCGAGTTCTCGCAGGCCGGCTACGCCTCCGCGCTGGGTGTGGTCCTCTTCTTCCTGACCCTGACTTTCGCTTGGGTGACCTTGTCGGCCACCCGGCGCGAATCCGTCGAAGCCTGAGCGGCGAGAGGCGAGACGATGACCACCATCACCAAGACCCCCGGCACCACGGCGCCCTCCGCGGGCCGCGCGCCGGAACCCAAGCGCGACCTCAAGATCGCCACCGGCCTCTCCCACGTCGCCCTGATCGCCTGGGCCCTGATCACGGCCGGCCCGCTGCTCTGGGTGCTGCTCGCGTCGTTCAAGAGCAACACCGAGATCTTCCTGGGCAAGCCGTTCGCGCTGCCCAATCAGTTCTCGTTCAGCACGTACGCCAACGCGTGGAGCGACGCGCACATCGGCCGCTACTTCATCAACAGCGTCTTCGTGGTGCTGATCAGCACCGCCGGCACGATGCTGCTGGGCGCGATGGCCGCCTATGTGCTGGCCCGCTACAAGTTCCCGGGCAACCGCGCGATCTATTACCTGTTCGTCTCGGGCCTGGCGTTCCCGACGTTCATGGCGCTGGCGCCGCTGTTCTACATCCTCAAGGGCATCGGCCTGCTGGGCTCGTTCACGGGCCTGATCCTGGTGTACATCGCCTACTCGCTGCCGTTCACGATCTTCTTCCTGGCCGCGTTCTTCAAGAGCCTGCCGTACGAGATCGAGGAGGCGGCCACGGTCGACGGCGCCTCCCACGTCCGCAAGTTCTTCCAGATCATGATGCCGATGGCCCGCTCCGGCCTGGTCAGCATCACGATCTTCAACATCGTCGGCCAGTGGAACCAGTACCTGCTGCCGGTGGTCATCATGAGCGGCCCCGGCTCCGACCAGAAACTGCTGCTCACCCAGGGCATCGCCCAGATCAGCGTCTCGGCCGGCTACCAGGCCGAATGGTCCACCCTCTTCGCCGCCCTGGTCCTCACGATTCTCCCCATGATCATCGTGTACGCCATCTTCCAGCGTCAGATCCAGGCCGGCCTCACCGCCGGCGCCGTCAAGTAGGTCCTGATCCCCCGGCGTCCCTGCGCCGGGGGATCAGTCCGTTCTCAACGAGGTTGCCGCTGCACGCCGGCGCTGTTGGCATAGAAGATCCAGCGCGAGTCACCTTGCAGGTCGTGCACCTGGTGACCGCCGGAATACACGGTGTCCGAGCCTACGAAGCGGATGGTGCAGCCGTTCCCGGTCGTCCGTGCGCACCAGGACCAGACGATGTTCGCGCCGTTGAAGAAGATCGAGGTCACCTTGTCGGACGGCGAGGACCGGTAGCCGACAGTCGGGCCGAGGGCGTTCTTGCTGCGCACCAGGCCGCTGCGCAGGCCGTAGTAAACCGTTGAGTTCCGGGCGGGAGACGGCGGTCACCTGATCGGTCGTTGACCACCACCCAGAAGCGGAACGAGTTGCCGGCCCGGGCGAACGTCACCGCGCCGAGCCGATACCGTGCCGCGGGGACGGAGAGGAGCTGCCGCTCCTGGCCGGGCCGGGCCAGCTTCGACGTACGGAGCACAACCGCGCGGTCGCCGCGAACGGTCTTCGCGATTTCGGCGTTGGTGGCACCGGTCAGGAGGTGGCCGAGCACCTCCCGCTCGCGGCGGGTGGTCGCGGGACGGCGGCGTGACCTGTGGGACGCGAGTGAGGCCCTGGTGCGGAACTGGCGCGCTAGCCCCAGACCTCCTCGGCGGTTTCGACGATCAGGGCCAGTTTGGCGACCTCTTCGTCGTAGGTGAGCGCGTTGCCCTCGACGGTGGACGAGAAGCCGCACTGGGGGGAGAGGCACAGCTGCTCGAGGGGGACGTAGCGGGCGGCCTCGTCGATGCGGCGCTTCAGCTGGTCCTTGGATTCGAGGGCGCCGCGCTTGGTGGTGACCAGGCCCAGCACGACCTGTTTGCCCGGTGGGACGAAGCGCAGGGGGGCGAAGTCGCCGGAGCGCTCGTCGTCGTACTCGAGGAAGAAGCCGTCGACGGCCAGCTCGCTGAACAGGGCCTCGGCCACGAAGTCGTAGCCGCCCTCGGCCGTCCAGGACGAGCGGAAGTTGCCGCGGCACATGTGGGTGGTCACGGCCAGGCCCTCGGGACGGTCGGCGATGGCCGCGTTGATCTGGCGGATGTAGCGCAGGTGCTGGTGTTCGGCGTCGTCGCCGCGCTCGGTCAGCAGGCGGCGCTGGGCCGGGTCGTTGAGATAGGCCAGGCTGGTGTCGTCGAGCTGCAGGTAGCGGCAGCCCAGGCCGGCGACGCGGCGCACCTGTTCGGCGTACGCGGCGCTGAGATCGGCCCAGAACTGCTCGTGGTCGGGGTAGACCGCCGGGTCGATCGCGGCCCGGCCGCCGCGGTAGTGGACCATGCTGGGCGACGGGATGGTCAGCTTGGCGGTGACGCCGTCGTCCACGATGGACTGCAGGAAGGCGAAGTCGTCGCCGAAGATCGTCTCGGTCAGCCGGATCGGGCCGTCGACGGCCAGCGCCGCCGACTCGAAGTCGATCTCGCCGTCGGCGTTGCGGAAGTGGACCTGGATCTTTTCGTCGGTGGGATGGATGCCGCCGAGGCGGTAGATGAAATCCATGTGCCACGAGGTGCGGCGGAACTCGCCGTCGGTGGCCGAGCGCAGGCCCACGTCGCGCTGCATGCGCACGACATCGCGGATGGCCTCACTCTCGGTGGCGCGTAACTCGTCGGCGTCGATCTCGCCGGTGGCGCGCCGCTCGCGGGCCTCGAGCAGGCGGGCGGGGCGAAGCAGACTGCCGACGTGGTCGGCCCGGAACGGTGGCGTCTCGCGCAACGTCATGGCTTCACCGTAACTCCGGAAACGCTTCGCCGCGGTTGAGTTGATCGATAAGTTTCAGTGCGGCCGGTGGGCCGCCGTGGGTGTCGAGCCAGCGGCTGACCCGGCACCGGGCCCGGGAGTAGACCTGTTGGTCGGCGCCGGCGGCGCTCAGCCAGGCCGGCAGCGTCTCGGGCAGGGGAGCGTCGTCGCCCGGCCCGGCGCAGTGTTCGCCCAGGTAGCGGGGTCGGCCGAGACGACGACGGCGAGACCCTCGTCGAACCACTGCGGCACCTCGGCGTCGAGCCGTTCGTGCAGCTCGACATGGGACATCTCATGGGAGGCGATGACGGCGTCGAGACCGCGCGGCGAAAGCATGACGGCGCGGTTGAGGACCGCGATGCCCTTCTCACCACCGCCGCCGACGCGGTCGTAACAGTCGTCGGTGAAGCAGGCGACGAGTCGCGGATCGGATTCGCGGCCGCCGTAGAACTCGGCGACGCGCCGGCGGGCGTCGGCCGCGAGGGTGGTCAGCTGATCTTTTTGCGCCGTGGTGAGACCGCGTTCGCTCCAGAGGCCGTCGTGCACCCGCGTCAACCCGTAGCAGCCGGGGCAGGTGGTCGCGGCGGCCGACGGGTAGGCGAGGGCCAGGCCGCCGACGGCCACGGCGAGCAGGACGACCAGGCCGGCGGCGATCCAACGGAATCTCACCCGGTCAGTGTCGCGGGGGCGGGGCCGGGGCGCATCGGACCAGGGTCCGAGATCGGATCGGGAGCGGCCCCGGGGCAGGCTAGGTTGGTCATGTTTTGTTGCATCCCCTGCGGAGGACAGTCGTGCCCGAGATCTACACCGCCGACGCGGACCGTTACGCATCCATGGAGTACCGCCGCAGCGGCCGCTCGGGGCTGAAGTTGCCGGTGGTGTCGCTGGGGCTGTGGCACAACTTCGGCGACGACCGGCCGCTCGAGACCCAGCGGGCCATCCTGCGCCGCGCCTTCGACCTGGGCATCACCCACTTCGACCTGGCGAACAACTACGGGCCCCCGTACGGCTCGGCCGAAGCCAACTTCGGACGGGTGCTCGCCACGGATTTCGCCCCCTACCGCGACGAGCTCGTCATTTCCACCAAGGCCGGGTACGACATGTGGCCGGGCCCCTACGGCGACTGGGGCTCCCGCAAGTATCTGACCGCGTCGCTCGACCAGTCGCTGCGGCGGATGGGCCTCGACTACGTCGACATCTTCTATTCGCACCGGCACGACCCGGAGACGCCGATCGAGGAGACGATGGGCGCGCTGGCCGCCGCCGTCCGGTCGGGCAAGGCCCTGTACGCGGGCATCTCGTCCTACTCGCCGGAGAAGACGGCCGAGGCCGCGGCCATCCTGCGCGAGCTCGGCACGCCCCTGCTGATCAGCCAGCCGTCGTACTCGATGTTGAACCGCTGGATCGAGGGCGGCCTGCTCGACCAGCTGGAGCGCGACGGCGCCGGCTGCATCGCGTTCTCGCCGCTCGCGCAGGGCATGCTCACCGACCGCTACCTGAACGGCGTGCCCGAGGGGTCGCGCGCGACCGAGAACAAGTCGCTGACCCCGGACTGGATCAACGACGAGAACCTGGGCAAGGTCCGGTCGCTGAACGAGATCGCGCAGCGGCGGGGCCAGTCGCTGGCGCAGATGGCGATCGCCTGGGCGCTGCGCGACCCGCGGATGACCTCGGTCGTGCTCGGCGCGAGCAGCGTCACCCAGCTCGAGAACAACGTGGCCGCCCTGGGCCGGCTCGCCTTCACGGCCGACGAGCTGGCCGAGATCGACAAGTACGCCACCGAGGCGGGCATCAACCTGTGGGCCCGCTCGAGCGACTCGTAGCTCAGGCCAGCAGGGCCTCGCGCATCTCGCGGCCGGGGTTGAAACCGCCGACGACCTGCGGGGACGCGGCGTCGTAGATGTCGACGGTGTGGTTGCGGCGCATGAGCTCGCGGACCGGGCGGGGGAGCGGGGGCTCGTCGCTCATCGCACCCCGCAGGTCGCGGGCGGCGCCGATCAGCCGGTGGGCGAGGGTGGCGGCGTCGGTGTCGGGGCGGACGCGGGCGAACTCCCACCCGTCGATCGTGAGGTCGAGGATCTCGAGGACGTGGGCCAGCAGCGGGCCCGGGGCGGTCAGCCGGGTGGCCCGCTTAGCCTCGGCGCTGATCACCGCGGCGGCCGCGCTGACCTGGATGTATGGGTGGAGGCGGCACGGCAGGGTGAAGAGCGGCCAGCGCAACTGACCCTGCGTGTCGCGCCACAGCGAGCGGTAGTCGGCGCGGTCGACGGCGAAGGCGTAGCCGGTGCGGCGGGAGAGCTCGGCCGTCTGGGTCTGAAGATCGGCGTACGCGCTGTCGGCGAACTCGCGCAGGATCGCCGCCGCCGCGGCCACCCCCTCGTCGCCGGCGAGCAGGGGAACGACCGCCTCGGCCTGCTCGTGGAACGAGCCCTGCAGGTGGGCGCCGAAGCGTTCCCGTACGTCGTCGACGATGGCCTGACCAGCGGCGGGATCTTTCTGCCGCCCGGAACCGAGCCGGAACCACCGCATGTCGCCTCGCTCCCGGGGGTACGTGAAATCGCGGCAATGTTAGTCGATCCGCCGGGTTATCCGGGGGCGCTGGGGTACGAGAGTTTTGTGGGGGCGCACGGTCCCCGTACGCGAAAGAAGGTTTTGACCATGCAGAGTCGCCGCATCGGTGACGTGACGGTCGGCGCGATCGGGCTCGGCGGCATGCCGATGTCGATCGAGGGGCGGCCCGACGAGGAGCGGTCGATCCGCACGATCCACGCCGCGCTCGACGCGGGCATCACGCTGATCGACACCGCGGACGCCTATCACGTCGGCGCCGACGAGGTCGGGCACAACGAGTCGCTGATCGCCCGCGCCCTGGCCACCTACGGCGGGGACACGTCGAGCGTGCTGGTCGCCACCAAGGGCGGGCACCTGCGCCCGGGCGACGGCAGCTGGACGGTGAACGGCTCGCCGGACTACCTGCGGCAGGCATGTGAGGCGTCGCTCAAGCGGCTCGGCGTCGAGGCCATCGGGCTCTACCAGTACCACCGGCCCGACCCGCAGGTCGACTACGCCGACGCCATCGGCGCCCTCCGCGACCTGCTCGACGCCGGCAAGATCCGGATGGCCGGCATCTCGAACGCCGACCCGGGCCAGATCCGCCAGGCGCAGGAGATCCTGGGCGGCCGGCTGGTCTCGGTGCAGAACCAGTTCTCGCCGGCGTTCCTCTCGTCCGAGCCCGAGCTGCGGCTCTGTGACGAGTTGGGCATCGCCTTCCTGCCGTGGTCGCCGCTCGGCGGCATCAGCAAGGCGGCCGAGCTGGGCGGCCACGCCGACCGGTTCGCCGCGGTGGCCGAGCGCCACGGGGTGAGCCCGCAGCGCGTCTGCCTGGCCTGGCACCTGGACAAGTCGCCCGTGGTGGTGCCGATTCCGGGGGCCAGTCGTCCGGAGACCATCCGCGACTCGGCCGAGGCGTCCGAGCTGAAGCTGACCGCGGACGACCTGGCCGAGCTGGGTATCTGACGGTTGTAATTGGGTGCGGTGTGCCCGACTTCTCCGATCCGGCGACGTACGCACGATTGACCCTCGAACGCGGCCCTCGGGGCTGCCACTTCGAGGAGAGTGTGATGGGGCCGTCGAGGCTGGAGGAGCCGGGACACCGGCACGGACTGATCGGTTGGGTGTCGGACCTGCGGGTCAGCACGAAGATCCTGACTTCGGTGATGGTGGTCGCCGCGCTCGGCACGGGGGTGTCCTCGTTCGCCGCGGTGAAATTGGCGCAGATCAACCAGAACACCAACGACGTCTACGGCGGCACCGTCCAGTTGGAGACGATCGCCGAGATGCGCAACGCCTTCAACCGCGTCCGCATCGACTCGCTCGACCATTTCGTCACCGCCGACGACAAGGTTGAGGCCGAGGCCGAGAAGGCCATCGCCGCCGACGTGAAGACCCTGGCCGAGACCGAGAGCCGCTACAAGTCGTTCGAGCTCGGACCGGTCCGGATCGAGGCGCTGGCCACGTTCGACCGGGCCTGGGCCAAGTACCTCGACGTGCTCGACAACAAGCTGCTCCCGGCGAGCCGGGTGGACGACGCGGCCCGGGTCGCGGCCATCCGCGAGAACGAGGTCGACCCGCTGGTCGCCCAGGCCCGCGAGGCCATGGACACCCTGGCGGCGCAGACCATCGCCCACGCGGAGGAGGCGCAGGTCGAGGCTCAGGCCGCGTACGAGACCGCCCGTACCCTGATCATCGCGCTGATCGTCGCCGGCCTGCTGCTGGGCGTGGGGCTCGCGATGGGCGTGGCCCGGCTGATCACCAAGCCGCTGGCCCGGGCCGTGAAGGTGCTGCTGGCCATCCGGGACGGCGACCTGACCGCCCGCACCGGCATGCGCGGCAAGGACGAGGTGGGCCGGCTGGCCGAGGCGCTGGACACCTCGACCGAGTCGATGGCCGTCATGGTCCGCCAGGTCGGTGACAACGCGCGCCACGTCGCGGCCGCCTCCGAGGAGCTCTCCGCCGTCTCGGTGCAGATGTCCTCGGCCGCCGAGGAGACGTCGGCCCAGGCCGGCACCGTCTCGTCCGCGGCCGGCATGGTGTCGCAGAACGTGCAGACCGTGGCCGCCGGCGCCGACGAGATGGGTGTGGCGATCCGCGAGATCGCCACCAGCGCCACCCAGGCCGCCTCGGTCTCGGCCCAGGCCGCGCAGACCGCCGACAAGACCAACGAGATCGTGGCCCAGCTCGGCCGGTCGTCGGCCGAGATCAGCAGCGTGGTGCAGCTCATCACGTCGATCGCCGGGCAGACCAACCTGCTCGCGCTGAACGCCACCATCGAGGCCGCCCGGGCCGGCGAGATGGGCAAGGGCTTCGCCGTCGTCGCCTCCGAGGTCAAGGACCTCGCGCAGGAGACCGCCCGGGCCACCGACGACATCTCCCGCCGGATCGGCGCCATTCAGCACGAGACCGAGCAGGCCGTGGCCGCGATCGGCGAGATCACCGAGGTGACCGCGCGGATCAACGACCATGCCGCGACCATCGCGGCCGCGGTCGAGGAGCAGACCGCCACCACCAACGAGATGGCCCGCAGCGTCGCCGAGGCGTCCAGCAGCGCCAACGACATCGCCGGGAACATCGCCGGCGTGGCCCAGGCCGCGGACGCCACCGCCACCGGGGCGACCGAGACCCAGGCGACCGCTCAGGAACTGGCCCGGATGGCCGAGGAGCTGCACCAGACGATCTCGGTCTACCGCGTCTGACCGGTCAATTCTCGAAGCTCGCGTAGTACGTGGCAGCCATGTCCTCGTCGCCGTGGCCCTGCTCGGCAGCACGACGGAAGCGCTCGGCCCCGGCCTCGGCCAGGTCGAGGCGGACGCCGTGCTGCCGGCCGGCCTCGGCGATCAGGCGTGCGTCCTTCTCGGCCGTGGTCACCGCGAAACCGGCCGGGGACAACTTGCCGGCGCGGATCAGGCCGGCCTTGGCCCGCAGGTAGCCGTTGTCGAGCGGGCCGCCCTCGATGAGCTCGAAGAACATGTCGGGATCGACCCCGAGGGCCTCGGCCAGCGCGAGCGTCTCGGCGCCGGCGTGGGTGAGCGCCAGCACCCAGCTGTTGGCGACCAGCTTGAGGCGGGTCGCCGCGCCGGGCCGGTCGAGCCACACCGTACGGGCCCCGACTGCCTCGAAGACAGGGGTGACCTCGTCGCGGCGGTCGGCCGGACCGGCGGCGAGCACGGTGAGCTGCCCCGCCTCGGCCGGCTGGCGCGTTCCCAGTACGGGCGCGTCGAAGAAGGCGAGGCCGTGCTGCCCCGCCTCGGCCGCCAGCTGGTCGACGTCGGACAGGCTCACCGTCGTCGACTGGACCCAGAGGGCGCCGGCCTTGACCGACGGGAAAGCCTCGCTCATCACCTCGCGGACGGCAGCCCCGTCGTAGAGCATGGTGAGCACCACATCGGCGTCCCGCACGGCCTCGGCCGGGTTCGGGGCGACCACAGCGCCGTCATCGGCGAGGGGCGCCGCCTTGCCGGCGCTGCGGTTCCAGACGCGGACGGTGTGCCCGGCCTTGATCAGATTTCGGGCCATCGCGGCGCCCATGATGCCGGTGCCCAGCACGCTCACAGTCAGTGTCATGGTCCCTATCCTTCCCCGGCCGGAAAGTGTCGTACCCCCGGGACAGAATGACGGGGTGCTGACAGCGGTGGTGGCGGAGGCGGGCGGTCGAGGGGGCCGCCTGCAAGACCTGCGCGCCGACGGCACGGCTGCCGGGCCCGTCCGGCAGGTCGGCGACCTGGCGGGGGCGATCGGCGAACGGGAAGCCGCCGACCACCCCCGCTGGGTCTGGCCGGCCACGGCCGACATCTACCCGGGCCTGCTGCGAGCCGGGGTGCGGGTGGCCCGCTGCCACGATCTCGAACTGACCGAGGCGCTGCTCTCCGGCCACGCCGGGCGCTGGGGCGAGCCGCGGTCGCCGGCTGCCGCCCACGCACGTCTGCACGGTCTGCCGGTTCCGGCTGACCCGCCACCCCGCATCGCTGAGCCGCCGGGGTTCGCCCAGGCTGCCTTGTTCGAGTCAGCGGGGTCGCCGGTGGCGGCGGTGGACATCGAGGTTGTGCGCGAGGTCTGTGCCGACCAGATCGCCCGCATGGCGCAGACCGAGCACCCCGGGCGGTTCCGGCTGCTGGTCGCGGCCGAGTCAGCCGGGGCGCTGGTCGGGGCCGAGATGGGGCACGTCGGTCTGCCCTGGCGGGCCGATCTGCACGACGAACTGCTGCGTGAGCTGCTCGGGCCGCCTCAGCCGGTCGGGCCGCCGCGCCGGCTGGCCGAGCTGACGGCCGAGATCAACGCCGCCTTCGGCGCCTGGGGGCTGCACCCCGATTCGCCGGCCGAGGTCGTGCGCGCCTTCGCCCGGGCCGGCATCGACATCCCCAACACCCGGGCCTGGGTGCTGAAGAACGTCGACCACCCGGCGGTGCGGCCCCTGCTCGAATACAAGGAGCTCTACCGCATCTGGACGGCGCACGGCTGGGCCTGGTGCGACTCCTGGGTCAGCCAGGGGCGGTTCCGGCCGGAATACGTGCCGGGCGGCGTGGTCAGCGGCCGCTGGGCCACCCGCGGCGGCGGCGCCCTGCAGGTGCCCAAGTCGGTGCGGCGGGCGGTGGTGGCCGACCCGGGGTGGCGCTTCGTGGTCGCCGACGCCGGTCAGGTCGAGCCGCGAGCGCTCGCGGCCGTCTCGGGTGACCGGCGGCTGGCCGCCGCGGCCGCGGCCGGCGATCTCTATGCCGCGCTCGCCACCGATTCGTTCGACGGCGACCGGGCCAAGGCCAAGGTCGCGCTGCTCGGCGCCATGTACGGGCAGACCGGCGGGGCCGCCATCCCCGCTCTTGCGGTGCTGCGCAAGCACTACCCGACGGCGTTCGAGTTCGTCGAGCAGGCCGCCCGGATCGGCGAGTCCGGTGGGCTGGTCCGCTCCTGGCTAGGCCGCACCTGCCCGCCGTCGTCCGCGTCCTGGCGCGACGCCGGTCTCGATCCACCCGAAGAGGCCGCGGAGCCCATTGGCGCCTCGGGTCGCGCCCGGGGGCGCTTCACCCGCAACTTCGTCGTGCAGGCGACCGCCGCCGAGTGGGCTCTGGTGCTGCTCGCGACGCTGCGCGCCGCGCTCGAGGGCAGCAAGGCCGAGATGGTGCTGTTCGTGCACGACGAGGTGGTTGTGCACTGCCCGGCTGAGGAGGCCGATCGGGTCGTGGCGGCCCTGCACGAGAGCGCGGTGACGGCCGGGCGGCTGCTGTTCGGCGACACCGCCGTGCGCTTCCCGCTCGATGTGGCCGTCGTCGACGCGTACGCGAAGTGACAGCCGTCGTCGACGCGTACGCGTACGCGTACGCGAGATAGAAGTAACAGCCGCTCACGTCTCACCCATTGGCGGTGCGCGGGGCGGGGAAATGAAAATCGGGTAAGTTTGTTGGTCCGAGACGAGAGGCGCTGCAACGGGGTGACACCCGCCACGCTCGCTCGGTGGAAACCGACCAAGGGCGCCTCCGTTGTACCGGAGGTGGTCGGTGTGGAAAGAACCGTGGACAACACTCGTGCGGCACGCATCAGTGAGCTCAAGCGCCTGCTCGACGAGCGGATCCTGGTGCTCGACGGCGCCTGGGGCACGATGCTGCAGGGCGCCAAGCTGAAACCGGAGGACTACCGCGGCGAGCTGATCAGCCCCGATCACCCGCAGGACGTCACCGGCGACCCCGACCTGCTGATCCTCACCCGGCCCGATGTGATCCTCGACGTCCACCGGCAGTATCTGGCGGCCGGCGCCGACATCACCACCACCAACACGTTCACCGCGACGAGCATCGCCCAGGCCGACTACGGCCTGGAGTCGTACGTCAAGGAGATGAACATCCGCGGCGCGCAACTGGCCCGCCAGGCGGCCGACGAGGCCGGCGGCACCCGGTTCGTGGCGGGTTCCATCGGCCCGCTCAACGTGACCCTCTCGCTCTCGCCCAAGGTCGACGACCCGGCGTACCGCGCGGTCACGTTCGACCAGGTCAAGGCGGCCTACGCCGAGCAGATCGCGGCCCTGGCCGAGGGCGGCGTCGACCTGCTGCTGATCGAGACGATCTTCGACACGCTGAACGCCAAGGCCGCCGTCGCCGCCGCTCGCGAGGTCGCGCCCGAGCTGCCGCTGTGGATCTCGGTGACGATCGTCGACCTGTCCGGCCGCACGCTGAGCGGTCAGACCGTCGAGGCCTTCTGGCGCTCCATCGAACGGGCCGAGCCCCTGATCGTGGGGGTCAACTGCGCGCTCGGCGCGACCGAGGCCCGCCCACACGTGGCCGAACTGGCCCGCCTCTCCAACGTCTACGTGGCCGCACACCCCAACGCGGGCCTGCCCAACGCGTTCGGTGGCTACGACGAGACCCCGTCGCAGACGAGCGCGCTGCTCGAGGAGTTCGCCGCCGCAGGCCTGGTCAACATCGTCGGTGGATGCTGTGGCACCACGCCCGCGCATATCGGACAAATCGCCTCGAAGGCGAAGAGTAAAGCACCGCGGAAGATCAATCCCCCGCGGACGACGACCCGGTTCAGCGGCCTGGAACCGTTCGCGATCGGTCCCGACACCGGTTTCGTCATGATCGGCGAGCGGACCAACGTCACCGGCTCGGCCAAGTTCCGCCGGCTGATCGAGGCCGACGACTTCCAGGGCGCCGTCGACGTCGCGCTCGACCAGGTGCGCGGCGGCGCCAACCTGCTCGACGTGAACATGGACGCCGACCTGCTCGACAGCGAGCAGGCGATGACCACCTTCCTCAACCTGATCGCCACCGAGCCCGAGGTGGCCCGGATCCCGGTCATGATCGACAGCTCGCGGTGGAGCGTGCTCGAGGCCGGTCTGAAGTGCGTGCAGGGCAAGGGCGTGGTCAACTCGATCAGCCTCAAGGAGGGCGAGGAGCCGTTCCTGGCCCAGGCCCGCCGCATCCGTGACTTCGGCGCCGGCGTGGTCGTGATGGCCTTCGACGAGCAGGGCCAGGCCGACACCCGGGACCGCAAGGTCGAGATCTGCGGCCGGGCGTACGACCTGCTGGTCAACGAGGCCGGCTTCGCCCCCGACGACATCATCTTCGACCCCAACGTGCTCGCCGTGGCCACCGGCATCGCCGAGCACAACGGGTACGCCAAGGCGTTCCTCGAGGCGCTCCCGCTGATCAAGGAGCGCTGCCCGGGCGCCCGCACCAGCGGCGGCATCTCCAACCTGTCGTTCTCGTTCCGCGGCAACGACATCGTGCGCGAGGCCATGCACTCGGCGTTCCTCTTCTACGCCGTCAAGGCCGGCCTCGACATGGGCATCGTCAACGCCGGTCAGCTCGCCGTCTACCAGGACATTCCGGCCGATCTGCTCGAGCTGGTCGAGGACGTGCTGTTCGACCGACGCCCCGACGCCACCGACCGGCTGGTGACGTTCGCGTCGACCGTGACCGGCAAGGGCAAGCAGCGAGAGGTCGACCTCTCGTGGCGCGAGGCCCCGGTCGGCGAGCGTCTCTCGTACGCGCTGGTGCACGGCATCGTCGACTACATCGAGGCCGACACCGAGGAGGCCCGGCAGCAGAAGGCCCGGCCGCTCGAGGTGATCGAGGGCCCGCTGATGGACGGCATGAAGGTCGTCGGCGACCTCTTCGGCTCGGGCAAGATGTTCCTGCCCCAGGTGGTCAAGAGCGCCCGGGTCATGAAGCGCTCGGTGGCCTACCTCGAGCCGTTCATGGAGGCCGAGAAGGAACAGGCGCGTCTCGAGGGCCGGATCGACACCGGCCGCGGCCAGGGCAAGGTCGTGCTGGCCACGGTCAAGGGCGACGTCCACGACATCGGCAAGAACATCGTCGGCGTGGTGCTGGGCTGCAACAACTACGAGGTGATCGACCTCGGCGTGATGGTGCCCGCCGCCAAGATCCTCGACACCGCGATCAGCGAGGGCGCCGACGTCGTCGGGCTGTCCGGCCTGATCACCCCGTCGCTCGACGAGATGGTCGCGGTCGGCGCCGAGATGCAGCGCCGCGGTCTCAAGCTGCCGCTGCTCATCGGCGGCGCGACCACGTCCAAGCAGCACACGGCCGTGCGCATCGCGCCCGCCTACGACGGCTCGACCGTCCACGTCCTCGACGCTTCGCGGGTCGTCGGCGTGGTCAGCGACCTGCTCGAGCCCGACCGGGCCGACCGGCTCGACACCGCCAACCGGGCCGACCAGGAGCGGCTGCGCGAACAGCACGCCAACCGGCGCGCGCAGGCGCTCCTGACCGTCGAGCAGGCGCGGGCGAACCGCGAGAAGGTCGACTTCGCCGACCTGCCCACGCCCGCCTTCACCGGCGTCCGCGATGTGCGCCCGGCCATCGCCGAGCTGCGCGAGATGATCGACTGGCAGTTCCTGTTCCTGGCCTGGGAGCTCAAGGGCAAGTACCCGGCGATCCTCGAGCAGCCGGTCGCGCGCGAGCTGTTCGACGACGCCAACGAACTGCTCGACCAGATCATCAAGGACGGCTCGTTCGAGGCGCGGGGACGCTACGCGTTCTGGCCGGCGCACAGCGAGGGCGACGACATCGTGCTCGGCAACGGCGTCACGTTCCCGATGCTGCGCCAGCAGACCGAGAAGCCGGCGGGCCGCGCGAACCGCTGCCTGGCCGACTACATCGCCCCGGCCGGCCACAACGACCACCTCGGCGGCTTCGCGGTCGCGATCCACGGCGCCGGCGACCTGGCCGCCCAGTACGAGGCCGAGAACGACGACTACCGCGCGATCATGGTGAAGGCGCTGGCCGACCGGCTGGCCGAGGCGTTCGCCGAACACCTGCACCTGCAGGCCCGGCGCGATTGGTTCGAGCCCGGCTCGCAGCCCGACCTGGCAGACCTGCACGCCGAGCGCTTCCGGGGCATCCGGCCCGCGCTGGGCTATCCGGCCAGCCCCGACCACAGCGAGAAGAAAGACCTCTTCGAGCTGCTGGGGACGGACGAGATCGGGGTCGGGCTGACCGAGTCGTACGCGATGATGCCCGCCGCCGCGGTCAGCGGCCTGATCTTCGCCCACCCCGGGTCGCGCTACTTCACCGTCGGGCGTCTCGGAAAGGACCAGGTCACCGACTACGCCCGCCGCCGCGGGATGCCGCTGGAGGAGGTCGAGCGCTGGCTGCGCCCCAACCTGGCGTACGAGATCGGCTGAGTTGGCTGTGTCCCTGCGGGCATGCCTGGTCACGAGCTGGGGAATGATCGGCTCGTGACCACTGTCGATCTTCGGAACCTGACCGGTGTGGACGCCGTGCTCGCGAGAGCGCGCGCGGGTCTGCGCCGGCTCGGCCCCCATGAGACACGGGCCGCTGTCACGGCCGGTGCGCTGCTCATCGACACGCGCACCGACGTGCAGCGCCGGCAGCAGGGTTCGCTGCCCGGCGCGATCGTCATCGACCGTACGGTGCTGGAATGGCGACTCGATCCGGAGTCGCCGCACCGCATCCCCGAGGCGGCCGACCCGGACCGGGTGATCGTGGTGGTGTGCCGGCAGGGCTACAGCTCGAGCCTGGCCGCCGCCAGCCTGCGCGCGGTCGGGCTGCGCAACGCGACCGACCTCGTCGGCGGGGTCGAGGCCTGGCTGGCCGCGGGTCTGCCGACGGCCACCGGCCCCGAGGACGTGCGTTTCTGATGCCACTGCTGCGACTGGAGGTGCCGCTGACTTCCGGCGGCACCGCCTGGGCGTACGTCAGTCGTTGATCGCAGACAGCCTTCAAGACCCGGATCAGTACCGGGATCGGTAGCGGCGGCGACGGCGGCGAGGGTCGGCCAGGACGCTGCGGCCGACGAAGAAGGCCAGGCCGACGATCACCACCAGCAGGCCGCCGATCAGCGGCAGGTTGACCGGCGACGAGGCCGGCGCGCTCGACCCGGACGAGGCCAGCGCCGGGCCCCCGCCGCCGCTGTTGCTGACCGGGGTGACGGCCGGCGGCGGCGCGGTGGGCAGCGACTCGAAGTCGACCAGGGTGCTGCTCTCGAGCAGGGTCAGGTGGGTCATGACGAACTGGTTGGCCCGCTGGGCCAGCTTGCGGATCGTGTCGTTGCGGGTGCTCGTCCGGATCGTCGCGATGGCCGGAAAGATCTTGCCGTGGGCCGCCCGCAGCCGGTCGATGTAGATCTGGTCGAAGTCCTCGCCCTCGGCGTCGCGCATCTCGGACAGCCAGCCCTGCTGGTCCTCGTTGGGCTTGTCGGGGAGCTTGATGGTCAGCTTGCGGGCCGCGTCGCGGACCATCTTGTCGAGCACGACGTGCTGGTCGGCGATGTCGCGCCCGATCTTCTTGATCTTCGGGTTGTTCGACCGCTCCTGGGCCATCTCGCCGGCCGGGATCTCCCACAGGCCGGCCAGCCGCACCTTGACCGCGAAGTCCTTGTCGGCCGCGGCGACGTCGCCGTCGCCGGTGTCGGAGATCAGCCCGTTGGGCGGCTCGGGCACTCCGGGTTCCGCGTGCGCGGCGCTCGGTTGGAGCAGGAGCACGGCGGTCGCGGCGACCATCAAGCTCGGCAACAGGTGGCTCCGGCGGAACAAGCGATCGACGGCGGACACGTCAACTTCCTCCAACTGCTCGGCGGACCCCCTGCTGGGCCTTGATACGGACCGGGCCCCGCGCGCGGATCAAAGAGAACTCACAGATTCGCCCTGGTGACGCGGTGTCTCTCCGCGGTGGCGGCGGGTAGCCAGGGTGTTAGCACCCCCAAAAAGACGGGGGCCAGCCCGATGGCCGCCGGAGCCGTGAAATTCGTACGTTGAGGTCTCGTTCCGATGTGGAAGCAGGGGGACCCGTGGAAACGAATTCTCGACACCGGCGTACGGCGATCCGGGCGGGCGCGGTGGTCACCGCGGCCGTGCTGGCCGTCTCGGCGACCGGCGCCGTTCCGGCCGCGGCGGCTGCCTCGCCTCGTGCCGAACTGCAGACCGCCCTCGACGACCTGCGCGATCTGGGCATGGTCGGCGCCCAGGGGGAGATCTCGTCCGGTCGCCACAACGTCGTGGCGGGCAGCGGGGTGGCCGACCGGCACAGCGGCCGGCCGATGCCGCTCGAGGGCCGGTTCCGGATCGGCAGCAACACCAAGACGTTCGTCTCGGTCGTGGCGCTTCAACTGGTCGGTGAGGGCAGGCTGTCGCTGGACGACACGGTCGAACGCCGGCTGCCCGGCGTGGTGTCGGGCAACGGCAACGACGGGCGCCGGATCACCGTGCGGCAGCTGCTTCAGCACACCAGCGGGCTGCACAACTACACCGAGGATCTGGCCGCGCTGGGCTCGGCCGAGGACTATCTGGCGCACCGGTTCGACCATTACGATCCGGCGGACCTGGTCGCCCTCGCGATGAAGCACGAGCCGAGCTTCCGGCCCGGAGCGCGGTGGGAGTACTCGAACACCAACTACATCCTGGCCGGCATGATCATCGAACGGGTCACCGGCAGGTCGTGGGCGACCGAGGTGCGGTCGCGGATCCTGCGCCCGCTGGGTCTGCACGACACGTCGTACCCGCAGGACAGAACCACCCTGCCCCGGCCGCATGCCCGGTCGTACCAGCAGTTCGGCCCGGGCGCCCCGCTGATCGACGTCACCGAGTTCAATCCGACTGCGGCCGGCGCCGCGGGCGGCATGGTCAGCACGACGGCCGACCTGACCCGCTTCTGGCGCGCGGTGCAGCGCGGCGAGCTGCTGCGGCCGGCGCAGGTCGCCCAGATGCACCGGACGGTGCTCGCCGACGGCATGCAGGACATCGTGCCCGGCATCCGGTACGGACTGGGCATCTTCGGAGTACCGAACGATTGCGGCGGCTTCTGGGGACACCCCGGTGACGTCGTCGGCACCAGCACCTTCAACGGTGTCACGGGCGCCGGCGACCGGGCCGTGGTGCTCTATCGCACCACCGGGCTCGCCGACCAGGCCCCGTCGGCCGCCGTGGACAACCGCATCCTCCGGCTCGTCGACGACGTCCTCTGCTGAACGTTTCCCGGTGCCCGCCGGGGCGGGTGAGCACCGGGAACACTCTCAGGAGGCGAAGACCGCCGTCAGCTCGTCGGGTTGCGGGGAGCCCGCCGATCGCGCCTTGCTCAGGGCGATGGAGGCGGCATGCAGATACGCGCGGTCCCCGCTGGCGACGTATTGCGCGCGCAACAGCGCGGCGATCTCGTTCGCGGTGGCGAGGCGGGCTTCGGCGTCGGCGGTCTTGAACATGGGCACACTTTCTTGATCCAGGAACGAACCATGATGCGCCGCCGGAACCGGCGGCGCATCAACCGAACCGGTGATTGCTTTTCTACTCGAAGAACCTCAGGCCGAAGCCCGTGGTCGATGTCGCGCCGGGGACGTTCGCTCGGGTGTAGGTGCTGTTGCCCCACCAAACGAAGGTCCCGGTGTACCAGTAGCGGTTCTCCCAGGCGTACGGCGTGCCCTTGGGAACCGCGTGGTACATCATCGGGAAGCGCGGGCCGGCCGGCGGGCTGGTGGCGATGTCGCCGTTGAGCAACACGAACGTGTGGTGGCCGGGCCCGTTGGCGTGGAGCGTGGGATCCCAGCCGGCCATCATGGTGGCCCGGTTCGAGCCGAACTGGCAGCCGTTCGACTTGTACCAGTCCCAGACGTACGTGGGATCGCCGCCCGCCCGCAGCCGCAGATCGGCCAGGCAGTACTGGTCGCTCCAGCTGCCGTTGGCCGAGTAGACGATGTGCAGCTGGCCGTTGGGGTCGCGGATCGGCTCGGGACCCTCGTTGATGAACGGGTTGCCGACGACGCGCTCCCAGCTCTCCCGCGGCTGCGAGATGACGAACCGCGCGCCGGTGGTGGCAGTCGGGCTGCTCATCCGGGCGATGTAGAGGTTCTGCTCCACGTTCGTGGCGCCGGCCCAGCCCGACCAGACGAACCAGCGCTGCCCGTTGAAGACGAACATGGCGCCGTCGATGGCCCACCGGTCGTCGGGCAGGGCCATCCGCGTCTCGGCCGTGTAGCCGCTGTCGGCGGACGCCGAGCTGATCACGTACATCCGGTGCGCGGCGCCGCGCCCGGCCGAGAAGTAGATGTAGAAGCGGCCGTTGTCGGTGGCGATCTCGGGCGCCCACACCTCACCGAGGTTGCGGGTGTCGCTCCACACCTGGCGGGCGGCGGCCGAGGCCAGCCCGTCGGTCGACGAGGACTGCCGGACGGCGATGCCGCCGCCGGTCGACTGCACCGAGATGTACGTGCCGCCGACGCGCAGCACGCTGGGGTCGGCCGCCCGCATCGAGGTCTGCCCGGCGGCGGCGGGGGAGGCGAGGCCCAGCGTTGCGGCTAGGAGCAGCGCGGAGGCGAGGGCGAGGTGTCGCTTTTTCATGGGGACTCCCGGGGGATGGGGGATCTCCCGAGAATCCGGCTCGTTTTACAGCGTTGTCAACGCGTAAAGAGGCAGGAATCGTCGAAAACGGGCATCAGGCCAGCTCGCGAGGCTCCTCGGCCGCGTACCCGGCGCGGCGGCGGTCAGGCCAGCCAGCCGGGGCGGATCAGACCGGCCTCGTACGCGTAGACGACCAGCTGGGCCCGGTCGCGGGCGCCCAGCTTGATCATCGTGCGGCTGACGTGGGTCTTCGCGGTGGCCGGGCTGATGACCAGGCGGGCCGCGATCTCGTCGTTGGAGAGCCCCTCGGCCACCAGCACCAGCACCTCGCGCTCGCGGTCGGTCAGCTGGTCGAGAGTGGCCGGTGGAGTGGCCGGCGAGCGGCCGTGGGCGCCCCCCGCGAACTCGCCGATCACCCGGCGCGTGACGCCGGGAGACAGCAGCCCGTCGCCCGCCGCGACGGCGCGCACGCCGCGGATCAGCTCGACGGGCTCGGTGTCCTTGACGAGGAAGCCGGACGCGCCCAAGCGCAGCGCCTCGAAGACGTACTCGTCGAGCTCGAAGGTCGTCAGGATCACCACCCGGGTGCCGGACAGCGCCGGGTCGGCCGCGATGCGCCGGGTCGCCTCGAGCCCGTCGACACCGGGCATGCGAATGTCCATGAGCACCACGTCGGGCCTCGTCCGCTGAGCCTGCACGACCGCCTCGAGACCGTCGCCGGCCTCGCCCACGACCTCGATGTCGGGCTCGGCGTTGAGCAACGCCCGGAACCCGGCCCGCACCAGAAGCTGGTCGTCCGCCAGCACCACCGAGATCACTCCACCGCTCCTTCGCCCGCCATCCGCCCGGCAACGCTCTCACCGAATCCGCCGCCGCGTGTCACACCGTCGCCCACGGCACCGTCACGTGCGCCCGCCGCGCCGGCGCCCGCTGTGCCCGCGCCGGCGCCGGCTGTCCCCGTGCTGGATTTGCCGGCATCGCCCGCGCCCCTTGTGCTCGCGCCGTTCGTGCTCGCGTCGTTCGTGCTCGCGTCGTTCGTGCTCGCGTCGTTCGTGCTCGCGTCGTTCGTGCTCGCGTCGTTCGTGCTCGCGCCGGGGGTGTCGTCGGCGGTGGGGAGGAGGACGGAGACCAGGAAGCCGTCCTTCACGGGGCCGGCCTCGAGGGTGCCGCCCAGGCTGTTGGCCCGGGCGCGCATGCCGGCGATTCCGGTGCCCGGGGGGCCGCCCTCGGCCGGGGCCGGGGCGTTGGCTGTGTCGTTGCGGATGGCCAGGTGCAAGGCGGTCGGCAGGTAGTCGACCGAAACCCTTGCGGTGGCGCCCTGGCCGGCGTGGCGGCGGATGTTGGTCAGGGCCTCTTGGACGATGCGGTAGGCCGCGCGGTCGACCTCGGGTGGCAGCGGGCGCACCTCGCCGGTCACCTTGGTCTCGACCGGAAGGCCGGCGTCGGCGGTCAGGTCGTGCAGGCGGCTCAGGCCCAGGGCGGGCTGGCGGGGGGCTGCTTCGTCCTCGGTGCGCAGGGCGCCCAGCACCGAGCGCACCTCGCGCAGCGCCTCCGAGCTGGCCGTCTTGATCGCCGACAGCGCCTCGCGGGCCTGCTCGGGGCGGTTGTCCATGAGGTGCAGGCCGACGCCGGCCTGTACGTTGATCAGCGACAGGTGGTGGCCGATCACGTCGTGCAGCTCGCGGGCGATGCGCAGCCGCTCCTCCGAGGCCTGGCGGCGCTGCTGTTCTTCCTCGGCCCGTTCGCGTTCGGCCCGCACCTTGACCATCTGCGCCATCTGCTCGCCCTTGATCTTGGCGATGCCGCCCAGGAAGATCGCCGCGACCAGCGCGATGCCGAGCAGCAGCGCCTCGCGCAGCCCGGGCCGCACGCCCTCGGGCAGGCCGAGGGGGCCGGCGAAGACCCGGAAGACCAGCAGATAGGTGGCGTAGGCGACCCCGGCGCCGATGAACGCGGTGGTGCGCCGCCCGCGGCAGCCGAGCTGGAACAGCGCCACGATGGGCGCGACCGTCCAGAACCAGTGGGGCTCGGCGACCGTGGCGAAGCCGAGCGAGGCCGCGGTCGCGATCACGAACGCCGCGACCGGGTAGCGCCGCCGGAAGAGCAGGGCGAACGGCCCGACCAGGAGCAGGAGGTAGAGCGCCGGGCGCATGGCGACGAGGATGTGCCCCTCGCCGGCCTGCTGCTTGGCTCCCAGGGCCTGGAACAGCCCAGCCCCGATGGCCGCGCCGGCGCCGGGCCGCCGGAACTGCCCGGGGATCGGCGGCGACCCGTGGAACCGCCCGGTGCGGTGCTCGCGCGCCCACGGCGGCATCGGCGGCCCGTGCATGTGCCTCATGCCCCTGCCCACGCCCCCGCTCCTTCCGTAGTCGCAACGCCCCGCCCGACCGCATCGCCCCGCGTGAAGCGAGGTGCAGTGCGTCGCCCCGCAGGAAGCGAAGCCAAGCGATGTGCACTGCCGAAGTTACGGCACAGGCGGGGCCGGGGCATCGGAGCAGGGTTTGGATTCGGCTACCACCAGGGTCGTACGCCGGGCCGGGGTCGTGCGCCCCCGGTCGTACGCCCGGGGGCCGTTCCCCTCCCGAAGGCCGCCCGGAAGATGCTCCGCCGGGCCGACGCCCCGCGCCCCGAAAAGGCCGACTCTGGGAACACGACGCCGACCGAGGAGGACCCCATGCAACCCAACGAGAGCACCGGCACCAAACGCGTCCGCACGTCGGACAAGGAGCGGGAGCAGGTCGCCGAGATCCTGCGGGCGGCGATGACCGAGGGCCGGCTCGACCTCACCGAGGGCGAGGAGCGCCTGGCCCGGGCGTACTCCGCGAAGTTCCGCGACGAGCTCGGCCCGCTCACCGCCGACCTGCCCAACGGTGGCTGGACCGCCCTGGCCAACACCCCGGAGGCCAGGATCGCGACACGCCGGAGCCTCCGCCGGCACGGCTGGATCATCGTCTCGATCGCCATGATCCTGACCGGCCTGTGGATCATCTCGGGCGCTCAGTTCTTCTGGCCCGCCATCCCGCTCACCTTCCTGGTCATCGGCTTCTTCAAGCACGCCCGCCACCGCCGCTGGCAGATGGAGTACAGCCTCGGTCACGGCGTGGCGCCCTGGAACCAGCCGGGCTACGGCGGCCCGCACCGGTTCCACAGTGGACATCGAGGTTGTTGATCAACCCGCCGTGAACTGAAACCCTCCTCGAACATAAGTTCGGGGAGGGGCAACACACACATGATGGGTCCATCGCATGCTCTCTCGGGGGCAACCGCCTGGCTGGCCGGCACCTGGGCCCTGGACCACTTCGCCGGGTACGAGCAGTCGCCGCTCGCCGTGGCCGTCGGCACCCTGGTGTGCGCGGGCGGCGCGCTGCTCCCCGACCTGGACCTGTCGGGCAAGGTCACCCGTAACCAGGGTGGCGCGACGGTGGCCCGTACGTTCGGGGTGTTCTCGCTGTTCGCGGCCGAGGTGATCGAGAAGGTGTCGCTGGGCGTCTACACGGCGACCAGGCTCAGCAAGGACCCGCGACGGACCAACGGCCACCGCACGTTCACCCACACCCTGCCCTTCGCCGCGCTCGTGGGCTGGGGCACGACGTGGTTGAGCGGCCACTACGGCAAGTGGGCGGTGGTCGGCATCGTCTTCTTCATGGCCGGTCTGGCGCTGCGCGGCCTGTTCGACAAGTGGGCCGAGCGGGCCGGCTGGGTCATCGTGACCCTCTGCTCGGCGGTGATCGCCTGGTTCACCGCGGCCAACCTGCCCGGCGACCGGGGTTACCCGATGCTGGGGTTCGCGGTGGCCGTGGGCTGCGTGGTGCACCTGCTCGGCGACATGATCACGTCGGCCGGGGTGCCCATTCTCTGGCCGGTGCCGACCGGTCGCCGCCTGTGGCGGATGGTCGGCGTGCCCAACAGCATGGCCATCCGGGTCGGCGGCAAGGTCGAGACCGTCGTCCTGCGTACGGCGTTCGTCACGATCTCGTTGATCGCCCTGGCCGGCATTTTCGCGCCCGGCCTGTTGCAAAGATTCGAACTCGACACCTTTTCTTGATCATCCGTATTCACTCTTTGGTGGTTGCGTTTCCCTGGCCGGTAATTGCGGCGGCGTCCCTAATATCTCCTGCATCAAGCGAAAGCTTGGGTTGTAGAGAGAAAGGCGTTGTCATGAACAAGGTCTCGCGCGTGTTCGCCATGACCGGCCTGGCGGTTGCCGCCGGCCTCGCGATGGGCGCCGGCCCGGCCTCGGCGGCTCCCGCCGCCCCGGCCGCGAAGGGCTCCGCCGTTCAGGTCCAGGACCACAAGTTCAAGAGCAAGGACCGCGTCGTCGGTTACTACCGCACGATGCGGGCCTGCAACCGGGCCGGCAAGATCGGTGAGTTCCGCAACAAGTGGGACGACTTCGACTGCGACCGGGTGCAGCGTGGCTTCAAGCGTGGCTGGGTCGCCCTCGAGGCGCAGTGGGACGTCCGCGGCCACGGCCACGGCGGCCCGAAGGGTCACGGCCCCTGGGGTCACGGCCGCCGGTGAACTGATTTCCGGTAAATAAAGCGAGGGCCGCACCCCGGCGACGGGTGCGGCCCTCGCTTTTTATTCACAGCTGATTCACAGAGAAAGCTTCGATGGGAAGTGGAACGAATTCCCGCCATTCGTTCCACAATTCTTCCGGCAAGTTTCCCCGCTCATCCTTTCGGTCGCACATCTTCGTCCGGCGGCTTGTCTCAGGTCGGGCCGGACCGGACCGATACCAGGCTCCGTGCTGACTACCTCGGGTACGCCGCGGCAGACGGCAGGCCGCCTCCGCGCGCTGCGGGCCACCGGTCTGCTCGAGGCCGAGGGCGTCCACGCTCTCGACCGCCTGACGAAGCTGGCCGCGCGCATGCTGGCCGCGCCCACCGCGCTCGTGTCGCTGGTCGACGAGGACCGGCAGCGCTTCGCGAGCGCGTACGGCCTCTCCGGTGAGCTCGCCGAGACCCGCGAGGCCCCGCTGTCGCACTCGTACTGCAAGCACGTCGTCGACGACCAGAGCCCCCTGATCGTCGGGGACGCCCGGCTCGACGCCCGGCTGCACGACAGCCCGGCGATCGCCGATTACGACGCCATCGCCTACGCCGGCATGCCGCTGCGCTCGCCCGACGGCCACGTGCTGGGTTCGTTCTGCGTCGTCGACTCGGTGCCGCGGCAGTGGAGCCTCGAGGACATCGCCCTGCTGCACGACCTGGCGGAGTCGGCCGAGTCGGAGGTCGCGCTGCGGATGGCCCGGGCCGAGCAGGCGATCTCGTCAGCCCGGCTGAGCGCGGTGCTGAGCGCCACCCACGACGCGTACGTCTCGACCGATCTCGGCGGCGACGTGCTCGACTGGAACACGGCCGCCGAGCGGATGTTCGGCTACCGCGCCGACGAGGCCGTCGGCCGCAACATCGCCGACCTGATCATTCCGGAGCGGTTCCGCGCCGACCACCTGGCCGGCATGAAGCGGGTCCGGGTCACCGGCGACTCCCAGCTCTCCGGCCAGCACCTGCGCGTCGCCGCGCTCACCAGCACCGGCCGCGAGTTCCCGGCCGAGATGACCCTGCGGGTCGTGGCCGAGCCCGGGGGCCCGGTCTGCCACGCGTTCCTGCACGACATCACCGGCCGCATCGTCGCCACCTCGGAGATGGAGCAGCACCGCAAGAAGCTCGACGAGGAGCACGCCTTCCTCGAGGCGGTGCTCGACAGCGTCGACGTCGGCATCGCGGCCTGCGACACCGAGGGCCGGATGACCCTGCTCAACCGGGCCGCGCGCGGGGTGACCGGCCAACCGGTCACGCCCGGCACGACGGCCGCGGAGTGGCTCTCGGCCTTCGAGCTGCACGAGCCCGACGGCCGTACGCCCATCGCCGACATGCCTTTGACCCGGGCCCGCGCCGGCGAGATCGTCGAGGGCCACCACATGGTGGTCAAGACGCCCGGCTCGTGGCGGCGGTTCGTCACCAACGGGCGGCCGATCGAGACCGGCGACAACCGGCGGCTGGGCGCGGTGGTGGCCTTCCACGACATCACCGAGGTCCACCGGGCCGAGGAACTGCGCCGGGCCCGGCACGCGGTCGCGCAGGTGCTCTCCGACGCCACCAACGCCATGGACGCCGGGATCGAGGCCGTCGCCGCCATCACCGACTCGCTGGGCTGGTCGTGCGGCGAGTACTGGCAGGTCACCGACGACCGCAAGAGCATTGTGCGGCACAGCTCGCACACCACCGGCGACCGTGACCTGTCGGCCTTCACGGGCGACACCCCGCTCACCTTCGTACTCGGGGAAGGACTGCCCGGACTCGTCTGGGCGCGCAACCGCGAGGTGTGGTGGGACACCGGTGAGATGCCGACCGACATGGTCGACGAGGGCCGGGCCACGCTGCACGAGGTCGGCATCCGGGTCGCGGTCGGCGTGCCCGTGCGCTCCGGCCGCCGCACCCTCGGGGTGCTGGCGTTCTACACCGACCAGGACCTGCCGTTCGACTCCGACACCGTGCAGATGCTGGACGCGGCCGCGGCGCACCTGGGCCGCTTCGTCGAGCGCCGGTGGGCCGAGGACATGTCGATCGCGCTGGCCGCCGCCCGCCGCAACTTCGACCGGATCGTCGCGCAGATGAACGACTACGTCTGGACGGTCGAGGCGGCCGCGGAGCAGGAGCCGCGCCTGATCTACGCCAGCCCCAACGGCGCGGCGGTCTTCGGCGGCCCGGTCTCGGTGTCGGAGCCCACCACGCTCGCCGACCAGGTCCACCCGGACGACATCGGGATCCTGGCCGGATTCAACCGGACGCTGCTCGCCGGCGAGCACGCCGAGATGGAGTGCCGTGTCGTCGGGCTGGACGGCGTGACCCGCTGGATCTGGACCCGCGCCGCCGCACGCTTCGAGGGCGACCGCGTTCTCTTCGACGGCCTCTCGACCGACGTCACCGAGCGGCACGAGCTCTCCGACCAGCGTGAGCGCCTGCTCGACCGGGAGCGCGAGCAGGTCGAGCGGCTACGTGAGCTCGACCGGATGAAGGACGAGCTGTCGGCCCTGGTCATCCACGAGCTGCGCAACCCGGTGGGCGTCATCAAGGCGTACACCGAGGTGCTGCTGGAGAGCCCGGCACTGGCCGGCGCCGAGCGCAAGCACGCCACCGTCGTCGACCGCACCACCCGGCACCTGCAGGGGCTGGTCGACGACCTGCTCGACCTGGCCCGCCTGGACGCCGGCCACATCAGCATCGACCCGTGCCCGATGGCGGCCGACGCCGTGCTGCGCGACGTGCTCTACAGCCATCACCTCAGCGCGGCCGCCAAGAGCCAGACCCTCAACGTGTCGATCAAGCCTGAGCTGGAGGTGCTGGCCGACGCCCAGCGCCTGCGCCAGGCCCTGGACAACCTGGTGTCGAACGCGGTCAAGTACACGCCCGAGGGCGGCACGGTGTCGGTGACGGCCGAGCACGACGGCAACGCTGTGGTCATCACGATCAGCGACACCGGCATCGGCGTCCCCGTCGAGCAGTACCCGCACCTGTTCAGCCGCTTCTTCCGGGCCAGCAACGCGCAGAAGGCCGGTATCAAGGGCACGGGCCTGGGCCTGGCCGTCACCAAGGCGATCGTCGACGCCCACGGCGGCACGCTGACAGCCCGGCCGGCATCCGGCGGCGGCACCCAGTTCCGGCTGTCGCTGCCGGCGCCCGACTTCGCCGGTCCGCGGTAGTCGCTCTGTAGCCATCGGCTCACCTCGCGTTCTCGTGCACAATCAAGCTGGTGGTGGCCATCGGTGGGCGAGGGTGAGGCAGGCGTGGCGGAACGCTTACGGCTGGCGCAGGCCGACTCGGGCGAGCAGCCGTGGCGGGCCTGGGGGCCCTACCTGGCCGAGCGGGCCTGGGGCACGGTTCGCGAGGACTACAGCGAGCACGGCACTGCCTGGGACTACTTCCCGCACGACCATGCGCGCTCCCGGGCGTACCGGTGGAACGACGACGGCATGGCGGGGATCTGCGACGAACGGCAGACGTTCTGCTTCGGGCTGGCGCTGTGGAACGGGCAGGACCCGATCCTCAAGGAGCGCATGTTCGGCCTCGGCGGCGACGGCGGCAACCACGGCGAGGACGCGAAAGACTATTGGTGGTACCAGGACTCCACGCCCACCCATTCATGGATGAGCTGGCGGTACCACTACCCTCAGGCCCCTTTCCCGTACGACGAACTGGTGCGCGTGAACGGGCAGCGCTCCCGCACCGAGCCGGAGTACGAGCTGGTCGACACCGGGGTCTTCGACGACGACCGCTACTGGGCCGTCACCGTCGACTACGCCAAGGCCTCCCCGCGGGACATGTGCATCGCCGTCACCGTGGCCAACCGTGGTCCCGACGAGGCCACCCTGCACGTGCTGCCGACGCTGTGGTTCCGCAACACGTGGTCGTGGGGCCTGCCCAACCGTCCCGTGCCGCGCCTGACCGGTCGTCCCGGCCGCCTCACCGGCACCCACCGCACCCTGGGCCATCTGCTGCTCGAGGGCGAGGGCGAACCCGCTCCGCTGCTCTGCGACAACGAGACGAACGCGCAGCGGCTGTGGGGCCAACCCGGCAAGAGCCTCTATCCGAAGGACGGCATCAACGACCACATCGTCGCGGGCGCGCCCACGGTGAACCCGGCCGGCGAGGGCACCAAGGGCTCGCTGCACTACGTGCTCACGCTCGGGCCGGGGGAGAGCCGCACGATCCGGCTGCGCCTGGCCCAGGACGACGAGCCGATCGACGGCCTCGACCTGAACGACGATTTCTCGTACGTGATCAGGGGGCGCCGGGCCGAGGCGGACGACTACTTCGCCGAGCTGATCCCGCCGGCGGCGACCCCCGAGGAGGCGATGGTGGCCCGGCAGGGCATCGCCGGGCTGATGTGGGGCAAGCAGTTCTACCACTTCGACGTGAAGCAGTGGCTCACCGGCGACCCCGGCTCCGCGCCCCCGCCTCCGGGCCGGCGCTACGGGCGCAACAACGCCTGGTGGCACATGAACAGCTTCGACGTCATCTCGATGCCCGACTCGTGGGAGTACCCGTGGTACGCGGCGTGGGACCTGGCGTTCCACTGTGTCTCGATCGCCCGGGTCGACCCCGCCTTCGCCAAGGCCCAGCTCGTGCTGCTGCTGCGCGAGTGGTACATGCACCCCAACGGCCAGATCCCCGCCTACGAGTGGGCCTTCGGCGACGTCAACCCGCCGGTGCACGCGTGGGCGGCGCTGCGCGTCTTCGAGATCGACGGCGGGCGCGACTTCGACTTCCTGGCCCGGGTCATGCACAAGCTGCTGCTGAACTTCACGTGGTGGGTCAACCGCAAGGACGTGGGCGGCAACAACGTCTTCGAGGGCGGCTTCCTCGGTCTCGACAACGTGGGCCCGTTCGACCGGTCGGCCGCGCTGCCGGTGGCCGGGGTGCTCGAGCAGTCCGACGGCACGGGCTGGATGGCGATGTACGCGCTGAACCTGCTCGACATGGCGATCCGGCTCGCCCTGCACGACCGCGCCTACGAGGACATGGCGACGAAGTTCTTCGAGCACTTCGCGTACATCGCCGAGGCCGCCTACCGGCAGGGCCTGTGGGACGACGAGGACTGCTTCTTCTACGACCAGTTGCGCCTGCCCGACGGGCACAAGCTGCCGCTGAAGGTGCGTTCGGTCGTCGGCCTGCTGCCCCTGGCCGCCACCACCCGGCTCACCAAGACGACCCTCGACCGGCTGCCCGAGCTGAACGCGCGGCTGCGCTGGCTGCAGGCGTCGCAGGGCGAGTACGCCGACATCATCAGCGCCCGCCGGCTGTCCGCCCAGGGTGTGCAGCAGCGCCTGCTCTCGATGGTGGGCCAGGACCAGCTGCTGCGGATCCTGGCCCGCATGCTCGACCCGGAGGAGTTCCTCTCGGCGTACGGGATCCGCACTCTGTCCCGCAGCCACCTCGAGAAACCGTTCACGGTCTCGCTCGGCGGCTCGGACTTCACCGTCGGCTACGAGCCCGCCGAGAGCACCAGCGGCCTGTTCGGTGGCAACTCGAACTGGCGCGGCCCGGTCTGGATGCCGGTCAACTATCTGCTCATCGAGGCACTGCGCGAGTACGCCGAGTTCTTCGGCGACGACATGAAGGCCGAGTACCCGACCGGCTCGCAGCGCAAGGTGCCCCTGGCCGAGGTGGCCGACGACATCTCTCGCCGGCTGATCTCGCTGTTCCTGCCGGACGAGAACGGCCACCGCCCGATCTACGGCGCCAACCGGATCCTGCAGGACCACCCCGACTGGAAGGACCTCATTGTCTTCCCCGAGTACTTCCACGGCGACAACGGCGCCGGCCTGGGCGCCTGGCATCAGACGGGCTGGACCGCCCTGGTCGTCGACCTCATCCTGACCCTGCGCCGCTGACCGGCCGGGGCGGGCGCCGGCTGCTCGGGGCAGACCGGGCACTGCCGCGTGATGCCGCAGCGGCCGCAGAACTCGTTGGTCTTCTTGAAGCACAGGAAGCCGGCCAGGAAACCTGCCAGCAGGGCGGTGGCGATGGCGATGACGATGACCATGGGACTTCCCCCTCCGGGCTTTTCTCTCACACGGGCTTCGGAGCGGATGGGTTCATAGGATCGGTGCATGGACTTCGGAGCCGGCTACTTTCCGACGCACGACGGCATGCGGCCCGGCGAGATCGCGCGGCGGCCGTGGAGCGTCGTCGAGCCGGCGCCGGCGAAGTGGGAGGCGGCCATCGGCGAGCTGACCGGCCGGTGACCCCGGCCGCGCTGTTCGCGAGCGTGCCCGTGGCCCGGCTGGCGACGGTCGGGCCGGACGGGGCGCCGCACCTCGTGCCGATCGTGTTCGCCCTGGTCACCGACGACGTGATCGTGAGCGCGGTGGACGGCAAGCCGAAGCGGAGCCGGGCGCTCAAGCGGCTGGCCAACATCGCCGCCGAGCCGCGGGTCAGCGTGCTGGCCGACCATTACGAGCAGGACTGGTCGCGGTTGTGGTGGGTGCGCGCCGACGGGGTGGCGCGCGTTCTCCCGGCGTACGCGGAAGGCCTGGAAGCTCTGGTCGAGCGCTATCCGCAGTATGTCCAGGCGCCGCCGGCGGGGCCGTTCGTCGAGATCACCGTCGGCTCGTGGTCGTCGTGGCTCAGTCGCGGCTGACGGCGCGCAGTTTGTCGGGGTTGGCGACGTTGTAGATGCCGGCGATGCGGCCGTCGGCGTCGAAGTCGAAGGTCAAGGTGGCGATCACCCGCTGCGGGCCGGTGAAGAGCAGGCCGGGCCGGCCGTTGATGTCGACCAGCTCGACCCTCATGTCAGCCGGCGCCACCCCCTCGTACGGGACCTGGCTGACCCCGGCCATCCAGGCCGCCACCCGTGCGGCGCCGGAGACGGGCCGGCGCGCCTGCCGGACCTTGCCGCCGCCGTCGGTCCACAACGTGACATCGGGCGCCAGCAACGCCATCAGGCCGTTGATGTCGCCGCCCGACGCCGCGGCCAGGAAGCGCTCGGTGACGTCGCGCTGGTGGCGGTGGTCGGTGCGGAACCGGGGGCGGCGGGCCCGCACGTGCTCGCGGGCCCGGTGCGCGGCCTGGCGAACGGCCGGCTCGGTGCGGTCGACGGCGGCGGCGATCTCGGGGTAGGGGAAGTCGAAGATCTCCTTCAGCACGAACACCGCCCGTTCCAGCGGGCTCAGCGTCTCGAGCACGACCAGCATGGCCAGCGAGACGTCGTCGGTGACGTCCTCGCCGGCGGTCAGGATCGGCTCGGGCAGCCACGGGCCGATGTAGGTCTCGCGCTGCCGCCGGGCCGCGCGGAACTGGTCCATCGCCTGGTGGGTGACCATGCGGGCCAGGTACGCCTTGGGGTCGGCGACCCGCGTGCGGTCGGCCGCCGACCACCGCAGCCAGGTGTCCTGCACCGCGTCCTCGGCGTCGGTGGCCGAGCCGAGGATGCGGTAGGCGATCGCGAACAGCAGGCGGCGGTGCTCCTCGAAGACCGTCATCGCGTGTACCGGCCGCCGCGGGGCCACCACGAGGCCAGCGCCGGGAGCTTCAGCATCCGGGCGTACGTCGGCCACGGCGAGGCGGTCACCGTCTCCTTGTACCAGACGGCGGCCCGGCCGGTCAGGTACGCGCGGCGCGGGCTGTCGTCGGGCCGGGTGAACTGGACGACGGCGTCGCCCCGGCCCAGGCTGACCGGGCGGTGGTAGTAGCCGAAGCGGAACGGCCGGGGCTGCTTGCCGTCGAGTTCACGGGCGATGGAGGCGGCCGCGTGCACGCCGGTGGGCATGCCGCTCTGGCACGTGCCGTGCAGGGTGCCGAAGCCCTGCCGGACGGCGGACGCGTCGCCCACCGCGTACACGTGCGGGTGCGAGACGGACCGCAGGGTGGGGTCGGTGACGATGCGGCCGCGGCCGTCGACGGTGAGACCCGCGGCGGCGGCCAGGGGCGGCACCCGGGTGCCGGCCGTCCACACCACGACGTCGGCCTCGAGACGGGAATCGGTCAGCTCCATGGCCCCGGGCAGCACCTTGCGGATCTCGGCCGTCCGCACCCGGACACCGAGCCGGTCCAGGGCCGCGCGCAGGTGGTCGCGGGCGCCCGCGGTCATGAACGCGCCCGGGGCGTCGCGGCCGACCAGGTGCACGGCGAGATCCGGGTGCCGCTCGGCGATCTCGGTCGCGGCCTCGACGCCGGTCAGGCCGCTGCCGCAGACCACCACCGTGCCCCGGCCGAGGCGGGCGGCCAGGGCCTCGGCTCCGTGGAAGTCGTCGAACGTGTAGGCGTGCTCGGCCGCGCCGGGCGTCGAGGCGGTGTCGGCTGTGCTGCCCAGGGCGTAGATCAGGGTGTCGAACGGCAGGTCGCGGGCGTCGTCCAGGCGGACGGTCCGCGCGTCCGCGTCGACCGCGGTCACCCATCCGTACTCGAGGCGGACGTTCGTGCCGGCCAGCAGGCCGGACAGGCGCAGGTCGGCGGTGGGCCGCCCGGTGCCGGTCGAGTGCAGGCGGAGCCGCTCGGTGAACCGGTCACCGGCGTTGACGAGGGTCAGGCGTACGTCGTCACGGCGCCGGACGCGGCCGGCCAGGTTGGTCGCCGCGGCCAGGCCCGCGTAGCCCGCCCCGAGGATCACGATGTCAGTCATGTCCGCGGGACGTTCCTTCCCTGACGGCTGTGACCTTGAGTGACCCGGGTCACTAGTCGGCGAGGTCCCGGCGGATGAACCAGGCCGCGACACCGAGGGCCGCGGCGGCGTACCCGGAGAAGAGCAGCAGGCCTTGCGTGTTACCGCCGGCGGCGCTCATGAAGGTCGTGAACGGCAGCGGCTGCTTGAACCGGAAGGCCAGACCCTCGGCGAAGACGAACCAGGTGCCGTACGCGAGGAACAGCGCCACCGGCCGCCGGATCACCGTCGCGCTCGCCACCCCGAACAGCGCGAGCAGCGGCGTCGCCGCCAGAGTGCCCGTGAACTGCTCGAATTCGCGGCTGAGGATCGTCGTCACGCCGCTCACGACGGCCACGATCAGGCCCAGCAGGATCGCGCACACGCATTGGGCGGCCAGCGCCCGCAGCCGTCGCGGCTGGCCCAGGAAGAGCAGCACAGCCGTCCGGTGCTGGTAATGCTGCGAGGTGATCACGACCGCGATGCCGAACACCCCGAGCGCCACGAACAGCGACCAGAAGTCGACGCTGAACAGCGCGAACGACATGCCCATGACCACCGCGAGGCCCATCGAGAGCCAGCTCGACGGGATGGTCAGCGTGCGGTGCAGCTCGCTGCGCAGGACGGCGATCATGCGGCGCCGGCCAGGTCGAGGAAGGTCCGTTCGAGGCTGGGCTGCTCGGCGGTGAGCTCGTAGATCGCGATCCCGGCGCCCAGGGCGATCTCGCCGGCGTCCTCGGGGTCGATCCCGGTGACGAACAGAACCTGTCCGTCCGTGGTCACCTCGGCCCCGGCCTGCTCGAACGCCTGCCACAGCGCGTTCGGGTCGCGTCCGCGCACCCGCAGGTGCCCGGCCTGGTCACCGGCCACCGCGGCGAGCGGCGCGTTCAGCCGCACCTGGCCGCCCGCGATGATCACCACGTCGTCGATGAGCAGCTCGAGCTCGGAGAGCAGGTGGCTGGAAATGAGCACCGTGCCGCCCGCGTCGGCGTGCGCGCGCAGCAACCCGCGCAGCCAGGCCATGCCGGACGGGTCGAGGCCGTTGGCCGGCTCATCGAGCACCAGGATCGACGGCTCGCCGAGCAGCGCCGTCGCGACCGCGAGCCGCTGCCGCATCCCGAGCGAGTAGTCGCCGGTGCGCTGGCCGGCGGCGTCGGCCAGTCCGACGTACTCGAGAAGCTCTTCACCGCGCTCGCGCCCGGCGCCGCAGAGCAGAGCCTGCGTGCGCAGATGCCCCCGCCCGGTCTGGCCGGGATGCATCAGGCCCTGCTCGAGCACCGCGCCGACCTGCCGCAGCGGGTCCTTGAGGTCGTGGTAGCGCCGGCCCTCGATCAGCGCCTCGCCGCTCGTCGGACGGGTGAGTCCCAGCAGCATGCGCAGCGTGGTCGTCTTGCCCGAGCCGTTCAGCCCCAGGAAACCGGTGACCCGGCCGGGCGCGGCAGTGAACGTCACGTCCTGTGCGGCATGGGTGCGGCCGTACCGCTTCGTCAATCCCTTGGCTTCGATCATTGCCGGGAAGTATGACGGCTCGCGTCAAGATGAGTACGTGTGCTCACCCGCTCGTCCGGGCCGGGCACGAGGATCAGGGGCATGACGTATCCCTGCCCCGCCTGCGGCAGCGCCGCCTCGCCGGAGACCGGCTGCCCGTCCTGCGGGCGCGGCCCCGATCCCGACGCGATCGAGGTGGTCACGGCCGATGCCGAGATCGCCGAGCTGAACCAGCAGATCGGGCAGCTGCAGGAGAAGCTGGCCCAGGTCTGGAACCGGCGACAGGCCGCGGCGGCCCGGGTGCGGGCCTCGCTGCTCGTGGCGTCCCCGGCGCCGAAGGAGGTCTCGTCCAAGGTCGCGCAGAACGTCCTCTTCGTCCTCGGCGGCCTGCTGCTGGGCGTGGCCGCGATCGTCTTCGCCGCGGTGGCCTGGGCCCAGTTCGGCATCGGCGGGCGCGCGCTCGTGCTCCTCACGTTCACCGGTATCGCGCTGGCCGCGCCGTTCGCCGCGCTCCGCCGCGGCCTCCGGTCCACCGCCGAGACCTTCGCCGCGGTCGGCCTGCTGCTCGTGCTTCTCGACGGGTACGCCGCCTGGCACGTCGACCTGTTCGGCGTGGCCGCTACCAACGGCTGGGGCTACGCGAGCGCCGTCTTCGCCGTGACCGCCGCCCTGGCCGCCGGCTACGAGCACGTCACCGGCCTGACCGGCCCCCGCTACGCCGCCCTGGTGATCGCCCAGCCGGTGATCCCGATGCTGATGGTCCCGGCCCAGCCCGGCGCCACCGGCTGGGCCCTGACCTTCGCCGCGGTCGCCGGCCTCGACGTCGTCGTGCTCGCCCTGCTGTCCGGCGGTCTGCGCCGGGCCGGCGCCGTGGCGGGTGGCCTCGCGGTCCTGGTGTCCGGCGCCTGCGCGCTGCTCGGCCTGTTCACGACGGGTGACCCGGGCGACGCCGCCGCGTCCAGCGGCGCCCTGCTGATCGCCGCCGCCGTGGTGCTGGCCGGCACCCGGCTGCTCTCGGCCCGGCCGGTGGGGGACAACCTGCTCGTGGTGGCCGCCGGCGTCGCCGCGAGCCGGGTCGCGCACCTGATCGTCCACGGGGACGCCCTGCTGACGGTGGCCGTCGTCGCGCTCGTTCTGGCCGGGGTGGGCCGGTTCTACGGCCGCCTCGGCGCGCTGGCCGTGGCGGCGGCGCCCGGTCTGGTGGCCTTCGCGCTGGCCGCCGAAGCCGGGGTGTGGGCGCTCGACAGGTCCCTGGCCGGTCCGTCCGGCTGGGAGCTGCCGGCGGCCGTCGCGCTGCTCGGCGCGGCCCTGGCGCTGCTGGCCACGGCTCGGTGGTGGCGTGTCAGCGTGCTCGCCGCGGCGGCCGTGCTGGTTCTGGCCGTGCCGGCCGGGCTCGGCCTGCCCTGGTGGACCGCCCTGATCCTCGACGCCGCCCTGCTCGCGGCCGGTCTCGTCCTCGGGCGGGGCCGCTCGAGCTGGGTCGTCTACAGCCCGGCGCTGGCGGTCGGGCTTCTGCCTCACCTGTTCGTGATCCTGGCCGCCGACGACGACCAGTACGCGCGCCGGCTGGTGCTGGGCGTGGTCTGTGTGGCGGCCGTGGCGGCCGGGGTCGTCGCCCGGCTGCGCGCGCCGGTGATCCTCGGCGGCGGGGTGCTGGCCGTGCTGGCCCTGCACGAGCTGGCCGAGGTGTGGGACCTGATCCCGCGGTGGATCCCGCTCGCGGTGGCCGGTCTGCTGCTGGTGCTGCTGGCGACCACGCTCGAGCGGCGACGGCGCGACCTCGACCGGGTGCGTGCCGCGCTTCACCGGATGAGCTGACCCGGGATTCTTCAGCAAGCACATCCGGGTGCCGATCAGGGGGGCTCAGCCGCCCTGAGACAGATCGGAAGCACGGATGTCGGCTTCTCGCACGCAGGTGTGCTTCGGCGCCTGGATAGCTGCCCTGACTGTCGGCTTCTACGCGTTCCCGCAGTACAGCATGTACTCGTGGGCGGCGATCGGTCTCTCGGCGTCCGCCGCCGTGCTGGTCGGCGCGCGCGTGCACCGACCAGCACGGCGCCTGCCCTGGTACCTGCTGTCGGCGGTGCTGGTCAGCTTCACGTTCGGCGACACCACGTACAACGTCCTGACCGACTACCTGCACGTCGCCAACCCGTTCCCGTCGCTGGCCGACCTGTTCTACCTGATGGTCTACCCGATGCTGGCCGGGGCGCTGTTGATCTTCATCCGGTCCCGCTCGGGCGCCGGCAACCGGGCCGCGCTGCTCGACGCTCTGGTGCCCACCGTCGGTCTCGGGCTGCTCTCCTGGGTGTTCCTCATCGCCCCGTACGTCCGGGACTCCGACCTCGGCTTCGTCGAGAAGGCCGTCTCGTCGGGTTACCCGCTGGGCGACGTGCTCGCCCTGGCCATGCTGGCCCGCCTGCTCACCGCGGGCGGCCGCAAGCCGGTCGCGCTGCACGTTCTCGTGGCCGGCGTCGGCAGCCTGCTGATCACCGACGTCATCTACGGCCTGCGCCAGCTGGAGGGCACCTGGCAGGTGGGCGGCCCGGTCGACGCCGGTTGGGTGCTCTTCTACACCGCCACCGCGCTCTCCGCCCTGCACCCGTCGATGCGCCGCCTGACGACGAGCGAGCGGCTCCCGCAGAGCGTGACCGGCGGCCGCCGCCTGGCCCTCATGTCGGTGGCCGCGCTGATCGCCCCGGCCGTGCTCCTGATCGAGGATCTGAACCAGGGCGTGACCGACGCGCCGATGATCGCGACCGCCTCCAGCGTCATGTTCCTGCTGGTCATGGCCCGCGTGGCCGGGCTCATGCAGCAGCAGCGCGAGAACGCGGCCCGCGAGCGCACGCTGCGCATCACCGGGGCCGACCTGGTCGCCGCCAGCAGCGTGGACCAGGCCGGCGCGGCCCTGACCAACGCCGTCACGTCGATCGTGCCGACCGGCGAGGACCACCGCTGGGTGATGCGGGGTTCCGACGCCGAGCCGGACGCGGTCACCGGGCTGATGTCCACCGGCCGGGTGCGCGTCGCCGGTCTGCCGGCCGACGTCGCGGTCGAGCTCGAGGGTTTCGAGTGGGCGCTCTACGCCGAGGCAGTCTCGGCCGGGCGCACCAGGAACGGCCCCCTGCGCCACAACCGGGTCTATCTGGCCGCCGGCGACGAGGTGCTGACGGCGATCGAGCCCTCCTTCGAGGCGCTGATGGCCCAGGCCACCATGGCCGTCGAGCGCATCAACCTGACCGACGAGGTGAACCGCCGGAGCAGCGAGGACTACTTCCGGGCGCTGATCCAGAGCGCGTCCGACGTGATCCTGATCGTCGGCGACGACGACACCATCCGGTACGCCAGCCCGTCCGCGCTGCCCGTTTTCGGCCGCACCGACCTGATCGGCCTGCCGCTGGCCCGCCTGATCGCCGGCACCGACCACGCCGAGCTGCGTGACCTGCTCGATCAGGTGCGCAACGGCCGCGGCCCGCGCGACGGCGTCGACCTGACCGCGGTCTCCGGCGAGGACCTGCTGCTCCAGGTGGAGTGCACCTGCCGCGACCTGCGGGACGACCCGGCCGTGAACGGGCTGGTGGTCACCATCCGCGACGTCACCGAGCGCCGCCGCCTCGAGAACGACCTGGCCCACCAGGCCTACCACGACTCGCTGACCGGGCTGGCCAACCGCGCCCTGTTCCAGAACCGGCTGGAGAACGCGGCCTCGTACGCCGCCGAACGCCGGCACGAGGTCGGTGTCCTCTTCGTCGACCTGGACGACTTCAAGGAGGTCAACGACAGTCTCGGCCACGCCGCCGGCGACCAGCTGCTGTCCGTCGTGGGCCGCCGCATCACCGACGTGGTGGGCCCGCTGGCCACCGTGGCCCGCACCGGCGGCGACGAGTTCGCCGTGCTGATCGACCGGATCAGCGACGCCGGCGAGGCCGAACGGGTGGCTGACCGGATCGTGGCCGCCCTGGCCGAATCGATCGACGTCACCGACGCCACCGGCGCCGTCCACCAGATCCGGGGCGCGGCCAGCGTCGGCATCGCCACCAGCGCTGAGGCGGCCGGCATCAGCGAGCTGCTGCGCCGGGCCGACGTGGCGATGTACGGCGCCAAGACCGAGGGCAAGAACACGTGGCAGCGCTACGAGGACGAGATGCACGACGCGATGCTGCACCGGCTCGAGATGCGTTCGGCGCTCAACGACGCGGTGGCCGGCGGCCAGATGCGCCTGCGGTACCAGCCGATCATCGACCTGCCGACCGGGGAGGTGGCCGGGCTCGAGGCGCTGGTGCGCTGGCAGCACCCGGTGCGCGGTCTGCTCGGCCCGAACGAGTTCATCGAGCTCTCCGAGGAGAACGGCTCGGTCGTCGCGATCGGCGGCTGGGTGCTGCGCGAGGCGCTGAGCACCTTCGCCCACTGGCGCCGGATCGAGGCCGGCAGCCACATGCGGTACGTCAGCGTGAACGTCTCGGCCCGTCAGTTCCGTACGCCCGGCTTCGTCGACGAGGTCCGCGCGGTGCTCGCCGAGACCGGCGCCGACCCGCACTGGCTGCTCCTCGAGGTCACCGAGAGCCTCGTGCTGCACGACGTCGACCAGGTCTGGCGCGACCTGCGCGAACTCCGCGCGATGGGCGTGCGGATCGCCATCGACGACTTCGGCACCGGCTACTCGTCGCTCAGCTACCTGAGCAGCATGCCGGTGGACGTTCTCAAGATCGACAAGTCGTTCATCGACGACATCCTGCACAACCCGCAGCAGATGGCGCTGGTCGAGACGATCGTCAGTCTCGCCCGCACCCTCGAGCTGGCCGTGGTGGCCGAGGGCATCGAGCTCGACGGGCACCGCGCCGCACTGACCGGGATGGGTTGCTCGTACGGCCAGGGCTACCTGTTCTCCAAGCCGGTCACCGCCGACGAATTCCTGGAGTACCTGCGCATGCGGAACTCCGCTGTCGCCCACCACTGAAAGGACCTTCACCCCCATGAACGACGCTCCCCTCGCCGGTTCCGGACTCGAGTTCGTCCAGCGCGACGGACGCTGGGCCGACCTGGAGCGGTTGCGCAGCGGCAACCCGATGTACGACGCCACGATCGAGGAGATCAAGGGCCGTCGCATCCGGGTCGGCGACCACTGGCTGGCCGACTTCGCGTCCTGCAACTACCTCGGCTTCGACCTCG
This sequence comes from Paractinoplanes hotanensis, assembly GCF_023717965.1. NCBI lineage: Bacteria > Bacillati > Actinomycetota > Actinomycetes > Micromonosporales > Micromonosporaceae > Paractinoplanes > Paractinoplanes hotanensis. The sequence goes on along the minus strand of NZ_JAMQOL010000052.1, from coordinate 99,393 downwards.
AGCCCGAGATCATGGACGCGATCGCCCCCGAGGTCGCCCGCTGGGGCACCCACCCGAGCTGGTCGCGCCTGCTCGGCAACCCGTCGCTCTACCCGCAGATCGAGGAGAAGCTGACGGCGCTGCTCGACGCGCCCGACACCCTCGTGCTGCCGACGATCACGCACATCCACATGTCGGTGCTGCCGATCCTGGCCGGCAAGGGCATGGTCTTCCTGGACTCGCAGGCGCACAAGACCATCTACGACGGTTCCATGTACGCCCGTGGCCTGGGCGCCACCGTGCGTCGTTTCCGCGCCAACGACCACGAGCACCTGCGCGAGTTGCTGGCCGCGGCCCCGGCCGGCGTCTCGAAGATCGTGGCGATGGACGGCGTGAACAGCATGACCGGCAACGCGCCCGACCTGAAGGCGTTCGCCGCCGTCGCCCGCGAGTACGGCGCCCTGCTCTACGTGGACGACGCGCACGGCTTCGGCGTGATCGGCGAGCGTGGCGCCAACGAGAAGTCCCCGTACGGTCTCAAGGGCAACGCGATCGTCAAGTACAGCGGCGAGACGTACGACAACGTCGTGCTCGTCGGCGGCTTCTCCAAGTCGTACTCGTCGCTGCTGGCCTTCCTGGCCCTGCCGACCTGGCTCAAGAACCACCTCAAGGTCTCGGCCCCGCCGTACCTCTACTCCGGTCCCGCCCCCACCGCGTCGCTGGCCACCGTCAAGGCCGGCCTCGACCTCAACGAGAAGCGCGGCGACGACATCCGCGCCGACCTGTACCGCAAGACCATGAAGGTGCTCGACCACGTGCGGGCCCTCGGCGTCTTCACCCCGAACACCGGCAGCACCCCGGTGATCGAGCTGCCGCTGGCCGCCGGCGAGGACATCGACGTGGTCGGCAAGCTGCTCTGGGACCGCGGCCTCTATGTCACGCTGGCCGCCTACCCGCTGGTGCCGCGCGACCAGGTGGGCTTCCGGGCCCAGGTCACGGCCGCGAACTCCGACGAGGAGCTCGACGAGCTGAACGCGGTCGTCACCGAGCTGGCCGCGGCCGGCAGGCTGCGCAGCGCCGAGTGAGCCTCCCCGGTCCACTGGCCCGCTGAGGCATCGCCAGTTCCGGCTCCTGTGGACCGGGATGAGTGCCTCACCGGTGGGCGACGGAGAGTCCTCCTCGTCGCTCTGGCCTGGCGGGTCTACGACCTCTACGTCGCCCGACGAACCCGGACAGGCCGTGCGTGATCTCAGCGAGGCGTTCGCGGCCCGCGACGAGAACTTCCCCTACCGGGTGGCGGGGCTGGTGGAGCAGGTGGAGGGTCGCTGGCTCCGGCGTCACTGCCAGGGCAGCGAACCTTCGTCCTGAGCTCCGGCGCCCGGAGGGCGGGGGATGGGGAAAACGGCCGGCCGGTGGGGCTCTCACCGGCCGGCCGTCGCCGTGTCACCCGGCCATCTTCTCGATGAGGTCGGCCGCGTGCGGGGCGCCGCCCTGGGTTCGCACGTCGCGCTGAATCTCTTGGCTGCGGGCGAGCACGTCGGGGCCGGTGCGGGCGATCAGGTGATCGCGCAGCTCGCCGGCGGTCGCGGTGGCCGAGTCGACGACGCGGGCCACGCCCAGGGCCGATCTTCCACCGCTGGCTGCTGCGCACCGGCCCGCTCACCGACGAGTACGCCGACGGGCTGGTCGAACACGTGATGGCCGCGCTCCGGCCAGGGTCAGCCTGACCGGAGCGCGGCCATCGAAAGGGGCGGGTCAGACGGTCGCGAGGACCGGGGCGTGCACCTCGGCCACCAGGCCGGTGGAGAGGCAGTACTGCGCGGGTACGGCGGTCACGGCGCCGCGGCGCAGGGCGGCGTCGACCATGGATGAGCGTTCGCGCAGGAGTTCCAGCGTGTAGCGCGAGTGCTGGGCGCCGATCTCGGCCTGGGTGACGGCGCCGGCGCGGCGGGCGCGGGCCACGTCGGGTGCGATGCGCTCGGCGATGTCGCGGATGTAGCCGGGCGGGACCAGGCCCTCGTCGACGACGCGGATTGCCGCGGCGACGGCGCCGCAGCCCTCGTGGCCGAGCACCACGATCAGGGAGACGCCGAGGATCTCGACGGCGTACTCCACCGAGCCGAGCGCGGCCGCGTCGACGACGTGGCCGGCCGTGCGCACCACGAACAGGTCGCCCAGTCCCTGGTCGAACAGGATCTCGGCCGGCACGCGCGAGTCGGCGCAGCCCAGCACGAGGGCGAACGGGTTCTGCGATTCGTTGAGCTGCGCACGGCGGGCCGCGCCCCGGTCAGCGGCGGCGGTGCTGCGGTCCTGGGTCCAGCGCAGGTTGCCGTCGCGCAGGCGGGCCCAGGAAGTTGCGTTGCTTGACATGAATGGACTCCGCTCAGTTGAGGATGGCGCCGGTGACGGCGACCTGTTCGGTGAGGACGCCGCCGATCAACCTCTGCGTCTGGTTGATCTCTTCGACTGCGGTGTGGATCTCCGCGAGCGACGCGGTGACCGCGTCGACGCGAGCTTGGCTGGCGTTGACCTGGGTGCTCACCTCGGCGGTGGCCCGCTCGGCCTCGGCACGTCCAGCGCTACGGAACACCGCTTGCTCCCCTCGAGGCGACCGGCGCTGTGCCGTTCGTTGAGGGACCCTTCGGCTGCCGCCGGGCCGGTATGCAAATTCGGAGGCCGATGGTCGAGTGCTATTCGGTAGCAGCTCGGGCACAGCGACGGGATGCGACTTCGACCTGGCCCGGCGGCGCAGCGCCGCGGGATCGTCTGACCCGCCAGCGCCCAGCGCCTGGATCCCTTGAATGCATTTCTGGTTTGCCACATCACCGTGTGGGGCAGGACAAGCACTGGCCGTCAAGTGACCAAGGTCACTTGACGTGTTACCGGCCGGATGGAGGGTCAATGGCGATCACAGACCGACATCCGCAACGGCGCACCCTGCGCGCCCGGGCACTCGCGGCGGGAGCCGCGATCACCCTGCTCGCACCGTTGGCAGCCTGCGGATCAGACGAGGGCGGCGTGCCCGTCCTCAATCTCTATCAATTCCCCGTCGAGAACATGCAGACCGTCATCGACACCTGCAATCAGGAGGCGGCGGGCAGGTACAAGATCGTCTACCAGGTGCTGCCGCGGCAGGCCGACGATCAACGGGTCCAGATGGTGCGGCGGCTCGCCGCCAAGGACGACAGCATGGACATCCTGGGCATGGACGTCACGTGGACCCAGGAGTTCGCGAGCGCCAGCTGGATCAAGGAATGGACCGGCGACGACCGGGCCGAGATCGAGAACGGCACGCTGCCCGGGCCGATGGCCTCGGGCGAATACAACGGCAAGTTGTACGCGGCGCCGAACAACACGAACGTGCAGCTGCTCTGGTATCGCAAGGACCTGGTGCCGACGCCGCCGAAGACGTGGGCCGAGATGATCCAGATGTCGCAGCAGCTCCAGGCCGAGGGCAAGACCTACCAGGTGCTGACCATGGGCGCCCAGTACGAGGGTCTGGTCGTGCTCTTCAACAGCCTGGTGGCCAGCTCCGGCGGGCACGTCGTGAGCGACGACGGCAAGACGGCGGTGATGGACCAGGGCGCCGTCGACGCGCTGCGCACCTTGAAGACGTTCGCCACGTCCGGCGTCACCAGCCCGTCCTTCTCGAACGCGATCGAGGACGACGTCCGCCTCGCGTTCCAGACCGGCGGCGGCGCGTTCCAGCTCAACTGGCCGTACGTCTACGCCTCGATGCAGAGCGACGCGCCCGATCTGGCCAAGAACGTCGCCTGGGCCCGTTACCCGGGCATCGACGCCGGCACGCCCAGCGTCACCACGATCGGCGGGTCCAATTTGGCCGTCAGCGCCTACAGCAAGCATCCCGACCTCGCCTTCGAGGCCGCCAAGTGCCTGCGCGGACCGGCGAGCCAGAAGTACCTGGCGATCAACGCCGGGCAGCCGCCGTCCATCGAGTCCGTCTACGACGATCCCGAGATGGCCGAGGCCTACCCGATGAAGGACACGCTGCTCGAGGAGTTGAAGACCGCGGCGCCGCGGCCCCGCACCCCGGCGTACCAGAACCTCTCGACCGTGGTGGCGGCCGAGCTCTCGCCGCCCGACGAGATCGACCCTTCGCGTACGGCCGAATCGCTCAAGAAATCCATTCAGGCCGCCATCGACTCGAAGGGGGTGCTGCCGTGAGCGTCTCCAGCACGACGCCGGCGACCTCGGCCGCGGCCGACGCCGAACAGAAGGCCATCCCGAAACAGCGCGGCCGCCGCAAGCGAGTCGAGCTCAGCGAGGGCAAGAAGCAGGAGAGAAAGCTCGGCTGGCTGTTGTGCGCACCGGCCGCGCTCGTGATGGTGGCGGTCACCGCCTACCCGATCCTCTACTCGTTCTGGCTGTCGCTTCAGCGGTACGACCTGAAGTTCCCCGACGAGCGGGAGTTCGTCTGGTTCTCCAACTACGTCACCGTGCTCACCAACGGCTACTGGTGGACCGCCTTCGGGGTGACGATGCTGATCACGGTCGTCTCGGTCGTGGTCGAGCTGGTTCTCGGCATGGGGCTCGCGATCATCATGCACCGCACCCTGGTCGGGCGCGGCCTGGTGCGGACGTCGGCCCTCATCCCGTACGGCATCGTGACCGTCGTCGCCGCGTTCAGCTGGCGTTATGCCTGGACGCCGGGCACGGGCTACCTGGCCAACCTGCTTGCGCCGGACGGGGCGCCCCTCACCGAACGGGCCAGCGCGCTCGGCATCATCATCCTGGCCGAGATCTGGAAGACCACGCCGTTCATGGCGCTGCTGCTGATGGCCGGGCTCGCGCTCGTGCCGGACGACCTGCTCAAGGCCGCCTCGATGGACGGCGCGACCTGGTGGCAGCGGTTCACCAAGGTCATGCTGCCCGTGATGAAGCCGGCGATCCTGGTCGCGCTGCTGTTCCGCACGCTCGACGCGCTGCGGGTGTTCGACAACATCTACGTGCTGACCAACGGCGCCAACGAGACCTCCTCGGTCTCGATGATCGCCTACAACAACCTGATCAAGGGACTCAACCTCGGCATCGGCTCCACGATGTCCGTGCTGATCTTCCTCACCGTGGCGATCATCGCGTTCGTCTTCGTCAAGTTGTTCGGCACGGCCGCGCCGGGTAGCGACGAAGGGAAACGCTGATGGCTGTCGCCACTACCTCTGCCAAGGTCAAATGGGGTCTGCTCGACGCGGTCGTGGTCGTGTTCGCGCTCATCCCCGTGCTGTGGATCGCGTCGCTGTCGTTCAAGACGCCGGCCACGCTCACCGACGGCAACTTCATCCCCCGGGAATGGACGTTCGAGAACTACAAACTGATCTTCCAGACCGACCAGTTCGTCCGCGCCCTGATCAACTCGATCGGCATCGCGCTGATCTCGACGCTGATCGCCGTGGTGCTGGGCACGATGGCGGCGTACGCGATCAGCCGGCTCGACTTCCCCGGCAAGCAGCTGCTCGTCGGCGTCTCGCTGCTCATCGCGATGTTCCCGCAGGTGTCGCTCGTATCGCCGCTGTTCAACATCGAGCGCAACACAGGCCTGTTCGACACCTGGCCCGGCCTGATCCTCCCGTACATCACGTTCGCGCTGCCGCTGGCGATCTACACCCTGTCGGCCTTCTTCAAACAGATCCCGTGGGACCTGGAGAAGGCCGCCAAGATGGACGGGGCCACGCAGGGCGAGGCTTTCCGCAAGGTGATCGCGCCGCTGGCCGCGCCGGGCGTCTTCACCACGGCGATCCTCGTGTTCATCTTCTGCTGGAACGACTTCCTGTTCGCCATCTCACTGACCTCGACCGAGCGGTCCCGCACGGTCCCGGTGGCGTTGTCGTTCTTCACCGGTGCCTCCCAGTTCGAGGACCCCACCGGCGCGATCTCCGCGGCCGCCGTGGTGATCACCATTCCGATCATCCTGTTCGTGCTGTTCTTCCAGAAGCGCATCGTCGCGGGCCTCACGTCCGGCGCCGTGAAGGGTTAGGTATCGATGGCTGACATTGTTCTCGACAAGGTGACCAAGAAGTACCCGGACGGCACCACCGCCGTGCACGAGGTGGACCTGGAGATCGCCGACGGGGAGTTCATCATCCTGGTGGGGCCGTCGGGCTGCGGGAAGTCGACGACCCTGAACATGATCGCCGGTCTGGAGGACATCTCCAGCGGGGAGCTGCGCATCGGCGGCCAGCGGGTCAACGAGAAGCAGCCCAAGGACAGGGACATCGCGATGGTGTTCCAGTCGTACGCGCTCTACCCGAACATGACCGTGGGCGAGAACATGGCGTTCCCGCTGCGACTGGCCAAGATGGACAAGGCGCTGATCAAGCAGAAGGTCGACGAGGCGGCGCGGGTCCTGGAGCTGACCGATCACCTCGACCGCAAACCGGCCAACCTGTCGGGTGGCCAGCGGCAACGGGTGGCGATGGGCCGGGCGATCGTCCGCAGCCCGAAGGCGTTCCTGATGGACGAGCCGTTGTCCAACCTGGACGCGAAGCTGCGGGTCCAGATGCGTACGCAGGTGTCGCGCCTGCAGAAGCAGCTGAACACGACGACGGTGTACGTGACGCACGACCAGACCGAGGCGATGACGCTCGGCGACCGGGTGGTGGTGATGCGCGGCGGCTACATCCAGCAGGTGGGTGATCCGCAGACGCTGTACGACAACCCGGTGAACCTGTTCGTGGCCGGATTCATCGGCTCGCCGTCGATGAACTTCCTGGCGGCGACGGTCGAGGAGTCGGTGCTGCGCACGCCGCTGGGCGATCTGCCGCTGGTCGACCGCATGCGCAGCGCGCTGAGCGGCGCGGACGCTCCCCGGGAGCTGATCGTCGGCATCCGCCCTGAGCATTTCGAGGACGCGGCCCTGATCGAGGAGCATCAGCGGACCAAGGGCTTCGAGTTCACGATGCCGGTGGACCTGGTCGAGTCGATGGGCTCGGACAAGTATGTCTATTTCACGGTCGAGGGCGATCGCGCCACCGCCGCCGACCTGGAAGACCTGACCGCCGACGCCGGCGGCGCCGACCTGCCTCCGCAGGACAACCTGGTGACCCGGCTGTCGGCCGAGTCCCGGGTCCGCGACGGCGTCGATGCCCGGGTCTGGATGAACCTCGACAAGATCCACCTCTTCGACCCCCGCAACGGCCACAACCTCACCCTCCACGAGGGCAAGGCGGCAGGAGTCTCCGCCGCCTGATCCCACCCCCGCCCCCGAACAGCAGGGCGTCCGGCCTCCCCGCCGGGCGCTCTGCCGTTTCCGCCACCCCTTCACACCAGGCCGGCGTCGTGGACCATCACCGCCGCCTGCGAGCGGTTGTTCATGCCCAGCTTGCCCAGAACTCTCGACACGTGGCCCTTCACCGTCGAGACGCCCATGCCCAGCGCGTTCCCGATCTCGGCGTTGGACCAGCCGTGCCCCAGCCCGATCGCGACCTCCCGCTCCCGATCCGTCAGCTTGCCGAACTGCTCGTTGGCCTGAGCCCGTCGTGACCCCGCCCCCGAGGCAGCGACAAAGCTCACGACGGCCCCGATCACCTTCGGCGAGAGGATGCTCTGCCCGGCCGCCACCTTCCGGACGGCCGCTATCAGCTCCTCGGGCGGCGTGTCCTTGAGCAGAAAGCCGGTAGCGCCGTTGCGGATGGCCTCCAGCACGTACTCATCGGCGTGGAACGTCGTCAGTATCAGCACCTGCGGAGCCCGAGGCCGTGCTCTGATTTGCCGCGTGGCTTCCACTCCGTCCATCCGGGGCATCCGGACGTCCATCAGCATCACATCGGGCCAGTGCGCGTCGGCCGCCGTGATCGCCTCGGCCCCGTCCGCGGCTTCCCCCACCACCTCGAGGTCGGCCGACCCGCCGAGCATGAACCGCAGCCCCGTCCGCACCATCGGATCGTCATCCACGATCACCACCCGCACCGGTCGCCCGCCCGGAGTCAGCTCCGCCATGGCCGCCACGCTTCCGACCGAGTTGGCCGCCCGCACCGAATTGGCCGCCCGCCCGGAGTTACTCCTGCCATGGCAGCCACGCCTCCAATCGGAAGCGGTCGCCATCGGCGCCGTACTCGACGCGGCCCCCGACCAGAGCCACCCGCTCGCCGACGCCGATCAGGCCGGTGCCCGAGCCGGGTAGCTCTTCCTCGCGGACGTCGCCATGCCACGAGCCCAGCGAGTTGTCGACCAGAATGCGGAGATCGCGGTCGCCGCCGCCGTCGAGCATGACCCTGACGTCGGACCCGGGGGCATGCTTCCGGGCATTCGTCAGAGCCTCTTGCACCACCCGGTAGGCCGTGCGCCCCAGTTCCTGCGAGGGCGCCGCCCGGGGTACCACCCAAGCGAAGTCGATGTTCATGCCCGCCGTGCGCGCGCCGTCCAACAGCTCGGGCAGATCCCAGAACCGCGGTTGCGGCGGCTCGACCACCAGGCGCTCCAACCGCTCGGCGACGCCCTCCGCCTGCGGCTCGTCGCCGACGTCCCAAAGATCGTCATCTTCGGCCAGGCGGGCTGGGCCGGCCGTCCCCAGCGTGGAGCTGGCGGGCGCCGGCGTGGAGCTGGTCGGTTCCGGTGTGGAGTCTGTCGCCTGGGTGAGGAGTTCGGAATCGCCGTCACCGTTGGGCTGAGATCGAGGCTGCCCGGAGGTGGCGGGCTGGCGCAGGATGCCGATGACCGAGCGCAGCTCTTCGAGGGCCTCGTGGGCGCTGATGCGGATGGTGCGGGCGGCCGTCGCGATCTCGTCGGGGCGGGCGTCGGACCGGACCTCGAGGGCGCCGGCGTGCAGGCTCACCATCGACATGCGGTGGGCCAGCACGTCGTGCATCTCGCGGGCGATGCGGGCGCGCTCGGTCAGCCGAGCCTGTTCCATCCGCAACTGCTGCTGGGCCCGCTCGTTCGCCGTCTCGGTGCGTAGCGAGGACGTCAGATGCCGGTAGGCGCGCAGGAACAGCCCCCACCCGACCGCCGCCAGCACCGTGACCGATCGCAGGAGCAGATCGACCCAGAGATCGAACGGCGGATCGTGCTGAAGCGCGTAGTAGACGACGCCGGTGCCGACGTGAACGGCGGCCAGCCCGAGCATGAGGGTGGCCCGTCGCCGGATGGCCACGGTGAAGAGCGCCACCAGGATCGGGCCCGTCGCCATGACCGAGATGGCGCCGAGCGGCAGCAGCGCCAGGCAGAGACCGAGCGGCCACCGGCGGCGCAGGAGCAGAGCGGGGAGGCAGGCGACGCCGATCGCGACGTCGGCCTGCCACGGGATCGCGGCCTGCGACGAGGTGGCGTCGCCGAGCGGAACCATGATCGCGCCGTAGAACAGCGCGATCAGCAAGGCCAGGAAGTCGGCCGTCCGGTCGCGCACGACCGCCGGCCGGTTGCCCGGCGGACCGGGCACCAGCAAGGCGAACAGAAGCGACGACATGAGCGAAGCCTACGAGCCGCGGAGTCGCTTGAGGACCTACCAAAGTACTGGGTCGACCCCCGACCGATGGCGGCTGCGCTTCCGGGCGCGAACCGCGATCCTCAGCGCCATGACTTTCCTTCCCGCATTCCTCTGGGGCCTGGCCGCTGCGCTCTGGGGCGCGGTCGTGGGGTGGTTGACCCCGCGTGGCCCGCTCACCATCACCCAGGCGCTGGTCTCGGTCGCCGTCAGCGCGGCGATCGGCTGGGCCGCCGGCCGCTCCGGCCGGTCACGCCTGGTGTGGCTGGTCGTGCCGGTCCTGTTCGTCGTGGCGCTCGAGATCGCCCGCACCGGCGTCGCCGGCCCGTCCACCGGCCCGCCTCACGGCAGCCCGTTCGGGGTGATCGTCCTGGTCACCGGCCGGGGCTTGCAGATAGTGCTGACCCTGCTGCCCCTTCTGCTCGGCCTCGCGGTCGGCCGCGGTGTCCGACGCCGCCTGAGCCGGGTGCTGGTCGCCCTCCCCACGGCCGCTGTGCTGCTTCTGACCGCCGCTGTCGCCGTTCCGGCCCGCACCGCGCCGATTCCGGGCGGGGTGGCCGAGCTGGCGCGGGTGGGCCGGCTCGGCGTCATGATCCGCAGCACCGGCGCCGACCTTCCGGTGCTGCTCTTCGTCCCGGGCGCCCCCGGCGGCTCCGAGCTGGGCAACGTCCGCAACCACCTGGCCGCCGTCGAGCAGCGCTTCGTGATGGCCACGCTCGATCGGCGCGGCGGCGGCTCGTCGTATCCGGCGCTCGACCCGACGTCGCGCGTCACGCTCGGCCGAGCGGTCGACGACATCCTCGACGTGGCCGACTATCTGCGCGAGCGGTTCCACCAGGAGAAGATCTACCTGCTCGGCCATTCCGGCGGCTCGATCCTGTCCGTGCTCGCCCTTCAGCGGCATCCGGAGAAGTTCGCCGCCTACATCGGCTCCGGCCAGGCCGTCGACCTGCCGGAGAGCGACCGGATCTTCTACGACGACATCGTGGCCTGGGCGCGGTCCACCGGTCGGGCCGAGGTCGTCCAGCAGCTGACCGCGCAAGGCCCGCCCCCTTACGCCGACGTCTGGGGCTACGAGCCGATCATGACGTACGAGAATCAGGCGTACGACCAGCCGGCGCCCGGCTTCGGGCTGGGGGTCAAGGAATACACGCTGCTCCAGAAGGTCCACATGCTGAACGCGATCCTCGACACGTGGAGCGTTCTCTATCCCCGGATGCAGGGGATCGACCTTCGTCGCGACGCGCCGAGCCTGCCGGTGCCGGCCTGGTTCCTCCTGGGCGGCAACGAGATGCGCGGACTGCGGGTGGTCTTCGAGGATTGGTACGCGCGGTTACGGGCGCCGAGCAAGAAGCTGACCGTCGTGCCCGGCGCGGGTCACGCGGCGCTCTTCGAGCAGCCCGAGAGGCTCATCGAGGTGCTGGACGATGTGCTGGCCGGGTGAGCACCCGGGTCGGAACGACCCGGACGGCCTGTCGATCCGGCCGGTTGAGTGTCCCGCCGGCGAGCGGGGCCGGTGGCCCAAGCGGAGGCTCTCGATCCCCTTGAACCACCGGCAGTCTTCATCGCTACCCGTTCGTGGCCGGGCTAATCACATCCGTCATCAATTGCGGCAGAAGTTCGGTGAGGACGGTCACGCCGTCGCGGCTCAGCACCGACTCGGGATGGAACTGGAGGCCGGCGAACCCGGGGCCGCGCAGCGCGTGCACGGCCGAGTCGGCGGGGTCGCGGGCGATCTCCACCGGGCCGTGGGGGGTGGGGATCAGCTCCTGCTGCGCCAGCGCGGTGAAACTCGAATAGAAGCCGACCCGTCGTCGCACGCCGAAGAGGTCGACCTCGCGTGCCAGCCCCTGGTAGGGCGAGTTCCGGCGGTGCAGCGTCAGGCCCAGCGAGCCGGCCAGGATCTGGTGGCCCAGGCACACGGCCAGCAGGGGCTTGCGGTCCGCCAGACGGGCGGCGATCAGCCCGCGCAGCGCCACCATCTTCGGGTCGTGCGCGTCACCGGGATCGCCGGGACCCGGGCCGGCGATCACCAGGTCGGCTCCGGCCACGTCGACGTCCGCCGTTCCGAGCCGAGCCGGCGCTGCCCCGACCGGCAGGGCCGTCCACGGGACGACTGTTACGGCCAGGCCGAGGGCGCGCAGCTGGTGGGCCAGCATCGCGGTGAAGGTGTCCTCGCCGTCGACGATCACGGCTGTGCGGCCGTCCAGAGCGGGGACGGTCAGCGCGCCGGGGGCGCGGGAATCAAGCCAGAATCGGGCCAGACCGTCGTTGCGAGCGGCCAGGGCGGCCTGCACCTCGGGGGATTCGGCTTCCGTGCGTACCGGGGAGGGTTGGGTCTTCACCGCGCCCAGGGCGGCCAGAATGCCGGCCGCCTTGGTGTGTGTCTCGGCGATCTCGCCGGCCGCTGTCGAGTGGCGTACGAGCGTCGCCCCGACCGGCACGCGCAGCTCGCCGCTCGGGGAGATCTCCGCCGTCCGGATCAGGATGGGCGCGTCCAGCGTCTGGCGGCCCTGGGCGTCGTGGTCGAGCAGAGCCAGCACGCCGGCGTAGTAGCCGCGGCCCCGGCGCTCGTGGCGTGCGATCACCCGGCATGCGTTCTCGATCGGGCTGCCCGTCACCGTGGGGGCGAACATGGTCTCGCGCAGCACGTCCCGGACGTCCAGCGAACCGCGCCCGGCCAGCAGATACTCGGTGTGGGTGAGGTGGGTCATCTGTTTCAGGTACGGGCCGGCCACCTGGCCGCCGTGCTCGGCCACGGTCGCCATCATCTTGAGCTCCTCGTCGAGCACCATGTAGAGCTCCTCGACCTCCTTCGGATCCTGGAGGAAGTCGAGCAGGCGGCCCGAGCCGTTGCGGAAGGTGCCGCTGATCGGGTTCATCATGGTGATCCCGTCGGCAACGCTGACGTGCCGTTCCGGGGTGGCGCCGACCAGCGTGCGGGTGCCCGTGTGCACGAGGAACGTCCAGTAGGTGCCCTGTTCGGCGGCGAGCAGGCGTCCGAAGGCGGCCCGGGCGGCGGCGATCGGGTCACCCTCGACCCGGGCCTGGAACACGCGGTGGATGACGAAGTTGGCGCCCTCGCCGTGGCCGATCTCGTCGCGCAGCACGTCCTCGACGATCTCGCCGTACTCGTCGTCGGAGAGGTCGAAGCCGCCGCCGCTGAGGCTGAGCGGGCCGGGCGGGAAGGCGTCGAGCGGTTCCTGGCGCGACGACCGGACGACCAGGCATTCGAGGGGCGCCCCGTCGTCGACGCAGTCGAAGCCACGTTCGGTGATCTGCCGGTAGGGGATCACGGCGAGCGTGGGCCGGCCCCGGTGCAGCGGGATGTCGTCGAGCGAGGCGACGGTCACGACGTCACCGGTGAGCACCTCGACGTGGTCGGCGCCGTCCCGGTGGAGCAGGGCGAAAGGCCGCATGGTGGTCCTCTTTCGGGTCTCGGCGGCGCCGACCGAGGCCTGACCATGCGAAAGCGGCCGCCTCGGGGAGGCGGCCGCGTGGTTGTCAACGCGCGTGGGGACCGCCGGTCAGGCGGGCCACCAGTTCAATCGCGCGTGCAGCATGCCGCCGAGCCTAAGGCCCACGGCCGATCCCGCACCACCCCCGTCCCACATTTCCCTCACCCGGGGATGGGCCAGGCGACGAAAAGGAGACCAGGGGACGAAAGGGTCAGGCGCCGAGAGCGGCCAAGCGCCGAGGGTGGTCGGGCGGCGGGAACGGCCAAGCGGCGAAGCGGTCAGGCGAAGGCGTTGCGGACGGCGTTCCGGGCCCAGCGCATGCGGCCGAGGGCGCAGTCGGGGTGCTCGCCGAACTCCTGGGCCACCACCTCGGCGCAGCGGGCCTCGCCGAGGCGGTCGACCGTGGTGGTCACGACCTCGCGGATCAGTTCGGGGGTGGGACTCTGGGAGCGCTGCAGGGTGGAGGCGAAGAGCGCCTCGGAGCGGATGGAGTCGAGGACCGTGTTCATCGGGAACCTCCTGCTGTCCGGTGCTGGTGGGGCCTGCAATCCAGGAGACCCGAGCGAGGATGCAGCTCTGCTGCGCGGCGGGTGCGCATCAGTTGCACAGTTCCGCTACTTTCCGGCATTCAAGGAGCGGCCTCACAATCGTGACTAACCGGATATGGTCCCGATAAGTAGCGACTGCGCTGACAACCGAGGGAGAGTGCCGTGACGGTGGTCCTGGTCGCCGATGACGACGCCGACATTCGCGACCTCGTGGCGTTCAAGCTGGAGCAGGCGGGCTTCGAGGTGATCGCCGTCGAGGACGGGCAGACGGCGGTCGAGCAGGCGCGCAGCCGGCAACCGACGCTGGCGGTGCTGGACGTGTCCATGCCCGGGTTGTCGGGGATCGAGGTCTGCCGGATGCTGCGGTCCGACCCGGCCACGGCCGGGATCCTGATCATCATGCTCACCGCCCGCGTGCAGGAACAGGACGTCGAGGGCGGTTTCAGTGCCGGCGCCGACGACTATGTCACCAAGCCCTTCAGCCCCCGCGAACTGGTCTCCCGCATCCAGGCCCTCCTGAGCCGGGCCCGGGCGTGAGGGCCGGGCGGCTGGGCGTGAGGGCCGGGCGGCTGGGCGTGAGGGCCGGGCGGCTGGGAGCGCGTCGGGACGATGCGACGTGAAGGGACCGTCGGCAGGCTGCTGAACAGAGCCTTCGCGGTTCTGGTCGCGCTCGTCGTCGGCTCAGGGATCGCCGAACTGGCTGTCGTGCTGGTCGAGAACCGGGGCGTGCAGCAGCTCACCGGCGAGGTGCAACCGTTACAGCTGGCCAACGCCGAGGTGCGGGCGGTGCTCAGCGACGCCCAGCGCGGGTTGCGTGGGTACCTGCTGACCGGCGACGAGCGGATGCTCGACACCTACTACCGGGCGCGCAGCGAGTACGCGGTGGCCGGGGACGAGCTGCGCCGGCTGAGCGGGCGGCAGCACGCCTTGTCGGCCGCCGTCCAGGTCGCGCGGGCCGACGGCTGGTGGGCGAGCGCTGAGGACCAGCGTCTCGAGCCGCCCCGCAGCGCCGCCGCGATCCGGTCCGCCGAGCGCGGATCCACCCTGTTCCAGGACTTCGCCACCGCCAACGACGAGCTCCGGCTGGCGCTCGAAGCCCGTTCGAACGACCTCCGGGGCCAGGTCGGCGCCCTGCAGGGGATCGCCATCGGGGTCGTCTCGGTGCTCACCCTGGCCGTGACGGCGGGCGCCCTGCTGACCGCCGTACGCACCACCCGGCGCCTCACCCGGCCGCTCGGCGCGGTCGTCGAGACCCTCGATCGCGTACGGGAAGGAGAACGTCACGCCCGGGCCGACCCCACCACCGGCCCCACCGAGATCCGGACCCTGGCCGAGGCGGTCAACGCGGTCGCCCGGCGCAGTGAGGACATCCGCCGCCACGAGGAAGAGGTCACCGCCCGGCTGCAGGCGCTCGACACGGTCAAGACCGACTTCATGTCGACCGTGTCGCACGAGCTGCGCACGCCGCTGACCAGCATCTCGGGCTATCTGGAGCTGTTGCGCGACAGCGACCCGGACGAGCTGAGCGAACCGCAGCGGCGCATGCTCGACGTCATCTCCCGCAACACGCGGCGCCTGCGGGACCTGGTCGAGGACATCCTGACGCTCTCGAAGATCGAGTCCGGCGGCTACGGCAGCGACCGCACGCCGCTCGACTTCGCCAAGGTGATCGACCGCGCCCTGGTGACGATCGGCCCGGTGGCGGCCAAGAACGGGGTGGCCCTGCATCTGGATCTGCGGGGCCCTCTTCCCGTACGCGGTGACGGCGCGCAACTCGACCGCGTGCTCGACAACCTGCTGACCAACGCCGTCAAGTTCACCCCGGCCGAGGGCAAGGTGACGGTCCGGGCCGAGCGCCGCGGTCATCAGGCGGTGCTGGTGGTGGCCGACACCGGAATGGGCATCCCGGCCGCCGAGCAGCAGGCGCTCTTCGGGCGCTTCTTCCGGGCGACCAACGCGATCAAGCAGGCGATTCCCGGCACCGGCCTGGGTCTGGCCATCGCCCGCACCATCATCGACAACCACAGCGGCGCCATCGAGGTCGCCTCGGACGAGAACAGCGGCACCACCGTCACCGTCCGCCTTCCGGCCGACCTCGCGGCCCGCGAGACGCCGAGCGCCTACGAGAACGACGACGCGCAGGAGTACGAGGGTGAGAGCGACCCCATCAACGCCTGGCACGCCGAACGCGCCGCCCACGCGCAGGCCGACACCGAGAGCGCGGCCCCTACCGAGAGCGCGGCCCCTACCGAGAGCGCGGCCCCTACCGAGAGCGCGGCCCCTACCGAGAGCGCGGGCCGGGCGGAGTGAGCGAGCGCATCAAAGGCGGTTGATGTCGATCACGCAAAGTGTCGATGCCGCCGCCGAGCGTACGAGGGTTTGAGTCTTCGCGGAGAAGGCGGCACTATGCTCCGGTGCGGTCATCCCGAAACCTCATCATTGCTGTGGCGGCGGCCGTGATTCTGGGCGGCGGCGGCCTGATCGTTCTCGGTCTGACCGACGACGACGAAGGCGTCCTGCCCGCGGCGATCAGCGGCGGCAACGCGAAACCGGCCGGTCCCAGTGCCGAGGAGCTGGCCAAGCGTGAGCGCGCGAAGCGGGCCAAGGCGCTCGACGCCGCGCTCAAGCAGGTCGCGGCCACGACGCCCGACTTCTCGGTGGCCGTCCTCGACAAGAAGACCGGCCAGACGTACGCGTACCAGGGGTCGGAGACGTTCGACACGGCGAGCATCGTGAAGGCCCAGATCCTGGCCTGCGAGCTGCTCAAGGCGCAGGACGCCGACCGGGAGCCCACCAAGGGCGAGATGGCCCTGGCCACCCCCATGATCCAGTCCAGCGACAACGACGCCACCACCGAGTTGTTCGAGCACCTCGGGGGCAAGAGCGCGATCACCAAGTGCAACAAGCGCCTCGGCCTCAGCCAGACGACGGTGAACAGGGCCTGGGGCCTGACCAAGACGACGGCCGCCGACCAGGTGCGGCTGCTCAACAAGCTGGTCGACACCAAGGGCCCGCTCGACGAGGACTCGCGCAAGACCGCCTTCACGCTGATGAACACCGTCGACGACACCCAGGACTGGGGCGTGCCGGCGGTGGCCAAGCCGGGCGAGACCGCCACGGTGAAGAACGGCTGGGACACGCGCTCGGCCGACGGCGGCCTGTGGGCGGTCAACACCATCGGCCGGGTGACCTCGCCTGACGGCAAGGTGAACGTCTCGGTGGCCGTGCTGTCGCACAACAACCAGTCGATGGACGACGGCATCGCGCTGGTCGAGAACGTCGCCAAGCTGACCCGGCAGCACCTCAAATACTGACCTTAACCACATGAATGATCGTTAAGGAATACTCGCCGGTAATTTCCCCCGGCGGGCGGCGGATTTCATCGACCAGCATGGATTAGTTCAGCCGTGGGTCCGAGGCTCGGAGCATCCCCTCACAGGAGGCTCCGATGACCCGACGCGTCTTCGTCGTTCTACTCCTCGCCGTCGCCGCCCTCTTCCCGGCCAATGCCGCCCATGCGGCGGACTCCAAGGCCACCGTCCTCGCCCGGTGGACGCAGCCGACCGCTGCCAGCACCGCGGCCTGGAACGACGCCCGCACCAACCGTCCACCGTGGGTGTCGTACAACTTCGACTGGTCGACCGACTACTGCTCCTCGAGCCCCGACAACCCCCTCGGCTTCACCTTCGACATGTCCTGCTGGCATCACGACTTCGGCTACCGCAACTACAAGGCGATCGGCGCCTTCTCCGCCAACAAGGCCCGCCTCGACAGCACCTTCTACGCCGACCTGCAGCGGGTCTGCGCCACCTACAGCACTGTCTCCCGGGCCGCCTGCAACAGCCTGGCCTGGGTGTACTACCAGGCCGTGAAGAACTTCGGCTCCCTGGCCGCGGTGAAGCAGGCTGACCTCGACCGGGCCGCCGCCCTCCTGCAGAAGTAGTCGCGGTATTCACCTTCACGTCACCGGCCGTTGGAGCTTCCCACCGGCCGGTGACGGCATTCTGCAACGATGCTCGGATTCCTGGCCGGTGGCCTCGCGGTCGTGTGGGGCGTGCTGGTGGCCGCGCTGGATCAGGCGCCACCCACCCCGCGTACGCGCAAGCTCTGCACCGCCCTTCTGGTCGCCCTCGGCGCGGTGGTCGTGGTCGGCGGAGTGACCACTGTGACCGGCGCCTGAGCCCGCCCCCTCGGCGCCGATTCCCGCGACGTCAGCCCCGGCTCTGGATTGAAGCCCGGCTCTGGATTGAAGTAGGCCGCGGCGCAACCGGGTCTCTGCTGAGCGCATGCACCCGGCACCGTCGAGCCCGCATGCTCGCGCGCATGATTGTTATAGTAGAATGCAAACATGTTGTTCCGGGTGGATGTGGCGGCGGCCGAGCCGCTGGCCGATCAGATCGCCGCGCAGGTGCGCGGCGGCATCCTGCGTGGCGAGCTGGCGCCGGGCGACCGCCTGCCGGCCGCCCGCGAGCTGGCCGACGTGCTCGACGTCAACCTGCACACCGTGCTGCGGGCCTACGCCAAGGTCCGCGACGAGGAACTGATCGAGCTGCGGCGTGGCCGGGGCGCGATGGTCCGCGGCGACGCCGATCCGGCCCGCCTGCGGCTGGTCGAGCTGGCCCGCCAGTTCGTCGGCGAGGCGCGGCGGCAGGGCCTGGGCGACGCGGAAATGCTCGCGATAATGAGGGAGGCACAGCCATGAACCGACCGAGGACTTTGGCCGCGATCATCCTGATCTGGCTGCCCGTGGTGGTCACCGCGGCGACCTGGCCCATCTGGTCCGAACGGCTGCCCGACCGAATGGCGACCCACTGGAACGGCGCCGGCACGGCCGACGGTTTCAGCTCGTCGAGCGGCTTCTGGACGGTGATGCTGGTCCTCGGCGTCGTGGCCGGGATGGCCGGCATCGTGATCGCCCTGCGCGCGGGCGGCGCCTACGGTTCGCGTTATCTGCTGGGCGCGGCCGGGGCGCTCGCCGGCAGCACCACCGGCGTCTGGGTGGCCTCCGCAACGGCAACCCTGCAGAGTCCGGGCGACCCGCGTCTGGGCTGGCGCCTGCTGTATTTCGTGGCCGGCCTGGGCTGGGGCGCGATCGTGGCCCTGGTGGCCGGCTCGTCGCCGGGCGCGGTGCAGTCACCGGCTCCGGCCGTCGCGCCGCTCGACCTGGCCCCGACCGAGCGCGCCGCCTGGAGCACCACCCTGCGCGCCCCGCTGATCCTCGCCCTGACCGCCGCGTCCGCCGTGCTGATCGCGGTGGTCGCCGCCGTCGGCGCGGCCCCGATCTGGCCGCTCGCGGCCGTGCCGGTGCTCATCGGCCTGGTCTTCGGCCGCATCCGCGTCACCGCCGACCGCCGGGGCCTGCGTCTGGTGGCCGGCCTGCTCGCCGTCCCGCTGAAGACCATCCCGCTGACCGACATCGCCGGCGTCGAGGTGACCGAGATCGAGCCCCTCGAATGGGGCGGCTGGGGCTACCGCGTCACTCCCGGCCGGGCTGCCCTGGTGCTGCGCCGCGGGCCCGGCCTGGTCGTCCACCAGACCAACGGGCGTCGCTTCGCCGTCACGCTGGACGACCCGCGTACGCCCGCCGCGCTGCTCACCGCCCTGCAGTTGCGGGCCGGCTGAGCATACTTGCGCCCCCTCCGCGCTACCTCGCTCGGAGGGGGCACGAGCACGGCCGGACAGAGGATCAGATCGGCATCGGGTCGACGTCGCAGTTGGCTCGTTGCCCGGCCAGAGCGGCGACGATGGCCGGGTGCTCCCGGCCCAGCACCCGCCGATAGGCGTCGACCACGGCGTCGAAGCGCTGCCGCCCTTCGGCCGTGCGGCCGACCGCGATCAGGTCGAAGGCGTAGTTCAGTGAACAGGCCAGCGTCGACGGGTGCTCGGGGCCCAGCACCCGCTCGGACCGTTCGAGCGTTTCGCCGTCGAGATCCAGGGCAGCCGCGTGGTCGCCGGCCGCGGCCAGGTCGCTGGCGAGGTTGGTGGCGCAGGTCAGCGTCAGCACATGATCCGGTCCAAGGCCCGCCAGCAACGCGGAGTATGCCGCCGTGTCATGCTCGCGGGCGGCGTCGACCTCGCCCAGCAGCCGCAGCACGATACCGAGATTGGTGCGGGCGTAGAGGGTGTACGGATGGTCCGCCTGCAGCGTGTCCTGATATTCGTGCCACGTCCGCTCCGCGAGCTCCTTCGACTCCACCAGCTGGTCGTTCTCGCGCAGGTCGACGGCGTAGTTCAAGGCGCACGCGATCGCCTCGGGGCTCAGCTCGCCGGCCCGGGTGCGCAGCACGTCCATGGTGTCCTTGGCCAGCTTGCGCGCGGCCGCGTGGTTGCCCGCGCGGCGCCGGGCCACGGCCAGATTGCGCGCCGCCAGCAGCGTGTTCTGATGACCGGGGCCGAGAGCGCGCTGGGTCCGGTCGTACAGCAGTTCCTGTTGCTTGTTCGCCTCCACGTATTCGCCGGCCTCCCGCAGGTCGAGGGTGAGGCCGTTCTGGGTGAACAGGGTGAGTGGATGGTCGGGGCCGAGCACGTCGATGCGCCGCCGCACCGTGTCCATGTCCTGGTCCAGCGCGGTCCGGAAGTCACCGGCGGCGCGCAGGCTCGCCCCCAGGGTATGGGCCGTCGACAGGGTGTGAGGGTAGTCGGGGCCGAAGACGCGCTGGGAGATGGCGAAGGCCTCCGTGGCCAGCTGAACCGCTCCGGGGAAGTCGCCGGCCGCCCGTCGGTCGTCGGCGACCAGCATCATCGCGTCCAGGGTCTCCTCGTCGTCGTGGCCGACGGACGCCTTCAGCTTGTTGAAGCAGTCGGCGTTGATGGCGGCGCTGGCCGCGAAGTTGCCGAGCTGGCGTTCGACGAAGGCCAGCCACCGCGCCGCCTTGAGAATCTGGGGATCCTCCGGGGTCAGCATGGTGCTCCAACGCTCGACCACCTGGACCGCGTATTCGCGGCAGCCGCGCTGATCGCCCCACCAGAAGAAGAAGGCGATGATGTCGACGGCAAGCTGGCGGGCCCACTCGGCCTCACAGTCGACGATGTTCGAAGCGAGAACGTGCGGCAGGAGGGCGTGGTAGCGCGGCCACTGCTCGGCTCCGGCGGGATTGCCCGGGTTGCCGCCGGCGAGCAGCAGGTGGGCGGCGTGCCGCATGTCGTCCTGCTCGGCCTCGGACAGTTGATCGATCACGACGTTGCGCACCAGCCGGTGCAGCTGAATTGTCTGTTCGCGGTAGTCGGTGCGCGCGAGGCCGTACCGTTCGATCTGCCGGAGCGCCCGGTTCAACCGGCTCGGGTTCTGCAGCGTCGCGTCCATCTCGGGCGCGATGTTGACCTTGGGTGGCGTGAGGAAGAGCTCGAGCGAGATCGGCTCCGGCGCCATGAACGAGCAGGCCTGCAACAGCTGAAGGGCAACCGGGTTCTCCTGGCCCAGCCGCTCCAGCGCCACCGTCCAGGCGGCGGCCACCGCGACCTCGTAATCCTCCCGGTGGGCCAGTTCGTCGAGCTCCGCCCTCTTCTCCAGCAGCAAGCTCAGGTAATCGGTGACGGGCATCTCGGTCGTGGCCAACCACGATGCCGCTTGGCCGATCGCCAACGGCAGATCGTCGAGCGCCCCGGCCAGGCGGTCCGCGTCCTCGACGTTCATCGCGGGATTCCGCTTACGCAGCAGGGCGATGCTCTCGTCCCGGTGGAAGACGCCGATCTTCACCGGATCCGCTACGTCGGTCGTCCAGTCCTCGTTGCGCGACGTGATCAGAACCTTGCCCGTGCCGCGCTGCGGAAGGTAGGGCCGGACCGTGTCGATGCTCTCGGCGTTGTCGAAGATGAGGAGCCAGTTCGAGTACGGCGCCCCCACCTCGAGGGCGTTCAGGACTGCTTGGACCGCGCTTTGCGTGTCCGGTCCGAGACCGAGCTCGAGTTTGACGCCGAGATCCCTGAGCGCTCGCAGGATCTGGCTCGGCTGCTCCGACGGCACGAACCAGACGACGTCGAAATCGGATCGGTGACGGTACGCGTACTCGGTCGCGATCTGCGACTTGCCCACGCCGCCCATGCCGTGCAGAGCCTGGGGCAGGACGGCCGCGAAGCGCTGGTCGCGAAGCTGGCGATCAAGGACGTCGAGAAGCTGTTCGCGTCCGGTGAAGTCACCGTTGCGCGGCGGGACGTTTCCCCAGATGACCGCGTCGGTCTCCGGGCGCAGCAACGAATTGATCGACGCGGCGATCGCCGTCGGTCCCGGCTGCCGCGACGAGGACGACCAAGCGCCCGATCCGGGCAGACCCGGTGTCGAGGCCACGACACTCACCTCCGGTTCTCCTGCGGCGGGATGCCGGTCGATCGCCTGCTTCAGCCGGCCGGCCCGCGGTGCGTAGGGCCCGGACAGCGCCCGCAGCACAGCGAGCTCGATCCGCGCGAACGGCAGGGACGTCGCCGTCACCTCAGTATCGTGCCGTGTGCCCGGCTCAGCCAGCACGCCCAGCAGGCGGCCGGCCGCCGGTTCCCGGTCACCGTAGAAGTCGGCCACGATCTCGACCACGTGCACGGTCTCGTCCCGGCCGGCGAAGGCCAGCAACGCCTCCCGGATGCCGGACCGGAACTCCAGGTCGCGCCCCGGTCCTGAGCGCACCAGCAGGGGGCTGGTCACCACCTCGGCCAGATGCACCGGCTGTGACCCGGGCAGCAGCACCCCCTGCACGACACGCAGCGCCTCCAGGTCGAGCGGGGCCGACGCGGCCAAGGTGGCCAGCCGGAATGCCTGCGGCGAGGACTCGGCCCGGAACTGGAACACCAGGTCCTGCGGATCGGTGGTCGGCGGTGGGGCCTCGGGCGCACCCCGCCGCGCCGGGCCGGGGGAGCGGTCCGGGTCGGCCACGTACGCCACCGCCTCGAGCCAGCCGTCGGACGGGCCGGCCACCAGCGACGCCCACCACTCCAGCCAGCGCGGGGTCAGCTCGAGCAGCGGCACGGCGATCGCCGACTCGTGGCGGGGCTGGTCGAACGGGTTGGTCCACTCCTGGGGCTCCCGGATGCGCAGTTCGGCATTGGTGGCCATCGCGTGGGCCGCCGAGAGTTGCAGCAGCCTCGGCGCGAGGTTGGTGCGATGCCAGCGCTCCTGGGGGTACGGGTTCACGATGGCCACCGGCGCGGCCTGACCCCACGCCCGGAGCAGCACCCCGGCCTCGCGCTGGGCCCAGAACGCGTCCAGGCCGTCGGTCAGCACGATCGTGAGCCGGCCCTCGGGCAGGGCGGGCTCCCCGGGCCCCCGGTAGCCGCTCAGCGGGTGCGCGTCGACCGCCGTGAACACGGTCGAGGCCAGCTCCCGGAACGCGGTGACGGTGGGCGCCCACACGCGCATCGACGGGCTGTCATCGACGATCAGGGCCAGGGTCGGCGCGTGCTCGACGAAACGCCGCAGCCCGGCGGCGAGGTCGTCGCGGTCGGGCAGAGCGGTCACCGGGTGACCGTCGAAATCGTGCGCACCGGTCAAGACCCCTCACCTCCGGCTCCCACCACACGGTTCGGGTCGTCCCACAGCAGCGCCACCGACCGCCCGGAGTGATGGGGATCCGCGTCGTGCTGGGCCGCGTCGACGCGGAGGGCTCGCATCCGTGCCGGAAGATCCGGCGGCGCCGAGGCCAGCCGGCGCATCTCGTCGGTGGCGCCGGCGCCCTGATGCGGCGACCGCTGATCCCACAGGATCACCGGCACGCCGGCCTCCAGGGCGGCGAACAGTTCACGCAGGCCGAGTTCCGTGTCCGGCGACTCGCTCAGCACCACGACCACGTAGCGGTTGTCGCCGCTGAGGCCGGACGACCACCAGTTCAGACTGGCCGGGGGCGACTGGTAGCGGGTGCCCCACTGCACCTGGCCGTCGAACGGATCACGGTCGAGGTGACTCCAGCGGGTGGCCCACTCACGCCGTACGCTGCTCTCGCGCATGCGTTCCTGGCTGCGGACGGCCACGGGGTAGCGGACCCCGATCGGCCGCGGGACGCCCATGCGCAACGCCCGGTACCACTGGACCGGCAGATTCATCAGTCCGCAGGGCAGCACGAACTCGATGTCGGCCTCGCCGGCCGTGCGCAGCCGGGCCCACTCCTGCTCGGCGCGGGCGATGCTCTCGCTGACCTCGTCCTCGATCTGCTGTCTGCGCACCCGCTCCACGCGCAACGGCCGCGGATGCCATGGACCCGCCCTGTCCTGGATCCGGGAGGTGACCCGGATCTCCTCACGGTCGATGCCGCACACTTCCATTTCGATCACCAAGGCGGGTCCGGCGACGGGACCGGCCGGCCCGCCGTCGGACCCCGATCGCAGCCGTTCACGCAGAGCCTCGCCCACGCCCGCGTTCTTGGTGTAGCCGGTGATCCAGGTGTCGAGCCGGTGGGCCAGGTCGGCGTCGAAGAGACGGAGGACCTCGCCGAGACGCGCGAGGAAGGCAATGGCCGGGTTGAGGCCGGAGGCTCCGGCGTTGCGGCCCGCCAGTCGGTGGAAGGCCTCGGCCGGCGCGTTGGGCGGTTCCGCCGGGGACTGTTCCGCGTCGGGCGCCACATCGGACCGCATCGTCTGCTGCCAGACCGGTTCGATGTCCAGATCGGACGGAACATCGCGGAGGATCGCGTCGAGCGCCTTCTGGTCGTCGGCGCCGACCAACGGCCGGGAGGACAGCTTCTGCGGACGGGCGGTGTCGTTCACCGGCGGCGCTGTCTCGAGCAGCACGCGGACGTACGCGGCGGCGGCGTACGACGCGTACCGGTGCCAGGTGTCCTGTTTGCCGGTGCGTTCGCTGTAGTCGGCCACGCCACGCACCATGAACCAGTCCTTGCCGATCAGGCTGGTGCCGGCGGCGACGCCGCTCCCTTCCATCTCGACCGCGAACATGTCGGGGAACTCGTCGGCCAGCGCGTCGCGGAAGACCTCGTCGGCCATCAGGGTGTCGGCCGAGCCGATGACACCGTAATGGACCCGGGGCATGTCCTCCGGTGTGTCGCTGTCGGGCAGCGGCGGATGCTCGGTGACGAGACCGCGGGTGTAGAGCACATCGGTCTCGCGCCGGGGGCGCGGGAACTTCGCGGAACGAGCGGGGTCGAGCCAGCGCTCCCACCGGCGGTCGCCGTCGAAGGCGGCCATCCTGAGCTCGTTCATGGCCTGGAGTAGTCGCGGGGCGATGAGACCGGCGCCCTGCCGGCCCCGTAGCCGGGCCGAGCCGTCCTCCCGGCGTACGTTGCCGTAGTTGACGATGCCCTCGTGAGCGACCACGATGTCGCCCAGCCGCACGTGCTTGCCGGGCTGGCGCGGGCGGGGGATGCCGCCGGCGATGCCGGTCATGATGACGGTCTGGATGTTCGGGAACGTCCGCAGCATGTGGGCGCAGCAGGTCGCGGCCAGTTGGGTGCCGTCACGGGGCGGCATCAGCAGGACGACCGAGTGGAACTGCCCGGGCAGGCCGCTGGGGATCCGGCCGAGGCGGTAGTCGTTGGGATCGTCGTAGTCCTTGTACGTCCGGACGTCGTCCACGATCTCGATGAGCGCGCCCAGCTCGACCGGCAGCGCGGTCATGATGCCGAACGTGACCTCGTGCGGCTGCACGGCCGGTGCTGCGACGTCTTCCCTTTTCGACACGCCCGCTCCGTCCCGCCGCAATGATCGAAGGCGACTGACATCACGAGTGCGGGAAATCCGCCTCGGAGAATCAGTATCACCGACACCATTGGCGGCGTACAGACACGCACTTACACGTGAATGTCATTCACGGGCCGGGTGATCATTGTGGACGCGGGACGAGCTATGCGGGAAGGTGGGCTCCGACCAGGCCTGCCACCGCGAGCGGGGAATGGTTGAATTCGCTCGCGCGGTGAACGGCTATCACCAGTTCGGGTCGACGGAGCAGAGCGGGGTCACCCAGGGCCAGGCCGAGGCCGGTCCAGGCGTCGACGGACTCGGGATCCTCGGTGATCTCGTCGCGGAAGGCCGCGGCCGCCTTGTCGTGCTCGCCGGCGAAGAGCGCGAGGTCGGCGACGGTCAGCCGGGCGCCCCAGTCCTCGGTCCGCGCCTCGGCGTGCCTCTCCGGGGCGAGCAGCCACCGGCGGGCCAGGCCGAGCCGGGCCGCCGACCACTGCCGCATCTCCGGGTCCGGGCGCACCTCGGACGGGCCGATCGCGATCGGCCCGGAATCTCCGTCGGCCAGGGCCCGGGTCAGGGCGATGACATCCTCGGGGCGGGGGTGGCAGTGCCGGGCCCGCCAGCCCGCCCGATGGGCGTCGGCCACCAGCCGGGCCATGGCGCGGGCCCGCGGGTCGACGTCGTCGGGCCAGTCGCGCATCGCCTCGCCGATGCCCTCGGCGAAGGCGCGGCCGCGCTCGGTGAGGTTGCCGTCCCGCAGGGCGATGGTGAGCGCCTCGGCCGTCTGGGCGTGCGCGTAGGCGTATTCGAAATCGGTAATGAGATCGTCGCGCCTCGATGGCTGGCGGCGCCAGAAATCGGCGATCGCCATGAAGGCATAGATGCCTTGCAATAGGCCGCCGGCCGGGCGCGGGTCGTCTCTCCACGGCGCGTGCAGGCACGGTTGACCCGGGCCCTCGGTCAGGGTGTGCAAATGCATCAGCCCGCCGAGTTTGATGTGCGTGAATTCGTGGGCGAGTGACACGGCAAGGGTCACCGCGTCCGGCGGCGGCGAGCACATGATCGCACCGAAGGCGTCGCCGGTGGAGGCGCTGCGGGTGCCCCAGCCCGAACCGGCCGGCAGCGGCGCCAGCGAGGTGACGCCGGCGGCGATCGCCTCGGCCAGCGGGCGGTGGTCGGCGACAAGAATGGCCCACGCGCCGTCCAGCAGATTGGCCCACCGCTGGAAATCGGTGGGGGACAGTCGCCTCGGCGGCACCGGGTCGGCCAGGTCTCGCATCGGATCGAGGTCGTCGAGCCAGACGGTGAGGCGAACGTCGTCCCCGACGGTCAGGCGGCGCAAGGGCCACCAGTCGTTGCGGTCGCCCGCGCCCGGCGGCACGTCGACGAGCTGGTCGCCGTGGCGCAGCCAGAGGTGGCCGTCCTCGGTGCCGGCCTCGGCCACGTCCCATTGTGGACAGTCGGCGAAAACGGCCATGCCGAACTGCGGGATGAGCGCGCGGCCGTCCCGGAGCGGGACGGTGGCGCGGTAGGCCTGACCCGTCGCGGCCGACGCCGCGATGGCCACCGCGTTCAGCTGGAGGAAGTCGTGGTCGTCGGGCGCCGTGCTCGTCGCGCCGCCCTCGTGACGCCGCAAGGTGTACGAGAGCCAGGCGCCGACCTGCGGATGCATGAGGATCGTGGCGACCGCGAACGCGTCCTGTTTCTCGGCGCGCTCCAGTGCCGCCCACGCCTCGCCGATCGGGGCGACGTCACGTGACGCGTCGAAGAGGGCGCGCAACATGATGAGGCGGCGGCTGTGCTCGGCCCGCCTCAGCTTCGCGACAACCTGCGGGGAACCACCGCCGGACGCGAGCGCCTGGAAGTCGGCGTCGGGGAGGGTGTGGTGCGGGTGATCCTCGATCTGCGCGGGGGACACGGCGATCGGATGCTCCTCGGTCTGCTGTGGTCGAGCCGGGCCAGTATGGAGTCAGTCGGCCCGGCCCGGCGGACTGCCACCGCCCAGATTGGCGCGAGGACGGGCCACTTGGCGCAGCACCACCCGAACGGCCTCGGCCAGCTCGTGGCTCCGGTCGTTCCGCAGGTCACCGAGGCTGTATCCGGCTAAGTCGATCATCTCGGTCTGCGTATCGGCAGCGCTGGTGCGCTTGATCATGGGCGGCCTCATGTCGGGGCTAGTCGCGTGCAAACGGCTTGCACCAGACCAGACCTTCTCGTCCTGGAGGAGAGGGTTCAGCCTTTTCCCCGCAAAAAATGCGCCCTGGGGCTATTTCTCGCGTGCTGGGTGCAGGAGGTGCGAATCCCGCGTATCATGCTCGATTCTGTGCGTCTCCACAATCTCCTTTTCCGGCGAGTCTTCAGTTTCATCCTGCCGTGCATGCCGACGTTCTGGTGGTGAACGGGAAGTTTCGGAAAACCTCGACGTCGACCGATGCCGCTCCTGTCGTGCCGGGCGTGGTTCGCCGGATCCCCGCCTCGTGCCCGAGCCCGGCTGGTTCCGGTTCCTTTGATCGTCCTTTCGTCCCTCGCGCTGCCCGGCCAGGGGGTTTACCCTGTGGCCCGGGCAGCACCGCGATCTTCCTCATCCGTGGCGGTGGCGAGCCGATGGGATCGATGTGGAGAGGAATCGTGGCATGGCGGCGGCGATGGTTCCGCCGTTCCGCCTGACCCGTACGGTCGTCGTCGCGGCCGTGGTCCTCGTCCTCGCCTGCCTGTGGTTCGTCGTGGGGTTGCTGCACAAGGCCCCGACCGTGCTGGGCTGGCTGCCGCTGCTCGTCGCGGTGCCGCTGGCCGCCCGGGCCTCGTGGCGGGCGTCGGGCGAGGGTCGCAGCTATTGGCGGTACGCCTCGGCGGGCATCGTGCTGATCGGTCTGGGCGCGGGTTCGAACGCGTACGACTATCTGACCGGCGCCCAGCAGGGGCAGCACATCAGCGGCGTCACCGCGGCCGTGTACGTGACCGGCCTGGCCGTGTTCCTGCTGGGGCTGCTGCGGATTCCCGGCGCCCGGCGGTCGGGCATCGAGTGGACCCGGTTCGGCCTGGACATCGCGACCGTGCTGGTCACCGTCCTGACGTTCACCTGGCACCTGGCGTACCCGCGCTGGCAGCAGTGGCTGGGCGGCGGATTCGCCGACTCGGCCTCGGTGCTGATCGTCCTGGCCGCGGGCGTGATCTGCATCTTCGCGTTCGTCAAGGTGGCCTTCACCGGCACCGGGCCGATCGACCGCCGTGCCCTGCACCTGCTGGCGCTGACCGGCGCGATCGGGGCCGGCGGCGGAGCGTTCGCGCCGCTGCTGGCCGACAAGCCGTACCTGAACACCGCGCACGTGCTGCTGCCGGCCTGCAGCCTGTGCCTCTGCCTGGCCGCCGACCGCCAGATCCGGGCCACCCGGGTCGGCCGTCCGCTGCCGCGCCCGCCGATGCGCCGGCTCAGCCACATGCCGTACGCGGCCGTGCTGGCCACCGGCGCGCTGTTGCTCTCGAGCGCGGTCGAGCACTCGGCCGACCAGCTCGCGATCGCGATCGGCTCGGTCACCGTCACCCTGCTCGTCGCGACCCGGCAACTGGTCGCCCTGCGCGACAACAGCCGGCTGCTCGACGACCTGGACGCCCGGCAGCGCGAACTGGTCCATCAGGCCGGCCACGACGCCCTGACCGGGCTGGCCAACCGCACCGTGCTCACCCGGGAGATCACCGCCGCGCTGGCCGACGACCCGGCCGACGTGAGCGTCGCCCTGATCGACCTGGACGACTTCAAGGCGATCAACGACGACCTCGGCCACGCGGTCGGCGACGAACTGCTCACGGCCGTCGCGGCCACGATCGAGAACGAGCTTCCGGCCGGCGGCGTGGCGGCCCGGCTGGGCGGCGACGAGTACGCGCTGCTGCTGCGCGGCGACGCCGCCCGCACCCTGGGCGCCATCGCCTGCCGCCTGCGCCGCCCGGTGCGCGCGGGCGGCCACGAGCTGGTGGTCGAGGCGAGCATCGGCCTGGCCCCGGCCCGCGAGGGCGACAGCGCCGACGAGATGCTGCGCCGCGCCGACGTGGCCATGTACGAGGCCAAGGGCCAGGGCAAGGGCCGCCAGGTCACGTACGCGACCGCGATGGACCAGCGCACCGCCGAGCAGTCCCGCCTCGCCGCCGACCTGCGGACCGCCCTCGACACCGAGCAGCTCACCCTGCTCTACCAGCCGATCGTGACGATGCCGGGCGGCGAGTTGTTCGGCGTCGAGGCCCTGCTGCGCTGGCGGCACCCCGAACGCGGCCCGATCGGCCCCGACGTGTTCATCCCGGCCGCCGAACGCACCGGACTGATCGTTCCGCTGGGCGCCTGGGTCCTCGAGGAGGCCTGCCGCCAGGCGGTGACCTGGCGCAGCGAGATGGGAGCGGCCGCCCCGACAACCGTCACGGTGAACGTGTCGGCCCGGCAGCTGCGCGAGGCCGGCTTCGCCGACGACGTGGCCGCGGTGCTGTGCCGCACCGGCCTGCCGCCCGAGGTGCTGACCGTGGAGGTCACCGAGACAGCGGTGTTCGACGGCGGCACCGCCCTGACCGAGCTGCGGGCGATCGCCGCGCTGGGCGTGAAGATCGCCCTGGACGACTTCGGCACCGGCCACTCGTCACTCGGCCTGCTGCGCACCTGCCCCGCCGACGTCCTGAAGGTCGACAAGTCGTTCGTCGACGACGTCACCGCCGGCGGCCCGCAGGCGGTGGTGGTGGCCGCGCTGATCGGCATCTGCGAGGGCCTCGGCCTGCGGGCGGTGGCCGAGGGCGTCGAGACCGCCGAGCAGGCAGCCGAGCTGCAGCGGCTGGGCTACCGCTACGCCCAGGGTTTCCACTACGGCCGGCCGATGCCGGCGGCGATGCTGGCCGACTACCGACCGGCCGCGGCGGGGCGGCGGGTCGCTGCCTAGGTGTCCTGGCGGCTCGGCCTGGATCACCGGCCGGACCTGAAGCTCGTTGACGATCACGCGGGCCGGGCGGCTCACCCGGTGCACGATCGGGGCGGCGACGTCGGCCCGGGCAGAACTTCGGTCTGGCGAATAAAAAGATCTCGATGTCTTGACTAAAGCTTCCGTTCTCCGAGGATGGTGCGATGGGACTCTTCCACCGAGTTGTCCTCGCTTCCGCCGCGGTCCTCGCCGTCGTGTTCGCCGTGCCGTCGCCGGCCTCCGCGCACGGCACGCTTGCCATGTCGAACCCGGTCAGCGGTTCGACGGTGAGCTCGCCGCTGATGAGCGTGGAGCTGTTCTTCACCGAGAAGGTGCCGGACAACGCGTACTTCACCGTCACCGCCCCCAACGGCGGCCGCGTCGACAACGGGTGGGAGCACGCCGGGCCGCGACCGCTGGACAAGCCGGTCACCGAGTACTTCATGGAGGGTGGGAAGTTCGAGCCCCGGCAGTACACGACCGGCTTCCCGGCCCGGGTTCGCATCGCCCACCTGCCGGTGACGGGGGAGTACAAGGTCGACTATCAGTCGAAGGCGTCGGACGGCGACAGCGTGCACGGGACGGTGAACTTCAAGTACACCGGGCCCGTCACGCCGGCCCCGGCCGGGTGGACGCCGCCGACCAGTCAGGCCGATCCGGCGCTGACCGGCGGCGCCGCTTCCGTCGCACCGAGCGCAACCGCTGCCGCTGCACCGGCGGCCGCGCCGACGGAAGAGGATGGCGGCACCAACTGGCTCGGGTGGATCGGCGGGGTGGCGGTCTCCTTGGCCGCGGTGGCCGCGGTTGTCGCCTGGCGACGGCGTACGCCTGCCGGCGCCCCGCGAAAGGGCAGTGCGCCAAAGGGCAGTGCTGCGAAGGGCAGCACGGCTAAAGGCGCTCCCGGTTCGGTTCCCGTGGTGCCGATCGCGGTCGGCGCTGTCGTTGTGGCGCTGATCGGCGGTTACGCGCTGGGCCGCTCGACCGCCGCACCGCAGCAGACCGCGGCCGCGCCGAAGCCGGTGGCCCCCGCGGCGCAAACCATGGCGGGACACCAGCACAGCGGCGGCGACGGTGGGCCAGCCACAGTGGAGGCCGCCGGAACCACGGTCAGCGCGGGCGGCTACACCCTCCAGCCGGTGCGGCGCTCGCAGCCCGCGGGCCGCGCGGTCGACTACGCCTTCCGCATCGTCGGCGCCGACCGCCAGCCGGCCACCCGCTTCGCCGTCGTGCACGACAAGCCGCTGCACCTCGTCGTCGCCGGCCGCGACCTGGCCGGCTTCCAGCACCTGCACCCCACGATGTCACCCGACGGCCTGTGGTCGGTGCCGCTGGCGCTGCCCCGCTCGGGCGCCTACCGGATCTTCGCCGACTTCACCGTGGCCACCGCCGGCGGCGCCACCACCCCGCTGGTGCTGGGCGTCGACCATTACGTGCCCGGCGCCACCACCGAGACCGCGTTGCCGCCCGCTGCGACTCAGGCCGATGCCGGTCCGTTCACGGTCACCATGGAGGGCGCCCCCAAGACCGGTTCGACCGTCCCGATCTCGTTCCGGGTCGCCCGCTCCGGCGCACCCGGCCCGGCGACGCTCGAACGCTATCTGGGCGCCTACGGCCATCTGGTTGTGCTGCGCGAGGGCGACCTCGGCTACGTCCACGTGCACCCCGACCCCGAGCTGGCCGACGGCGCGATCCGCTTCAACGTCTCGGTGCCCGGCGCCGGCCGCTACCGCGCGTTCCTCGAGTTCCAGGTGGCGGGCAAGGTCGACCGGGCCGAGTTCACACTGGATCTGACCTGACGGCGGCGGCCAGCCGCGGATCGGCCAGGAGCGTGACGTGGTTGGCTTCGACGCGCTCGCTGATCAGCCGGGGCAGCAATGCCGCCGCCCCTGCCAGCGCCGCGTCGCTGAGAAAAGGCACAGCACCGTCGTGGGCTCCGTGGCTCGCCGCCAGCAGACGCACAGGGACGCTCATGTCCCGTACGGCCGGAAGCGTCGCCGCGCCGGTCAGGCTGTCCACCGCATCGGCGACGAGCCGCCGCCGGTCGACCCGAGCCCGCCCGTTGCCATCGAGCAGATAGGCGGCCCATCCCCGCACCACCGGCCGCAACTCGGGCCGTCCCCGCACAGCCTTGCCCTCGGCGACCGCCAGGAACGCCTCCGCGCTGCGCCACCGCCGTCGCAGCAGCAGCCCCTGCACGGTGAAGATCGCCCGCACGACCGGCCGTGACAGCAGGAGTGACGGATCGGGCGGCACGCCCCCGTCGGCCAGCACCACCTTGCGAACCCGTTCCCCCAGTCCCGCCGCGACCAGGGGCGCCAGAAACGCCCCCATCGAATGCCCCACGAGGGTGACATCGCTCAGCCCGAGGTCGTCCGCGAGCGCCACCACTGCCGCGGCGTGCCCGGCCAGCCCGGCCCCGGCGGAGGTATGCAACGAGCCGCCCCGCCCGGGCAGATCCGGAGCCACCACCCGGTAGCACGGCACGGCACCGGCGAGCGCCGCCCAGACCTGCGAGGTGCCGGTCAACCCGTGCAGGGCCAGCACGGTGGCCGTCGCCCCCGGATGCCACTCGGCACAACTCAGCCCGGCCACCACCCGCCGCGCCGCGTGCTCCGTCATAGAGTGATCATCGCATCACTGCAGGTGAATCTCTCCCGTCCCCGGCCGGCGGCAGCCCCTGACAGTCAGTTGGATCGGTCGACGGCTGCGGTGGCCAGGTCGGTGAGGGCGGTTCGGACGAAGGGCGGCAGCGGGGCGGATGCCAGGGCGGTCAGGGCGGCGTCGGCTCGTACCCGGATCATCTGTTCTATCTGGTCGAGGGCTCCCGTCTCGACGATGATGGCCCGCAGCTGTTCGGCGCCGGCGGCGTCCAGGTCGGGGTTGCCGAAGAGGGTGGCAAGCCGGGCCGCCTGGTCGCGGGAGGCGGCGGCACGGGCCAGGGCCATCATCACCGTGGGCTTGCCCTCGCGCAGGTCGTCCAACGTGGACTTGCCGGTGACGGTGGGGTCGCCGAAGACGCCCAGGACGTCGTCGCGCAGCTGGAACGCGTCGCCCAAGGGGTCGCCGAAGTCGGTGAACGCCGCGTACAGCGGGCGCGGCGCGCCGGCCAGCCAGGCGCCGATCTGCAACGGCCGGGTCACCGTGTAGCGGGCCGACTTCATCCGGATCACGGTCAGCGCGCTCGCCACCGAGCCGTCGCCCACCCCGGACACCAGATCGAGGTACTGCCCGGCGATCACCTCGGTCCGCATGAGGGCGAACGCCGCGTAGCCCTGGTGGATCTGTTTCGGGGGCAGGCCGCACTCGTGGAACATCTGCTCGGCCCACGCCGCGCACAGGTCGCCGCAGAGCAGGGCCGTGTTGCGGCCGAAGGCCAGCGAGTCGCCGCGCCACGAACGCCGGTGGTGCACGGTGGCGAAGAAGCGGTGCATCGACGGCTGGCCCCGGCGCCGGTCGCTGCCGTCGATGATGTCGTCGTGGATGAGCGCGAACGCGTGGAACAGCTCCAGCGCAGCCGCCGCGTTGACGACCTCGTCGCAGTCCTCGCCGCCGCCACCGCGCCAGCCCCAGTAGCAGAACGTCGGCCGCAGCCTCTTGCCGCCGGCCAGCACGAACCGGCGCAGGCTGTCGAGCGCGCCGCGGGGGGCGCCGTCGGGCCAGGCCGGGTCCTGCCGGTCGATGAAGGACGCGAGCGCGGTGTCGAAGCGCTGGCGCAGGTCGGCGGCGGCCGGCGGGCGGGTCGCCTCGAGGGTCATGACAACCCCGCCAGACCGAGAAGCAGGGCCTTGACCTCGGTGGCCTCAATTCTCATCCGTACGGCGGAAGGATCGGAACACAGCAGCACCGGAGCGTCCGCCGCGTCGTCGGGCAACCGCCCGTGCGAGCCGCGGATGGCCCGCGCGCCCGCGTCGAGGCCGACCGGGCTCATCACGTAGCGCAGCCCCAGCTTCTTGCGGGCCACGGCCGTGATCGCCCGGCGCTTGGCCGCCGCCGGGTCGGCCGGGTCGAAGAGCAGCTCGGCCGGGTCGTACCCGGGCTTCCGATGGATCTCGACCGAGCGCGCGAAGTCCGGCGCCCGCGCGTCGTCGAGCCAGTAGTAGTAGGTGAACCAGGCGTCCGGATCGGCGACGAGCACGAGTTCCCCGGCCCGGTCGTGGTTCAGGCCGTACTCGGTCTTGCCGGTCTCGTCCAGCACCTCGGCCACGCCCGGCAGCGCCTCGCACAACTTGGTCACGGCGGCCACATCGGCCGGATCGCGGACGTAGACGTGGGCCACCTGGTGGTCGGACACGGCGAAGGCCCGCGACACCCACGGGTCGAGGTACTCCATCCCGTCCTGCGTGTAGACCTCGAGGAGGCCCTCGGCCCGCAGCATCCGGTTGATGTCGACCGGCTTGCTGACGTCGGTGATCCCGTACTCGGACAGCGCGACCACCGTGACATCCGTCCGGTCGAGCAGCGGCGCCAGCACCTCGTCGAGGGCCGCGGCCGCCGCGGCCGCCTGGGGCGACGACGGCCCGTACCGCTGAAGGTCGTAGTCGAGATGCGGGATGTAGACCAGGGTGAGGTCGGGCCGGCGGGTGTCGAGCAGGTGCAGGGACGCGTTCACGATCCACTGCGACGACGGCATGCCCGCGCCCGGCCCCCAGTAGGTGAAGAGCGGGAACGTCGGCAGCTCGTCGTGCAGTTCGGGCGGGTACGTGTAGCAGTCCGGCTCCTTCCGCCCGTCCGCCCGGTAGATCGGCCGCGGCGTGATGGTCCAGTCGACCTGCGCGCCCATCGCGTACCACCAGCACACGTTGGCCACGGTGTAGCCGGGCGTGACCTTGCGGGCCGCGTCCCAGATCTTCTCGCCGCCGACCAGCGCGTTGTGCTGCCGCCAGAGGAACACCTCACCCAGCTCGCGGAAGTACCAGCCGTTGCCGACGATCCCGTGCCCGGACGGCAGATCGCCGGTGAGGAAAGTGGACTGCGCGGAGCAGGTGACGGCCGGCAGCACCGTGCCGAGCTGAGCCTGGAAGCCGCGGGACGCCAGCGCCCGCAGGCGGGGCATGTGTTCGAGGAGCCGCGGCGTGAGCCCGACGACGTCCAGCACCAGCAGCTGTGTCATCGCGCGGTCACCTCCGCCGCCAGCAGGTCGCGGGCGAAGGCCAGCTCGGCCGCGATCCCGCCCACCAGCCCCGCTGCATCGGTCGGTCGCTGGGACACCGGCAACACCCCCCAGGTGTACGTTTCGACGTCGTAGTGCTCGCAGTCGGTGCGGGCGAGCAGTTCGTGGATGGCGTTGCGCAGCACCGGAACGGTCGAGCTCAACGGCGGTTCGGGCAGCGCGTGCAGCGGTACGTGGTAGTGGATGCGCCACGGCCCGGGCAGTTGCTCCCGCAGCGCCAGGTCGAGGTCGTCGGTCGCCCCGCCGAGCGAGGTGCGCGTCTGGTGCAGGAAGCGCGGTTCCACGTACGCCCGCAGCACCTCGGCCGCGGCCACCGGATCGTCCGTCTGCAGGGCCGCTGACACCTGCACCTTCACCACCGGCACCCCGGCCGCCGCCAGCCGGTCGAGCGCCTCCGCCGGCTGCTCCCACGCGCAGGCCAGGTGGGCCAGGTCGAGGCAGACGCCCAGCCACCGGGTGTCGACGTTCCTCAGCAGATCGGCGGCCTGAGTGGTGTTCTCGATGACGCAGCCCGGCTCCGGCTCGAAGCCGACCCGGATCGTCCGACCGGTCTCCGCGGCGATCTTCTCGAGCCCGTGCGCGAGCTCGTCGAGGTGCTGCCGGGCGACCGACTCGCGGGACTTGTCCCAAGGGG
The DNA here is from genome assembly GCF_023717965.1 of Paractinoplanes hotanensis. NCBI lineage: Bacteria > Bacillati > Actinomycetota > Actinomycetes > Micromonosporales > Micromonosporaceae > Paractinoplanes > Paractinoplanes hotanensis. The sequence continues at coordinate 63,627 of NZ_JAMQOL010000052.1, read as the reverse complement.
TGCGCCAGGCCAGCGGCAGCGTCGAGATCGACCCGTACGCCGCCGTCTCCGGCATCAGATCACTGAGCACCCGGGCCAGGTCGAGCGTGTAGTCGAGGCGGTCGCGTGAGGTCCAGTCCGGGTAGTAGACCGCGTGCTTGACCACCGGCGCCTGGAACGCCTCGTACGGGAATCCGTTGAGGGTGACCACTTCCAGCCCGCGCGCGTCGAGTTCGGCCCGCAGCCCCCGGCGCAGCGCCGGGTCGTCGGCCAGGGCGGCGGCGACCGGTGCGGCCAGCCACAGCCCGAGCCCGAGCACGTCGGCCCCGAGCCGTTGCCGGATCGGCTCGGCGTACGTGTCGAGCTGCTCGATGATCCCGGCCAGATCCTCGGCCGGGTGCACGTTGGTGCAGTAGCTCAGATGCATCAGCTGCCTCCGCGCAGGATCGAGTTGCCGGCGAACGTGGCCCCGGCCTCGGCGAGGTCCGTGAGGTCGAGCCGCCCCGACTGCCCGTAGAACTCGACCGGGTTGCGCCACAGCACCCGGTCGACGTCGTCCTTGTCGAAGCCGCCGGCCAGCATCGCCTCGGCCGTGCGCACGGTGAGCAACGGATCCGACTTGCCCCAGTCGGCCGCCGAGTTGACCAGCACCCGCTCGACGCCGTACTCGCGCAGGATCGCCACCATCCGGTCCGGTGACATCTTCGTGTCGGGATAGATGGAGAAGCCGGCCCACAGCCCCGCTTCCAGGGCGGCGGCCACGGTCACCTCGTTGAGGTGGTCGAGCAGCACCCGGCCCGGGTCGATGCCCGACTCCTGCACCACGTCGATGCTGCGCCTGGTGCCGCGCGCCTTGTCCCGGTGCGGGGTGTGCACCAGCGCCGGCAGCTCGTGATCGAGGGCCAGGGCCAGCTGCGCCGCGAACACCTCGTCCTCGGCCGGCGTCATCGAGTCGTACCCGATCTCGCCCACCGCCACCACGCCGTCCTTGGCCAGATAGCGCGGCAGCAGGTCGAGCACCGGACGGCAGCGCGGATCGTTGGCCTCCTTGGGGTTCAGCGCGATCGTGGCGTGGTGCCGGATGCCGAACTGCGAGGCGCGGAACGGCTCCCAGCCGATCAGCGAGTCGAAGTAGTCGGTGAACGAGCCCGGGTTGGTGCGCGGCTGGCCGAGCCAGAACGCCGGCTCCACCACGGCCCGCACCCCGGCCTCGGCCATCCGCTGGTAGTCGTCGGTGGTGCGCGACGTCATGTGGATGTGCGGATCGAAGATGCGCATCAGTCCTCCTGGAGCCGATCGAGCAGGGCGGTCGCGTCGGGCGGCATGTCGCGGCCCGCGGCGTGACGTTCGTGGGCGAAGGCGCGCAGCATCGCGCCCAGTTCGGAGTCGGCGCGTTCGTGCAGCCGGTGCACGCTGCTGAGCGGTACGCCCATGAACACGCACTTGAGCACGGCCTGGCGCCACGCCTCTTGGCTGAGCCGGTCCGCGTACGGTCCCAGCGCCGCCGCCACCAGCCGGGTGTCGTTGGTGCGCAGCGCGTCCTCGAGCAGCGGAACGGCGCTGTCACCGATCGGCAGCAGCGGCAGCGCCTTCAGCACGGCCAGCTTCTCGGCCGTGTCCCCGTACCGGTAGATCTCGTGGATCTCGGCCGGCGGCACCGCAGCCAGCATCAGCGCGCGGGCTGCCTCGTCGGTCGCCCACCCCTCGGTGAGCGGCTCACGTCCGTAGCGACGGCCCGCCGCCGGAAACAGGGCCGGCACGTCGGCCGGCTGGAAATCGTCGACTTTCAGGAAGGTGCGTAGCTCATCCAAGGTGGTCATCCACGATCTCCTGCCTCTTTGGCGGCGTCGCGCAGGAAGTCCAGGGACTGCGCGGCGATCGTCGGCGCCGCGTGCGAGTGGCGGGGCAGTTCGACCGAGACGAGCCCGTGGTAGTTCGCTTCGAGCGCCGCGAGCACGGGCGGGAAGTCGATCTCACCGGTGCCGAACTCGAGATGCTCGTGCACCCCGCGCCGCATGTCGTCGATCTGCACGTTGACGAGGTGATCGGCCACCGCGGTGACACAATCGGCCACCGACAGGTCCTCCAGGCAGCGGCAGTGTCCGATGTCGAGGGTGATGCCGAAGTTGGCCGGCTTCCGCAGGTCGTCATACAGCCGGCGCCAGTCCGCGATGTCGTTGACGAGCATGCCCGGCTCCGGCTCGAAGCCCAGCGTGACCTGGTTCTCGGCCGCGAAATCGACGACCTGCCGCGTCCTGTCGACCAGCCGCTCCCAGCGCTCCGGCGCCCCGATCCCGGCCCAGAACGAGACGGCCTCGGCGCCCAGATCGGCTCCCACCCGCACCGCCCGGCGCAGGTATTCGAGACGCTTCTCCGGGTCGTCGTCCATCAGGGTGGGGGAGTGCTTGCGCCACGGGTCGAGCAGGTAGCGGGCGCCGGTCTCGATGACCACGGCCAGGTTTCGCCGGCCGAGCTCGGCCGCGACCTCGGTAGTCCGGCGGGCCAGGTCGGGGCCGAACGGGTCGAGGTGGTTGGTGTCGAGGGTCAGCGCGACGCCGTCGTAGCCGAGGTCGGCGATGACGGCGAAGGCCTCGGACAGGCGGTGGTTGGTGAAACCGTTCGTGCCGTAACCGAATCTCATGTGGGCGACACCTTTCGCGCCAGGCGCCGGGCCAGCGGCGCGACGAGAGCGAGTCCGAGGCCGTACGCGGGGGAGCCGGACTTGGCGGCCAGAGCGCCCTGCAGTCGGGGCAGATCCGTGATGCCCGCGCCGACGGCGGCCCGGATCCGGCCGGCGGAGGGATCGGCGGCGGCGCGGAGCTGGGCGCGGCCGTATCCGGCCAGGTACCAGGCGGCCAGCGCCCCGGTGGCGAGAGTTCGGGCGTTATCCACAGTTCGGCGTTGTCCACAGGCGGCTGCGCGAAACCGACCGTTCTCCGGCGATAATGTCCGAGGGGGCTCCCCCTTGGGAGGGTGGGCTCCGTGGTGGGCTCGGGCGTGATCAACTCCGGCCTGACCAGCACGTGACGCGGCCGCTGTCACGGCCGCAGCCAGCCCCGCCGTGCCGGCCAGCGTGCTCAACGGCAGAGCCGGCGTCGCCCCCGAAACCTCGTGTCGTGACAGCGCAGTCACCGTGTACGTATGGGCGGCCACCGTCAACGCCGACGGCACGGCCCGCCGCAAGTCGCCCCCGGTTGCGCCGAGCAGCACGTCCAGTCCCCGGCAGACGGCCATCATCGGCGGCCCGACCGCAGTGTTCTTGGCCCACAGGTCGTACGCCCAGACCGCCGCCGCCAGCGGCACAGCCACCGCCGCGGCCCGCTTCCCGCCGGCCAGCGCGGCCAGTCCGACCCCGGCCGCGGTCAGCCCGGCCGCAGTGAGCAGCGCCTGCCCGGGCCGCACCCGCCCCGATGGGATCGGCCGTCCGGGCCGTTCGTGGGCGTCCAGTTCACGGTCGGCCCAGTCGTTGGCGGCCATCCCGCCCCAGTAGAGACACACCGACGCCGCCGCCAGCCCCGGTGTCGACCGGCCCAGCCCGCCGGCTGCCGCCGCCCCGGCCACCGTGTCGCCGGGGACGGACAGCGCAGCCGGCGCCCGGACCAGCTCGGCCAGGTCACGCAGGCGCATGGAGCCCCCGTACGAAGCCGACCAGCGCCGCCCACTGCTCGGCCAGCGCGTGCGGCACCTCGCCGATCGGATCCTTGAAGAAGAACGCCAGGTCGGTCAGCGCCCCGCCCCGGCCGGCGGCGTGCGCGGCCGCGGTGAGCCGGGCCAGGTCGAGCACGAGCGGCGCGGCCAGGGCCGAGTCACAGCCGTGCCACGAGAACTCCATCCGCATCTGGGTGCCGAGGAAGCCGCTGAACGTGATCAGGTCCCACGCGGTCTTGAAGTCGCCGATGTCGTCGACGTACTCGATGTGGCTCGTGCCCTGCGGCTGGTAGCCGAGGGTTTCGGCCAGCACCCGCTGCTTGCTGGTGGCCTTGGCGGCGTTGGCGGCCGGGTCGGCCAGGTTGGCGCCGTCGCCGCCGCCCAGCAGGTTCGTGCCGGACCAGGTGCGTACGCGCAGATGCCGCATCGCGAACATGGGCGCCAGCACCGATTTGACCAGCGTCTCGCCGGTCTTGCCGTCGTGACCCGCGTACGGCAGCCCCTCCCGGTCGGCCAGCTCGCGCAGAGCCGGCAGCCGGGCGCCGGTCGAGGGCGTGAAGTCCACGTAGGAGCAGCCCGCGGTGAAGGCGGCGTAGGCGTAGAGCGAGCTCGGCGGCAGCACCTGCCCGCCGGTCGCCAGGGCCGTCTCGAGCGCCGCCAGCGTCTCGTGCTCCGGCCCGGCCGGGAAGATCGGCTCGGTGGACGAGACGTTGACGACCACGACCCGTTCCAGGCCGCGCCGCCGCCGGAAGTCGTCGATGTCCTGGGCGATCAGCCGCGCGACCTCGAGCTGGGTCTCGGCCGACGGCACGGGCCGCAGCTCGCGCTGCAGCCCGGCCAGCTGGTCGGCCACGGCTGCCGCCGGGCGTGCGGGAAGCACGCCGGCGGCGACCAGGTTCTCGACCTTCTTCTCGAGGGTGATGTCGCTGATGTCGTGCCCGCCGAAGGCCAGCTCGGCCAGGCCCGGCAGGGCCGGGCCGGCCAGCTCCGGCAGCTCGGTGACGCAACCGAGCGGCTCGGCGAGCCCGGCGCGTAGTGCGGTGGCCCCGACCATGCTGGTCACTGCCACAGATCCTCGTGCTCCGATCAACCACACGCCGGTCGTCATCCGAACCCCTTTCGGTTGGTGCTAGTTGCCGTAGACCTCGAAGGTGAAAAGGGAGTAACCCCACTGGGTGGCCCGGGTGGTGCCGAGCACCCTGACGTACCGGGCCTGTGCGTTGAGCCCGGTGAGATCGTCCTCGCCGCCGTTGCCCCCGGTCACCGACCGCGCGGTGGTCCAGGTGCTGCCGTTGGCCGAGGTCTGGATCTGGTACGCCGACCCGTAGGCGGCCTCCCAGAGAAGGCGTACGCGGGAGATGTTGTAGGTAGCGCCCAGGTCGACCTGGACCCACTGCGGGTCGCCGAACGCGCTCGACCAGCGGGTGCTCGTCGAGGCGTCCACCGCGTTGGCGGCCGGGTAGCTGGCGTTCTCGACGCTGGAGGCCGTGGCCGCCTTGCCCTGGGCCAGGTTCGTCACCGGCGGCTGCCCGGTGAGCTCCTTGACCCGGATGTTGCGGAAGGCGGCCTGGTCGCCGGCGCCGTGGTTCTGGATGCCGATGTAGCCGTCCAGGTTACGGGCCGGGTCGGTGTTGGTGAAGTCGTTGACCAGCTTGCCGTTCAGGTAGACCCGGATGCGCTGGCCCTCGACGAGCAGCTCGTAGCTGTTCCACTCGCCGGCCGGGTTGAGCGCGGCGTCGCGGGCGGCGACGTCGGCCGACTTGAACGTGTAGATGGCGCCGGTGGTGCGGTCGACCGCGTCGGTGGCGTCGATCTGCACCTCGTAGCCCTGGTTGACGGCGACCCACGGGTCGTTGTTCGGGTTGGGGAAGCCGACGAAGATGCCCGAGTTGCTGTCGCCGGTGAGCCGCCAGTCGGCCTTCAGCGAGTACGACGTGAACTGCTTGGCCGAGTACCAGTAGAGACCCATGCCGCCGGTCGAGCTCAGCGTGGCGTCGCTGTTGGTGAAGCTGCCCGGCCCGGCTTGCGTCCAGCCGGTGGTGCTGCCGTTGTAGATCGCGGTGTAGCCGGTCTCGGGCCGGCAGTCGGCCTTGGCCCGGTTGGCCGCGTAACGGATTCCGCCCAGCAGGTGGCTGCGGAAGTTCGCTTCGGCGTACGAGGCCTGGGTGTGCCCGAAGCCGGTGTACCAGGACCGTCCGCTGTCGACGGTCTTGCACCACGAGATCGGGTGGTCGGCGCCCATGTTGCCGCCGGAGTACGTCGACTCGTCCAGCGTGGCCAGCACGGCCGCGCCGCTGCGGGGGTTGGTCCGGTAGTTGTACAGCTCGTCGCTGCGCGTCCACGACTGGGGCAGGTGCGCGCTGCTCGGGTGTGCCCGGTTCTGCACCCGGGCGGTGACCGTCTGGATAGCCGGGTGCGAGTGGAAGTACGCGCCGACGAGGTTGCCGTAGAAGGGCCAGTCGTACTCGGTGTCGGCCGCCGCGTGCACCCCGGCATACCCTCCGCCACCCCGCACGTACGACTCGAAAGCCGTTTGCTGCGTGGCGTTGAGCACGTCGCCGGTGGTGTTGAGGAAGACCACCGTCTCGTACTGGGCGAGGTTGGCCGTCGTGAACGCGTTGGCGTCCTCGGTGGCGGTGACCGTGAAGTTGTTGGCGGCGCCCAGATCGCGGATCGTCTGGATGCCGACCGGGATCGCGTCGTGGCGGAACCCGGCTGTCTTCGAGAAGACAAGGACGTCGTACGGGGCATCCGCTGCTATCGCCGGGGACGCCGTGAACGTGCAGGCGGCGAGGGCGACCATGGCCGCCGTGCCGGCTATCAGCTTGCGCATGAAACCTCCTGTGCTCGGGGAGAGTGGGCGCCCGCTTGGGGGAACGGGCGCCCACTCCTAACGGGGAAGGATCAGCTGCCGTACACCTCGAAATGGAAGAGGGAGTAGCCCCACGCCGTGGCCCGGGTGGTGCCGTTGATGCGGACGTGTCTGGCCTGTGCGCTCAGACCCGTGTTGTCGTCCTCGCCGCCGTTGCCGCCGGTGACCGACCGGGCGGTGGTCCACGTGGTGCCGTTCGTCGAGGTCTGGATCTGGTACGCCGACCCGTAGGCGGTCTCCCACTGCAGGCGTACGCGGGAGATGTTGTACGTCGCGCCCAGGTCGACCTGGATCCACTGGGGATCCGAGTGTGCGCTCGACCAGCGGGTCGTCGCGCTCGCGTCGACCGCCGCCGACGCCGGGTAGGTGGCGTTCTCGACGCTCGAGGCCGTGGCCGTCTTGTTGAGCGAGAGCAGGCTCTGCGCCGCCCCGGTGGCGAACGAGAAGCTGTCCAGATCGAACAGCGCGCCCGTGGCGCCGCCGGCGAACGTGAGGTAGAGCGACGTGGTGCCGGCCGGCGCCCCGCTGATCGCCCCGGTGACGTTGACGAACGTGTCCCACGACCCGGTCGGGGCGACCGTGGCCGACCCGATGACCGTGCCGGTCGCCGAGCCCGTACGCAGCTGGAGCGTGCCGCCGATGCCGGCCGAGGACACCCGGGCGGTGAACGACGTCGCGTTGTTCAGCTTGTACGGGTCGAACTGGATCCAGTCGCCGTTGTTGATGTCACCGACGGTCTGCCCGCCCTCGGCCGTCGTCTTGGACATCTTGGCGATGCCCTGCGACGTCCTGTAGTGCTCGGCCTGGCGCTTGCGGGGGGCCAGGATGTGCTGGGCGTTGCCGACCAGCCCACCCTTGTCGGTGTAGGAGGCGTCGAAGATCGGGAAGATGTTCGCGGCGTCGTCGTGCTCCCCGTCGGTGGGGATGGTGATCGTGCCCGAGCAGCCGGTCTGCGACGTGATCTGGTGACCGTGCTGGTCGTGGCCGAGCACGTACGCCATGGTCACCTTCGAGCAGTCGATCGCGCCGTCCTCGGGGTCGGTGACCGTGACGCTCCACGGGATGCTGTCGCCGAACGAGGCGAGCTGGCCCGCGGCCGGGGCGTTGATGGTGACGTTGGGCGCGGTGTTGCCGACCGTGACGGTCACGCTCGACGTGCCGGTCGCGCCCTGCGGGTCACGAACGGTCAAGGTCACCGTGTACGAGCCGTTGGCGCTGTACGTCTTGGCCGGGTTGGCCGCCGTGGACGTGGTGCCGTCGCCGAACGCCCACGAGTAGGTCAGCGCCCCACCCTCGGGGTCGCTGCTGCCGGCCGACGAGAACGTGACCGCCAGGGGCGCGGAGCCGGAGGTCGGCGTCGCGCTCGCCTGGGCCGTCGGCGCGCGGTTGCCGCCGGCGACGTAGTCGTAGCGGTAGAGCGCCGAGTTGGCGTCCCCGTTGAAGTAGCCGGTGCCGTAGTCGAGGACGTAGAGCGCGCCGTCGGGCCCGAACGCCATGTCCATGACCTGCTTGCCGTTCCACGGGAACGTGTCGATCGCGCCGCGTGTGCCGTTGGCGTTGACCACGATCGGCTTGATCCAGCCCCGGCCGAGCTCGCCGGCGAAGAAGTTGCCGTCGAAGACCTGCGGGAACTTGGTGGTGGAGGGGTTGCTCGCGCTGTAGCGGTAGACCGGGCCGCCCATCGGCGACTCGGAGCCGCCGCCGAACTCCGGCGGGGTGCCGGCGTCGCCCGCGTAGCGGATCCAGGCCGGCTGGGCCGGCGGCAGGGTGCTCAGGCCGGTGTTGCGGAACGAGTTGTTGGTCGGGCCGCCGGCGCAGTTGTACTTGGGGCCGGTCGCGTTGGTCGCGAAGTTCCACTCGTTGTACGTCTCGGTGCTGGTGTTCGTGCCCGTGCAGTAGGGCCAGCCGAAGTTGCCGGGCGCGGTGACCCGGTTGAACTCGACCTGCCCGGACGGGCCGCGGGTGGACGACGTGGTGCCCGAGTCCGGTCCGTAGTCGCCGACATAGACGACGCCGGTGGCCTTGTCGACGCTGATCCGGAACGGGTTGCGGAAGCCCATCGCGTAGATCTCGGGCCGGGTGTTCGCCGTGCCCGGCGCGAACAGGTTGCCCGCGGGGATCGAGTACGTCCCGTTGGCGTTCACCTTGATCCGCAGCAGCTTGCCGCGCAGGTCGTTGGTGTTGCCCGCGCTGCGCTGAGCGTCGTAGACCGGGTTGCGATTGGTGCGCTCGTCGATCGGGGAGTAGCCGGCCGAGTCGAACGGGTTGGAGTCGTCGCCGGTCGAGATGTAGAGGTTGCCGGCGGCGTCGAAGTCCATGTCGCCGCCGACGTGGCAGCACTGGCCGCGGTCGGTCGGGACGTCGAGCACGTTGACCTGGCTGCCCATGTTGACCGAGAAGTCGGCGTTGAGGGTGAACCGCGACAGCCGGTTGACGCCGGCCCAGGTGGCCCAGTTCGCCGCCGTGCCGGTGGCCGGGGCGTCGCCCGCCGGGGTGCTCAGCGGCGGGGCGTAGAAGAGGTAGATCTGCCGGTTCGTGGCGAAGCCGGGGTCGGCCGCGACGCCCTGCAGACCCTCTTCGTCGTGGGTGTAGACGGGGATGTTGGCGATGACCGCGGTGTTGCCCGCCGCATCGGTGCGCCGCAGCGTGCCGTTGCGGGCGGTGTGCAGCACCGACCGGTCGGGCAGCACGGCCAGGCTCATCGGCTCGCCGGTCTCGGCGACACCCTTGGCCAGGGTGACCTGCTGGAAGTCGGCCGGGTTGATCACCGCGGCGGCCGGGGTGGCCGGAGCGAGCGCCACCGTGAGGACGGAGGAGAGCAGAAGAGCAGCCGTGCCCATCGCTGTTCTTCGATGGTTGTGGGTCCTGTGGTTCACGTGGTCCCTTCCTGACTCGAGTCGCCAGGCAAGGCGCGTGCCGCCGCGCCGCAGCCGGGGTTGCTGTGGCTTGCGGGCGTGCTCCGACGGCGCGACAGTGGGGGCCGTCACGTGCCGGAAACAATCCCGTAGTGGGCTTCACGTTATGAAGTAAGGAAGTGTCCTGTCCAGACTTTCTGATCGACCGACATAACTTTTGCGTCATCAGTCGAAAGCAGCGCGGGGATCTTTCGCTCCCGTCTCAGGACAGTGGGAACCGCACCGTGAACGTCGTGCCCAGGTGGGGACGGCTGACCACCTCGATGCGGCCACCGTGGTCGGTGACGATCCGCTGGGCGATAGTCAGGCCGAGTCCGCTTCCGCCGGTGGCACGCTGCCGGGCCGGATCGGCACGCCAGAACCGCTCGAAGACGTGCGGCACGTCGCCGGGCGCGATGCCCACACCGGTGTCCTCGACCGACAGCACCGCCTCGCCCGCCTCGGCCCGGGCCCGGACGGCGACCCGCCCGCCGCGGTCGGTGTAGCGGATCGCGTTGGTCAGCAGATTGCCCAGCACCTGGCGCATCCTGTCCTGGTCGGCCGAGACCCAGACCGGCGCGGCCGCCTCCACCTCGAGCGTGACCCCGGCCGTGGCGGCCACCGCCAGCTGTGCGGTCACTCCGGCCGCGGCCAGCTCGGCCAAGTCGGTCGGCGTACGGGTGTAGCCCAGGTCGCCCGCCTCGGCCAGGGCGAGCACCTGCAGGTCGTCCAGGATCCGGCGCTGGAGCATGGTCTCCTCGTGCAGCGAGGCGAACAGCTCCCGGCTGGGCTCGATCACGCCGTCGGCCAGGCCCTCGAGATAGCCGCGCAGGTTGGACAGTGGCGTCCGCATCTCGTGGGCCACGTCGGCCACCAGCCGGCGCTGCCGCTCCTCGCTCTCCTGCACCGCCCGGGCCATGGTGTTGAACGACCGGGACAGCTGGGCCAGCTCGCCGTGGCCCTCGTCACGCACCCGGACGTCGTGCTGGCCCGCGGCGAGCAGGATGGAGGCGCCCGTGAGCCGGCGCACCGGGCGGCTGACCTGCCGGGCGATCAGGAACGTGCCCGCCAGCGCCACGATCAGCAGACCGGCCGCGCCGAGCAGGGCCGGGCGCCCGAAGTCGGCCACCTCGACCGTGTTGCGGCCGCCGAGATACAGCAACAGCGGCACGGCCGTACTGGTGACCACGGTGTCGTTGAAGGCGCCGCGCAGGCAGGCCGTGTTCGTCAGGTCGACGTCCATGCCCTCGCCGGGCTTGAGCCGCTCGCACCGCACCAGGTAGTCCCAGTAGCCCTGGAACCAGTAGTCGTCGCCGAGCACCCGCTCCGACGCCTTCCGCAGGCACTCCGGCGACTGCGTGAGCTGGTCCCGGGTCACGTACGGGGCGGATTCGAGACCCAGCGCGGGCTCGGACCCCGCGACGTCGCCCAGGCAGCGCACCAGCACCAGGCCGGCCCGGTACTGCGCGGCCTGCTTCAGGGTGCGCATGGCCGGGTTGTCCCGTTCCTGGTCGGGCCCGAACAGGTCTTTCGGGATGTAGTTGATCTTGGCTAGCCCGGCCGTGAGGCGCTGCGAAGCCGGCGCCGCCGATGGCTGGAACCGGGGGACCGGCAGCGGGTCGATGTCGTACGCCACCGGCTGGACCGGCCCCGACGGGCGGTTGGCCTGGATGTCCGAGTCGACCAGCACCTCGCCCTCGGCCGTCTGCAGCTGGATGTGCAGACCGGTGCGCTCCGCCAGGTCGCCGACCACCCGGTCCACCCCGGGCCACCGGCCGTGCTGCACCCCGTACCGCTGGATCTCCGCGATGATGTCGGTCCGGTGCCGGCTCTGCGCCTCCAGCGTCTGACTCACCTCTCGTGAGCCCAGCTTGAGGGTGAGCCAGGCCGTCGCGCCGATCGCGGTCGACGCCACCAGCAGCACCAGCACGAAGATGCGCAGGCGGAAACTCACTGCTCGGCCATCCGGTAACCCCGGCCGTAGACGGTCTGCACGTAGCGCGGCTCGGCCGGATTGTCCTCGATCTTGCGGCGCAGGTTGACCACGTGCGCGTCGACCGTGCGGGCCGAGACGTCGTGCTCGAAGCCGAACGTCTTGTCGATGATCTGGGCGCGGGTGAAGACCCGGCCCGGCTCGCGGGCCAGCAGCTCCAGGATGCCGAACTCCTTGGCGGTGAGCGTCACCGCGGCGCCGCGCACCCGCGCCTCGAACCGTCCCGCGTCCACCTCCAGCTCGCCCACCCGCAGGATCGACGACGGACCGTCGGCCGTGCCCGTGCGGCGCAGCAGCGCCCGCACCCGGGCCGTCAGCTCGCGCGGGCTCACCGGCTTGGGCAGGTAGTCGTCGGCGCCGATGTCGAGCCCGAGCAGCATGTCGTTCTCGGACGAGCGGGCGGTGACCATGATGATCGCCACCGACGACTCGGCGCGCAGGATGCGGCAGACGTCCAGACCGTCCACCAGCGGCATCATCACATCGAGCACGACCAGGTCGGGCTTGCGGGCGCGAGCCACGTCGAGCGCAGAACGGCCGTCACCCACGGTGATGACCTGGTGCCCCTCCTTCTCGAGGTAGAGGCGGATGAGCTGGGCGTGCTTCGGGTCGTCGTCGGCCACGAGGATACGTGCGGTCACGCCGCGATTGTGACCGTGCCGCGCCACCCCCACCAACGAATGTGAGATTCCGATGAAGAACCGAACCGATACCGATGGCCCCACAAGTTCTTCACAGATTCCGCCCTAGCTTCCCGGTCAACCGACAGGGGAGGAACACCATGTGTGGGCTGAACGTCTTCGTGAGCAGCCGCCCGGGAGCGGGCACGCCGGACCAGGCGACCGCTGACGCGTTCTCCGCCGCGCTGGAGACCATGCACCACCGCGGCCCGGACGACACGCGTGTGGAGTTCACCGACGGCGCCGCGTTCGGCTTCAAGCGGCTCGCGATCATCGACCGCGAGGAGGCCGCCCAGCCTGTGCACTACCGCGACCGGTGGACCGTCGTCTTCAACGGCGAGATCTACAACTACCGGGAGCTGCGGGCCGAGCTGATCACCGAGCACGGCGCCACCTTCGCCACGGAGGGTGACAGTGAGGTGCTGGCCGCGGCGTTCCACTTCTGGGGCCCGGGCGCGCTGCCCCGGCTGCGCGGCATGTTCGCCTTCGTCGCCTACGACCAGTGGACCGGCACCCTGCACGCGGCCCGCGACCCCTTCGGCATCAAGCCGCTCTACCTGCTCGAGACCGTCGACGGCCTCTTCCTGGCCAGCGAGCGCAAGGCCCTGCTGGCGTTCGCCGGCGGCTCCGGCCCGTCCATCGACACCGACGCCCTCGCGCACTACTTCACCTTCCAGTACGTGCCCGACCCGCTCACCCTGCACCGCCAGATCCACCGCCTGCCGCCCGGGCACCGGCTGACCTGGACGGCGGGCGGCGGCGTACGCACCGAGCGTTACTTCCGCCCCAAGCTGCGGCCCCTGCACAGCAGCCCCGAGAACGCCCAGGCGGCCATCCGCGACGCGCTGCGCGACAGCGTGCACAAGCACCTGCACGCCGACGTGCCGGTCGGGGCGTTCCTGTCCAGCGGCGTCGACTCGTCCGCCGTCGTCGCCCTGGCCCGCGAGGTGAAGCCCGACCTGCACGTCTTCACGGCCGGGTTCGCGGCCGACGGCTACTCCGAGATCGAGATCGCCCAGGACACCGCGGCCCAGCTCGGTCTGCGCATCACGCCGACCGTGGTCACCGAGGACGACGTGATCCGCGAGCTGCCCCGCATCGTCCACCTGCTGGACGATCCGGTGGCGGATCCGTCGCTGGTCCCGCTCTACTTCCTGGCCCAGACGGCGTCGCGCTACGTCACGGTCACCCTCTCCGGCGAGGGCTCCGACGAACTGTTCGGCGGCTACACCATCTACCGCGAGCCGTCGTCCCTGTCGTCCATCGAGCGGCTGCCCAACGGCATGAAGCGCGGCCTGCGCGGCCTGGCCCACGCCATCCCCGAGGGGGTGCGCGGCCGCAGCTTCCTGGAACGTGGCACCACCCCGATCGAGGAGCGCTACTACGGCAACGCCCGCATCTTCAGCCCCGAGGAGAAGGCCCAGCTGCTGCGCTTCACGGCCGACCCGCACACCGCCATCACCAGCCACCTGTACGCGGAGACAGCCGACGTCGACGACGTGGCCTCCATGCAGTACGTCGACCTGCACACCTGGCTGCCCGGCGACATCCTCTGCAAGGCCGACCGCATGTCCATGGCCCACTCGCTCGAACTGCGCGTGCCGTTCCTCGACCCGGCCGTCTACGCCGCCGCGGCCGGCCTGCCGACCGAGATGAAGCTGCCCCCGCACAGCACCACCACCAAGCACGCGCTGCGCGAGGCGATGCGGGGCATCGTCCCCGAGTCGGTGCGCGAGCGCCGCAAGCTCGGCTTCCCGACCCCGACCCGGCTGTGGCTCAAGGGCGGCATCGGCGACTGGATCGGCGGCCTCATCTCCGGGTCCGCCCCCCGCCACCTGATCGACGTCGACTACGCGCTACGCCTGCTCACCGAGCACCGGGCCGGCCACGCCGACAACTCCCGCAAGGTGTGGACGGTCGCCATGTTCTGCCTGTGGTGGGCCATCTTCGTCGACCGGACGATCCGCCCGGCGCCACTCTCGCTCGGCCTCACCCCGCCGGCCCGCTCTTACGCGAACGACCGAATCACGACAGTCCTGACTGGTCAGTAACAACCGGGACTACCATCGGTCGCGCCGAACTCGACCGAGGGGGTACCCGAGCCATGGCGATCTCACCAGACTCACCGCTGGCCCGTCCCGAGCAGATCCAGGGCAACATCCTGCGTCCGTTCGGCGGCGGGCACCAGGCCTTCCTGGCCCTGTCGTTCGCCAACGACCAGGCCGGCGCCCGCCGCTGGCTGGCCGGCGTCGCCACCCGGGTAACCAGCACGAACGACGTGCCACCCCGCGCGCCGCGGAGCGAGACGCGCCTCGTTCCCGGGCAGACCTTGCTCAACGTGGGGCTCACCGCGCCCGGCCTCGTCGTGCTGCACCCCGAGACGGCGAGCCGCCTGGCCGCGTTCGAGGCGTTCTGGGCCGGCACGCTCGGCCCGCGCCTCGACGACGCCAACCGGCTCACCACCACGCCGGCCCTGGTCGGCGACACCGGGAAGAGCGACCCCCAGCACTGGGTGGTCGGCGGCCGCGGCCCCTCGGTCGACGCGCTGCTGACCATCGCCGCCGGCGACGAGCAGACCCTGACCGAAGCGGTGCGGCGCGAACTCGACGACGCGGCCGCCGCCGGCCTGAAGGAGCTCCACACGCAGTTCGGCGTCGTGCACCGCGACACGGTGGACAAGCACCGCATCGAGCACTTCGGCTTCGCGGACGGCATCTCGCAGCCCGCCGTCCGCGGCTTCCCCGACAGCAACGCGGTCTTCGGCTCCCCGGTCATCGCCGCCGGTGAGTTCATCGTGGGCTGCCCGGCCGAGCGCCGCCCCCCGTCGTGGAAGGCGAGGCCCGCCGCGCCGAAGTGGATGCGCGGCGGCTCGTTCCAGGTCTACCGCCGCCTGGTGCAGAACGTGCCCGGCTGGTGGGACCACATGGCGAAGCTGGCCGCCCCCGGCGAGACCCCGGAGCACGCGGCCGCCCGCGCTCTGGGCCGCCACCACAACGGCAAGCCCCTGGCCAAGCCGGACGCCGAGCCCGGCCAGGAGAACGACTTCGACTTCAAGGACGACCCGGACGGCGAGAAGACGCCGCTCTACGCGCACATCCGCAAGGTGAACCCGCGCGAGGACGTGGTCTTCCGCGACCGCAACCACAAGATGCTCCGCCGGGGCCTGCCCTTCGGCCCGCTGTACGACCGCGCCCACCCCGACACCAAGGAGCGCGGCATCATCTTCAACTCGTACCTGACCAGCATCGAGGACCAGTTCGAGTTCGTGCAGCGCCGCTGGGCCAACGACGCCCGCTTCCCAGCCAGCACCCTGGAGCAGTACGGCCGCATCCCGACAGCCGACCCGCCCCGCGTCGACGGCCTCGACCCGGTCCTCGGCGGCACCCGCGAGGACGCCGAGAAACGCCTGCCGCAACGCGTCGTCAACGACATCCCGAAGCCCGCGTACGGCGGCTTCGTGACCACAACGGGCGGCGTCTACGCCTTCGCCCCGTCCCTGCCCGCCCTGCACCGGCTGGCGAGCGACGAAGAGTTGGACGCCTAGCTCGCCGCCTGGCGGGGCATCCGGTCGATGCGGTCGAGGAGGGCGTCGAGGCTGGGCCCGCTGTCCGCGACGATCCACTGTGGGAGAGCCGGCAAGGGCTGCCCCAAAGGCAGACGGACCTGGGTGAGTCGCTCGTAGGCGTCCCGATATTCCAGGCTGGGCGCCCGCGCGTAAAGCTCGCGGTAGATCTCGGCAGCCTGGCGGCGGGCGTCGTCGTCCTCGGGGACTGCCTGCCAGGCGGCATCGAGTAGTGCTGCCACCTCATGTGGCTCGGTCCAGCGTTCGGCCGCCTTGCGTAGCGACTGGGCCGCGAAGGCCGGGTTGATCTCGCGACGGCCCACCCTCAGCCGCACTGCCAGAATGTAGGCGTTCACCTGGGTATCGCGCTCGTCGTGCTCCTCGGCGACGCGCAGTGCCTCGGAGTTCAGTCGCTCGGCAACAGCCGGACGGCCGGCGCTCAGGTGCAACCGGGCCAAACGGTGCAGCGACTCGCACAGGTAGTACGGCGCGTGCAGCTCACGAGACATCGAGATCGCGCGTTCCAACAGGCGCTGCGCCTCGGCCAGGTTGCCCTCGGCCGCGGCAATGGCGCCCAGGCCGGTGACCCGGTCGACGAGGGTGATCCAGTCACGCAGTTCCACGGTGACGCGGAGCGAGTACATTGCGCACGCTCGGGCTCGCGCGAAGTCACCCTCCTCGCGGTAGATCTCGCCCATGTTGCCAACGGCGATACTCGCGGTCAGTCGATCCCCGATTTCCCGCGCCACCTCGAGAGCACGGCGATACGACGCAGTTGCCTCACCGTGGTCTGAGGAGCGTTGGAACGCCCAGCCCAAATTGTTGGCGCTGATCAACATCCAATGTCGGTCGTCTGCCTGCTCGGCCGCGTTGAATGCGCGGCCCAGGTGGCTCAACGCCTCTTCTGCCCCGCCGATGTTCAGCAGACACAGGCCGAGGTGATTCAGGGCGGCACACATCGCCGGTACGTCGCCCGCCTCCGTCGCCATTCCGAGATGCCGGCGAGCCATCCCGATCGCCTCGCCGTACTCGCCCTGCCGATACAGCACGAATGTCATCCGGTCCATGGTCCGCAACAGGCCTGTCGAGTCGCCGAGATCCTCGAAGCCCGCAAGGGCCTGTTCCAGCCAGCTCAGCGCCTCGGCGTGTGAACTCGTGTACATGAGCAGGTCACCGAGTTGGCGCTGGCCCGCGGCGACGATGTCACCGCGCCTGGTTGCCTCGGCGGCAAGCATCGCCAGCCGGTAATGCCGCTCCGCCTTGGCCCACCGGCCGGTGAGGTGGTGCACAGTGCCAATCTCGATGTGGAGGGCAGCCTGCTCGGCCTCGGACAGCAGCGGTAGCAGTCGCTCGTAATAGTGCGTTGCCGCCTCGTTGGCGAAGATCGCCTTGGCGCGGTCGCCGGCCGCCCGGAACCAGGTCCGCTGCTTATCGAGGCGGTCGGTGCGCGCATAGTGATGGGCGAGCAGGTCGACGTACTGCGCGAGCCGGTCAGGATAGGTTTCCTCGATCAGCAGCCCAGCCCGCTCGTGCAGCCTCGCCCGGGTGTCGTAGGTGATGCTCTGATACGCCGTCTCCTGGGTGATCGGGTGCTTGAACTCATACTCCGGCTCCGGCTCGGAGGCAATCCGCGGGGTCAGTTCGAGGGCGTGCAACCGGGTCAGGTGGGTCGCGACTTGGGCCGGGGATCCTGCTGCCGGATAGATCGAGGCGATCCAGGGCGACTGGAAGCGTCGGCCGATCACACTGGCGACCTTGATGGCGGCCTTCTCGTCGTCCGTGAGCTGGTCGATGCGCGCCATGACCAGTCGCTGGAGGCTGTCGGGTAGGTGCAGCGAGGCAAGACCCGCCGGGTCGGACGGATCGACCCCGGTGCCGTGAAGATAGGCGACGAGTTCCTCGATGTAGAACGCGTTTCCACCGGTCTGCTCGTCGATCTGCGCGACGAGTTCATCGGGAATCGTTACGTCTTGCCCATATCGCTCGTGCAGACGCAGCCTGGCTAGACGCCGGGCATCCGAGCTCGCCATCTGGGTCAGTCGCACGTCGGTCACGTGCTCCGCCTCAATCAGTGCGCCCGGCGCCGGCTCCCGCGAGGTTGCAATCAGCAGTACCGGCAGCTCGGCGAGCCGCCCGGCGAGGAGGTCGAGCAGGCTCAGCGAGGCCGGATCCATCCAATGGCAATCCTCGAGCAACAGCACCAGCGGTCCCCGTGCGGCTCGCTCACGCAGACACGCCAGAAGCGTGGACCGCAGCAGCACGTCGCGGCCGGCCTGATCCAGTTGGACGGTGAGTTTATTGTCCGGCATCGGCAGGTCGATGACCGCGGCAACTAGCGGTGCCCGCTGGCCGGTGCCGTCGTAACGGGCCACTCGCTCGGTAAGGGCGATCCGCTGTTCGTCGAGGCTCAGTGCCGGGTCGATCTCGAGCAGTTCTCGCCAGATCGAGCGCCAGACCAGATAGCTGGAGCTGGTGCCGTGCGACCGGCAGCTACCGCCGTAGCCCGTGAAACCCAGCGTCCCGGTCAGGCGGCAGGTCTCCGCGGCCAAGCGGGATTTGCCTATGCCGGCCTCGCCGTGCACCCAGGCGATGTTGCCCTTCCCCGTGAGCGCCTCGTGGGCGAAGGCGCGAAGCTGAGCCATCTCTTTGCCGCGTCCGACCAGGGCTCCGGCAGCTGGGGCAGGAAGGGGGCTCGTCGGCGTGGGCCGGCGCAGACTGCGGATGACCCAAGCGGGGACTGGCGCATTCTTGCCCTTGGCGGTCACATGGATCGGCCCGTCGGCGACCACCAGGTCGCTGACACGCTCGAACGTTGCCCGGTCGACGAGCAGATGGCCCGACGGCGCGGCTTGCATGAGTCGTGCCGCCAGATTGACCGCGTCCCCCACCACGGCGTATTCCCGGCGCACGTCGGAGCCCACTTCGCCGGAGAAGACCGGCCCCGTGGTGACGCCGCCACTGCGGGCGCCGCCCGGAAGCGCCAGCAATTCGAGGCAGCACCGCAGCGCGCGCTCTTCGTCGTCCTCGTAGCTGACCGGCGTGCCGAACACGGCGACCAGGACGGTGCCCTTGTCGTCCGCCATCAGATGGCGCAGATGCCCCCCATACCGGTCGATGACCCGGACACCCTCGGCCAGATAGCACTGCAGTGCCCCGACCGTCGTGGGGTCGTCGATCGCTAGGTCAGGCAGCCGGACGAAGGCGGTAGTGACCTTGCGGTGCTCGTTGACCAGCTCATGTCGCCCGAAGCGCAGCCGGGTGCGGATCGCCGGGTGCAGGAACGGCTCGATCAGCCGTTCCAATTCGGCGGTGGGAGGCGCGAACGGAGCGTAGGGGACATCCGGTGTCACGAGCGGGCCGGCGGCCTGGAGAAGTGTGGGTTCCACGACGATCTCGCCCCGGTCGGCCCGGTGCAGGGCGTCGATCGCATGAGCGAGGGCGGGACCGGCGATCAGGTGCTGTAGCCGAGTCGCCGGATCGCCGAGCACCATCAGGAGCAAGGGGCCGGCGGCCAGGCCGACCCGGATCGTCAGAGAGCGTGCGCCGTCGGGTGCGGGCACCGGGGGCACCTCGGCGGTGGCCTCCCGGATGAGCTGGGCACAGCGGATCGCGCGGCGGGCCACTGCGGCGGCGGTCTCGGGAGTGTAGTCGAACATACCGACCAGGGCGTCGCCGGCGAAATCCACCACGCTGCCACCGGACGCGGCGATTGCGTCGGCGGTCACTTCGAACCAGCGGTTGATGATTCGGGTGAGTTGCTCAGTGCCGTAGCTGCCCGACCCGGCGAAGCTCTCGGCCAACGCTGTGAAGCCGACGACGTCGGCATAGAGAACGACCGCCTCGACGTTCTGTGTCACTGGCGGGTTGCTGACACTGTCGGCCGTCAGAAGCAGGCGCAGCGTATGTTCGGGCAGGTAGGAACGCCAGGTCGCGGCAAGTTCACTCACGATCTGCGACTGTGGGGTACCCGATGGCTCGTGCGTCACGGGTTGTGCGGCCACCTCTCCGATCCTACTGTCGAGGATCAATCATCACTCTCGGCGCGTCTGCCGCAAATGGGGGAGTACGTCATGGGTGTGGGTGCTAGCGATGCCGCCTTCGCGCTGTCCGGCGCGTGTATCCATTCGCTACGGTTCGCTTTCGGGACCCCGCTTGGGTATCCGTACGCGCCGAAGCTGTCTGACGAGGGTGGCAGCCCGCCGGAGGCGCTGTTCCGGCGGATCCAGGTTGCGTCGCCGCCGCCGACGCGGGGTGGGGACCCTTGGCAGACCGGGATGATGCTGGCCAAACAGCCGTTCGACCCGGAGACCGGGGCCGGCAAGCTCGCCGACGTCACCTGCGAAGAAGGCATCCCCTCGCTCGACGCGCCGGAGCCGGGCACCGTCGTGCTCGACGAGTGGTTCCGTGTCGGGCGCCAAGACGGGCAGGTCGACTTCCCAGGGAACGACCAGGGTCGCTACACATTGTCGATCAAGTACTGGAGCCCGATCCCCGAAGGTCAGACGTTCACGCAGAAGACGGTCGCCTACTACACCGGCGATCTGACGATGAAGTGGTCGCGCGACCTCGCGGCGGGGGACTGGGTCGCGATCAGCTTCGACGGGTTCTGGCCGCCCGAGCGGGACAGCGCCGACCTGATCCTCCAGATCCCCGAGTGCGACGGCCGCTGCAGCACCCCGCAGTCCGCGTGACGCCGGACACCTCGCCGAGCTGCGGTAACTGACGCTTAAGAGCATCGGCGCGTCGCATCTCGGCCAAATGGTGAATCAACGGGCACCGGCGGGTGCGCAGGGTGTCCGCCGGCGACTGTTACCAGGTAAGACGACAGTAAAATGGCGGATGCACGGAAGCGCTCAGGTCGGCAGGCTCTAACCAAGAAATTGGGGGGAGCAGACCGATGATGACCGAGCGAAATCCCGTCCTGCTGGAACCGACCGTTCAGAGCGACGCCGCGCTGCGCCGCAGCCGCCTGCTGTTGCACGCCAGCGAAGCGCTGGCCGCCACGTCGACCACGGCTGACGTCCTGGCCACCGTGCCGGCCCTGTTGCGCGATGCGCTGTCCGCTACGCACGCCGCCGTGGTGCTGGACGGCATCACTCCCAGTCCGCGCGGGGGTGCTGCGAGGGCCGTTTCCGACACGCTGACCGGAACGGCTATCCGTGACCGGCGCTCGCAGTATCACGAGAGCCCGATGGACCTCATGATCGTCTACCCGGGACTGGCCGAGGCGCTCGACGAGCTCGGCTGGCAGGCCGCCGTCTGCGCCCCGCTGCCTGACCAGGCCGGCGCCGTGCTGATCGCCTGGGACGAGCCGCAGACGTTCTCCGTGTTCGACCGGGCCGTCATCGCCACGCTTGCCCTCTACATCGGTCAGGCGCTCGACCGGGCGGTCAAGCACGACGCCCGCGCCGCGGTCACCGAGACGCTGCAGCGGGCGATGTTGTCGCAGCTGCCCGACGTCGAGGACTACGACCTGGCTGCCTACTACCGGGCGGCGGCGGCCCAGCGGGTCGGCGGCGACTGGTACGACGTGATCCCCGGCTCCGACGACCGGCTGGCCCTGGTCATCGGCGACGTGGTCGGCCACGACACGGCCGCCGCGGCCAAGATGGGCCAGCTGCGCAACATGCTGCGGGCCTACCTGGTCGACCGCCGTGAACCGCCGTCGGCCGTGCTGCGGCGTCTCGACGCGGCCAATCACGCGCTGGGTGAGCCGACCATGGCCACGGCGGTGGTCGCGTTCATCGACCGCGCGCCCAACGGGGGCCACCGTCTGCGCTGGTCGAACGCGGGGCACCCGCCGCCCGTGGTGATCCAGCCCGACGGGCAGGTGCGCCCGCTGACCGGCAACGACATGCTGCTCGGCGCCCGCCTCGGCACCCCTCGTCACACCTACACGGTGCCGCTGCCGGCCGGCTCGACGGTGCTGCTGCACACCGATGGCCTGGTCGAGAACCGGGCGCACAACATCGACGAGGGCTTCGCGCGACTGTACCGCCGCCTGTGCATCCGTAACTTCGGCATGCCGCGTGACCTGCTCGCCCGCCTGGCCGCCGAGATGCCCGGCGACCGCGCGGACGACATCGCCATGCTCGCCGTGCGCATTCCCGGCCGCTTATGAGCCGGGCAGCTCGCGCCCGGCGGCCGGGCCCGAGGTCAGCCGACCGGCCAGGGGGCGGACGAGCGGCAACGCCGCCACGCGGGTGCCCCAGCGCAGCGCCTGCACGCCGGCCCAGCTTTTCCGGGGCGGCGATCCGGGGGACGCCGGGCGGCAGGTGCTGGGCGTCGTCGACGAGCGGGCGCATCCATTCCTCGTAGCGGGCGAAGGCCTGCCCGTGCTCACCCTCCGAGAGGAAGGCGGCCAGCACGTACGCGCCGGTGAGGGCCAGCGACGTGCCGCCGCCCCCCGATCGGGGTCACGCACCAGGCCGCGTCGCCGAGCAGCACGACCCGGCCGCGATGCCAGGTGGGGCCCGGACCTGCCGCAGCCATTCGACGTACAGGTCGCCGGCGATCTCGAAGCCGTCCAGGATGCGCGGCACCTCCCAGCCCAGGTCGGCGAACGCCGACGAGGCGACCCGCCGCGGAACTGCACAAACGTGAGGTCAGCCGCGTCCAAGCAGATGTGTGCGACCACGAGGAACGGCTCCGCTACGCGATGGAGGAGCACGAGTATCTGGCTCCCGACCAGGCCACGGTCTGGGCCAGAATCGAACTGCTCGCGCAGATCTACCGCCGCCGCAGCCTGATCCTGCGCTCGGCCGGCAGCGTCGTGCTCAGCGCGGGCCTGGTCGCCGGCCTCGTCCAGATGCACACCTTCATCCAGGGCGGCGTGGCAGCCCTGCCCCCGGCGGCGACTCCCAGCGCCGCCGTTCCCCAGTCCCCAGCAGCCACCACCCGGCCACCCGCCCCCCGGATAGCCCCCACGAGAAGTCCCCCGCCCGCCCCGGGCGAGCTCGAGATGGATGCCTACTTCGAGGCCGGCTACGGGTGGACGGAAGCCGAGGAACTAGCCCGTCTGTGGCGCTTCCGGGATCCCTCCGACGCCAAGGTGGAAGGCGGCCGCCGCCTCCTGGCCGGCGAACGCCTTCCCATCCGGCCGTCGAGCTGAGGTGAACTATTCGCGGAGGGCCTCGATGAGCTGGTCCTTGGTCATGGTGCTGCGGCCGGGGATCTTTTGACGCTGGGCCTCGGCGTAGAGGTCCTTCTTGGGGGCCTGGGTGCGGGGTTTGTCGGACGAGCGCCGGGCCTTGGCGGGCTTGCCGAGCTCTCGCCAGCTGTCCTCGGTCATGTCGACGCCGAACTTGGCGGCGGCGCGCTTGATGCGCTGGAACGCCTCGTCGCGTTCCTGGTCGGTGACGTCGCGCACCTGGTCGAAGCGGGCGAGCGCGTTGCGCACGTGGCGGGCGTCGTTGAGGGGTTCCTTGCGGACGCGGGGGAAGGCGAAAGCACTGTCCGGCATCGCGTTCCGGTCCTCGGCGTCCAGGGGTTCTCTGGTGGCCATGGTCTACCGCATACCCCGCAGGTAGGCCGCAATCACCTCGTCCGCGTTCTCCACCCGGGAGCCGGCCACGCGGTCGAACAGCAGGCCGTCGACCAGAGCGATCAGGGCGGGAGCGTGGCGGGCGGGGTCGGCCACGCCGGCCTGGGCCAGGGTGGCTTCGGCGGCGGCCAGGAACTGGGCTCGGGCCGGCGAGGCGGTGGTCAGCAGCGGATGCAGCTCGGGGTCGCCGGCCAGGTCGACCAGCAACGCGTAACGCACACGGTGGTCCGCCGCCCGCTCAGCGAGCCGATCCAGAAGCGAAGCCGGTCGGTCCGGCGAAGAGGGTGGCGAAGGTGGCTCGGCCATGTCGGCCACGGTGCGGTTGGCCAGGCGGTGGACCATCAGCTCGATCAGCTGGCGGCGGGTGCGGGCGTAGTACGACGTCGAGCCGGCCGGCAGGTCGAGGGCGCGGTCGATCGCCCGGTGCGTCAGCGACCGCAGGCCCTCGGCCGCGACCAGGGAGATGGCCGCGTCGGCGATCGCCTCGCGACGGTCTGTGTTCGGAGACACCTTCACACGGCAAATCTACATGCGTAGAGTCCTCTACATGAGTAGAGTCGCGATCATCGGGGCCGGCATCGGCGGCCTCGCCACGGCCATCGGCCTTCAGCGGCACGGCTGGGATGTCTCCGTCCTCGAGCGTTCGGCCCCGGATTCGCAGGTCGGGGCGGGCCTCTCGCTGTTCGCCAACGGGTTCCGGGCGCTCGACGCCATCGGCGTGGGCGACGCCGTCCGTGCCATGGCGGGGCCCGAGCAGGTGCTGACCGCGGGGTCGCGCCGGCGTGACGGGCGCTGGCTGGCCACCACGCCGCCGGGGGCCGTCCGCGAACTGCGCGTCGTGCATCGGGCCGACCTGCATCGTGTGCTCACCGCCGAGCTCGGGCCGGGAACCATCGCGTACGGGAAAAATGTCGTCGAGCCTTTGACCGGCTACGACGTGGTGGTCGCGGCCGACGGACTCCGGTCGCCCACGCGCGGCACGGACATCCGTTACAGCGGCTACACGAGCTGGCGCGGCGTCACCGAGCGGCCGGTCGACCTGCTGGGCGGGGCCGGGGAGTCGCTCGGCCGGGGTGAGCGTTTCGGCCTCGCGCCGCTGCCCGACGGACGCGTCTACTGGTTCGGGGTGGCGTCGACGCCGGCCGGCACGGCCTTCCCGGACGAGTTCGCCGAGATCCGCCGCCGCTTCGAGGGCTGGCACGCGCCGATCGCCGAGGTCCTCGACGCCACCGGCCCGGCCGCTGTCGTGCGCACCGACATCTACGACCTCGCGAAGCCGCTCGCGTCCTATGTGCGGGGCACCACGGTGCTGCTCGGCGACGCCGCTCACGCCATGACTCCCGACCTCGGCCAGGGCGCCAACATGGCCCTGGAGGACGCGGCCACCCTCAGCCATCTGCTGTCCGCGCGGCCCATCGCGGAGGCCCTCACCGCGTACGACCGAAACCGCCGCCCCCGCACCCAGGCCCTCGCCCGCCGGGCCCGGCTGATGGGGCGTCTGCTGCAGAGCCGCAGCCCGCAGCGTGACACGCTGCTGCGCCTGACCCCGGCGTCCGTGGTCGCCCGCTAGCTGGTCGAGATTCAGGACTGGGCACAGCCGGGGGCGCTGTCCGGTCGTAGCTGACATGACCGTCGACCACTGTCTCAGCCTGGTCCGGGCTGTCGACCGGCCGACCGGCGCGGCGCGGTACGGCCGCATGTTCGACGGCCTGGAGCCGCTCGTGGCCGAGGTGCTGCTGGGGCTGCTGCGGGCCGACCCGGCGAGGTACCTGAGTCTGGAACCGGACTGGCAGCCGGCGCTACCGGCCCGCGGCGATGCGTTCGACCTGGCAGACTTGCTCATTCCCTGATCAGGAATCGAGAAGCAGAGTGTCGTACCACCTGCCTAGAGTTCCCGGGGAAGCCGACGAACGAGGGAGCCGGGCATGCACGACGCCGACAGCCACGACATGATCCGCGTGCACGGGGCACGCGTGAACAACCTCAAGGACGTCAGCGTCGAGATCCCGAAACGGCGTCTCACGGTGTTCACCGGGGTCTCCGGCTCGGGCAAGAGCTCGCTGGTCTTCGGCACGATCGCCGCCGAGTCGCAGCGGCTGATCAACGAGACCTACAGCGCCTTCCTGCAGAACTTCATGCCGTCCATGGCGCGGCCTGACGTCGACGTGCTCGACGGCCTGACCACCGCCATCCTGGTCGACCAGGAGCGGATGGGCGGCGATGTCCGCTCCACCGTCGGCACGGCCACCGACGCCAACGCCATGCTGCGCATCCTGTTCAGCCGGCTCGGGAAGCCGTACATCGGGTCGCCCCAGGCCTTCTCGTTCAACATCGCGTCGGTCAGCGGCGCGGGCGCGGTCACCCTGCAGAAGGGCGGCCGCGAGGTCAAGGAGAAGCGCACCTTCAGCCTGCTGGGCGGCATGTGCCCGCGCTGCGAGGGGCGGGGCTCGGTCAACGACATCGACCTGTCCCAGCTGTACGACGAGGAGAAGTCGCTCAACGAGGGTGCCATCACGATCCCCGGCTACAGCATGGAGGGCTGGTACGGCCGCATCTTCCGCGGCGTCGGCTACTTCGACCCCGACAAGCCGATCAAGAAGTTCACCAAGAAGGAAAGGGACGACCTCCTCTACCGCGAGGCGACCAAGGTCAAGATCGAGGGCATCAATCTGACGTACGCGGGTCTGATCCCCTCCATCCAGAAATCCTTCCTGTCCAAGGACCTCGACGCCGTTCAACCCCACGTGCGCGCTTTCGTGGAACGGGTGGCCATCTTCAAGACCTGTCCCGAGTGCGACGGTTCGCGGCTGAGCGAAGCCGCCCGCTCCTCCAAGATCAAGGGGATCAGCATCGCCGACTGCTGCGCGATGCAGATCAGCGACCTCGCCGCGTGGGTGCGTGACCTCGACGAGCCGTCGGTGGCGCCGCTGCTCACGGCGCTGGGCGAGACCCTCGACTCGTTCGTCGAGATCGGGCTCGGCTACCTCTCGCTCGACCGTCCGTCCGGCACGCTGTCGGGCGGCGAGGCCCAGCGTACGAAGATGATCCGGCACCTCGGCTCGGCGCTCACCGACGTCACGTACGTCTTCGACGAACCCACGATCGGCCTGCACCCGCACGACATCCAGCGGATGAACAACCTGCTCGTCCAGCTGCGCGACAAGGGCAACACGGTGCTGGTCGTCGAGCACAAGCCCGAGGCCATCGCGATCGCCGACCACATCGTCGACCTCGGCCCGGGCGCCGGCAGCGGCGGCGGTCAGGTCGTCTACGAGGGCAGCCTCGACGGGTTGCGGGCCAGCGACACGCTCACCGGCCGCCACCTGGAATACCGCGCCGCGCTCAAGGACAAGCTGCGTGAGCCGTCGGGCACGCTCGAGGTGCGCGGCGCGAACAGCCACAACCTGCGCGACGTCGACGTGGACATCCCGCTCGGCGTGCTGACGGTGATCACGGGCGTGGCCGGCTCCGGCAAGAGCTCGCTGATCCACGGCTCGGTCGCGCCGCGCGAGGGCGTGGTGGCCGTCGACCAGGGGGCGATCCGCGGCTCGCGGCGGAGCAGCCCGGCCACGTACACGGGCCTGCTGGAACCGATCCGCAAAGCCTTCGCCAAGGTCAACGGCGTCAAGCCGGCGCTCTTCAGCGCCAACAGCGAGGGCGCCTGTCCCAACTGCAACGGCGCGGGCGTCATCTACACCGACCTCGGCGTGATGGCGAGCATGGCCACCACCTGCGAGGTGTGCGAGGGCAAGCGGTTCGACGCCTCGGTGCTCGAATACAAGTTCGGCGGCAAGGACATCAGCGAGGTCCTCGAGATGCCGGTCAGCGAGGCCGTCGAGTTCTTCGGCGCGGGCGACGCGAAGACCCCGGCCGCGCACGCCATCCTGGTGCGGCTGGCCGACGTCGGCCTGGGCTACCTCAAGCTGGGCCAGCCGCTGACCACGCTCTCGGGCGGCGAGCGGCAGCGGCTCAAGCTGGCCACCCGCATGGCCGAGAAGGGCGGCGTCTACATCCTCGACGAGCCGACCACCGGTCTTCACCTGGCCGACGTCGAGAATCTGCTGGGTCTACTCGACCGCCTGGTCGAATCGGGCAAGTCGGTGATCGTCATCGAGCATCACCAGGCGGTCATGGCCCACGCCGACTGGATCATCGACCTGGGCCCCGGCGCCGGCCACGACGGCGGCAAGATTGTCTTCGAGGGCACCCCGGCCGACCTGGTCGCGGCCCGCTCCACCCTCACCGGCGAACACCTGGCGGACTACGTAGGATCCTGAGCCACCATGGAGAGCATCACCAAGAACCGGCAGTCGCTCGACACGCTGCGAGCGATGGTGGCGCGCGCCTACGGCAAGGATCAGGTTCCTTCCGGCACGGCCGAATGGGTGCACGAACTGGGCCACGGCTGGTTCAACGTCGCCTACCGCCTGCGCCTGCGCGACGGCTACCAGGCGGTCCTCAAGGTCGCGCCGCCCGCCGGGGTCGAGGTGATGACGTACGAACGCCGGGCGATGGCCACCGAGCTGGCGGCGCTGTCCCTCCTGGCCGCAACGGATGTGCCGGTGCCCACGGTCGACTTCGCGGACAGCTCCCGCGAGCTGGTCGACGCCGACTGGTTCGTCATGCCCTACGTCGACGCCGAGAACTACGGAGTGATCCGCTCGTCGCTGTCGGCCTGCGAGCAGGACAAGCTGGACGCGGCCGTCGGCGCGGCGACCCGCTCGCTGAACGCCCTGACCGGCCCGGCGTTCGGCCCGCTCGGCGGCCCCGGCGTCGCCACCTGGCGGCAGTGCTTCCTCGGCATGGTTTCCGATGTCCTGCACGACGGCGAGCGGCGCGCGGTCGAGCTCGACCACGCCGGTCTGCGCGCGCTCGTCGCTGCCCACGCCGACTGCCTGGACGAGGTGACAGGTCCGCGTTTCGTGGCGTGGGACCTGTGGTCGAGCAACGTCCTGGTGCGCGACGGCCGGATCGTCTGCGTCATCGACCACGAGCGGGCGTTCTACGGCGACCCGCTCATCGAGGCCGGGTTCGTCGCCACCGAGCAACCGTCCTTCGGCAATCCCACCGCCTTCGTCCGGGGCTACGGCAAGGCCGCCTTCACGGCGAACGAACGCGCCCGGCGCCGCCTCTACAACCTCTACCTGACCGCCACGATGGTCATCGAGTCGGCCTACCGGGGCCGGGCCGGCTCCTCGCAGCAGCAATGGGCCCGGGACCGCCTGTCCGAGGCTGTCGCCGCCCTCTGAGACGGCGGACGGGCGGCAACCTTTCGCGGTTGCCGCCCGTCCCCTCACCGACTGATCGACGTCTGGTGTTCATCGCCTCCGGTCAGTCCAGGAGGTCGTCGAATTCGCCCTTCTTGGCCCCGTCCAGGAACGCCGCGAATTCCGGTTGGGTATAAACAACCATCTCGCCGTCCGGACGCTTCGAGTTACGCACCGCAATGAGGTCCCGGGTTCGGGCGACCTCCACACAATTACCACCGGCGCTGCGCTCGGCAATGCGCCAGGCAAGCGCTTCACGGTCGATGTTCATCAGGCTCATGATGTCGTTTTCCCTGATTTCTAGGATAGGTCGCGGATACGTTCGTCGATCAATCTCAGTGAGCGTTCGGCATCGAGGGCGAGGTCGGTCAGCGTACCGAAAGCCCGCCGGATACGTTCGACTTCTTCCGGTTCGTCCTCAAAAATTTGGCCGAGCTGGCCCTCCGTGTAGATCACGGGCGGCAGCAGGTCCTCGGCGAAGTCGAGAACCGAGAACGGGCCGTCCAATCCCGGGTTCACACCCGCGGAGAACGGCAGGATCTGAACGGAGACATGCGGTAGATCGGTCGCGAGCTGTCTTATATGAATCAGCTGTTCCCGCAGCACGGCGGCACTGCCCACGACCCGGTGCACAATTGTCTCGTCCATCACCGCGTGGAACTGCAGAGGGCTCTCACCCGTCAGGATCCGCTGGCGCTGGACCCTGGACTCCACCGTCTCGGCCAGTTGATCGGCCGAGAAATGCAACCGGAGCGGGGCGATCACCTCTCGGGCGTAGTCGTGCGTCTGCAGAAGGCCGGGTGTGACCGACGCCTCGAAGTTGTCGATGGAAACGGCGGCGGTCTCCAGATCCAGGTAGGTCGCCGTCGGTGACTCGAGGTCGTAGCGCTGCCACCAGCCCGGCTGGGAGCCTTCCTTGGCCAGTTGGACGAGTCGCTCGGTGGTGCGATCGTCGAGCCCGTAGTAGCTGCACAGGGCGCGGACATTCGGCGCGCCGGATCGCGGTGACGCCCGGGAGGCGGTTTCGAGCCGGCTGATTGCGGCGGGGGACAGGCCCACGTCTTTCGCGACCTGAGCGGCGGTGAGGTTTTTGTCCTCGCGGTACCGCCGGAGGAGCGCACCGAGTTCACGGTTGCGCACCGTTGGGCTGCTCCGCCTAGTCACCCGTCAACTCCTACCACTGCGCCGTGATCATTGTCAAGGCGTCAGATGGCAACGGCGCCGCCGGAAAAACATAGTGTGTCAACCTGAGTTTTGGCAATTGCCAACTCGGCGTGTTGCCACGCAAACTGAACGTAGGCCCAGAGGCCCTAACGGAACGAGCACCCCCGGCTGCCACCGGAGGTGCTCACTTGTCCCAACTGTCCCACCAAGCCGGTCACACGGATCGAAAGGACGAGCCGGTGAAAAGTCTAGTACTCGTGCTGTCCGTACAACAGCCGCCGCCCGAACACGACGCCTCAATAGTTATGGTCGTCGGCGCGGCCATCCTCATCATGCTCGCCCTCCGGCTGATCGCACGGTCGTTGCGGCCGGTAGCGGAAGTGCTCAAATCGGCGGTCGCCATGGGGCTGGCGGTCGTGCTCGCTGTCATCGCCCTGTTGCTGGTGATTCTGTCATTGTTCGCCTGAGGTCAGGCCCACGCTGTCAGAAGCGGAACGGCCAGGCCGGACAAGACGTCGAAGCGTTCGCGATGAGCGCGGACCTCTTCCGGCCCGGCCCGCACGACGTCACCTTTCGCGTCCTCCAGATAAAGCAGGTCCGGCTGCTCGAGAATGACGAACGGGCCTTTGATTCCCTCGTGGAGACCGGCTCGATAGGGCGCTACCCGGATGTCCAGGCCCGGGTGCGCCGCGAGCTGCCGCAGGCGGTCCATCTGGGCCCGCATGATCCGCGGCCCGTCGCCGTCGGCCCCGTCCCAGCAGTGCAGCGCGGACTCGTCGATCACGAAGCGCAGCGCCGGAGCGTCGTCGCGAGCGAGAATCTCCTGCCGGGCCAGGCGGGCCTGCACCAGGGGCTCGAGAGTCGCGTCGCCGGCGAAGAAACTGAGTGTTGCCTCGGCGTACTCCCTGGTCTGCAGCAGCCCCGGGATGACGTACGGCTCGAAGGTGCGGATGCTGGAAGCTTCCTGCTCGTAGGTGGCCAGCAGCCGGACTTCTCGGCTCAGCACGTCGTCCCCGAGGCCGGACGCCGGGATCCGCTGGTCGGCCAGGCCGTAGTGGTCGAGCAAGGCTGACAGCCGGCCGTCGTCGATGCCGCCGGCGACCGCTTCGACCGTGAGGAAATCGACGAGCGACCATCCCAGGGCCTCGGCCAGGTGCTGCGGGCTCGCGCCGGAGTCCGTCCGTGCTCTTCTGAGCCGGTTCCGCAAGGTGGGGCGGGGATCCATGCGATCAGCTCCTCAGGGCTTCCGAAACGGATCGGCGTGGTGGTGGCCTCTTCTCGTCGGCTCAAGATCGGCAACTACTGGCAGCACTATGCTACCTATCGACTTGCCGGATTCAGCAATATCGGGACGCGTGAGTATGGGGAATCTCGGCAGCGGCATTGACCGGAGTGCGTGCCGACATTTCGGAGTTCCAGTCGCCGGAGAAATCCCGTATAATCGCGCAGGTCGCCTGAAATTCTGTCCTTTCAGCGCCGGTCCCGGGACCTCGAGCGCCCTTCCAGGTGACACCCCGGAAACGCGAGCGTCCAGCTTGCGGGATTTGTCTCTTCGGGGAAATTCGAGTGTTCTTCCCAGGATCAACAAGCGCGTCTGCCACGGTCACCTCAGGCGAGGCCGGACTGATAGGCGAAGACGACCAGTTGGGCTCTGTCCCGGGCACCGAGCTTCGTCATGGCCCGGCTCACGTGGGTGCGGGCGGTGGCGGGGCTGACGGTCAGGTGAGCGGCGATCTCGTGGTTGTTCAGGCCCTGGGCGACCAGCGTGACGATCTCGCGTTCGCGGTCGGTCAGGCGGGTCAGGTCGCGGTGCGGGGTCAGCGGGCGGGGCGCCGCGGCGGTGAACTCGCGGATCAACGTGCGGGTCACCGAGGGGGCCAGGAGGGCGCCGCCGTCGGCGATGGTGCGGACGGCGTCGAGCAGGGCGGGCGGGCTGGTGTTCTTCAGCAGGAAGCCGCTCGCGCCGGATCGCAGGGCCGTGAAGACGTACTCGTCATGTTCGAAAGTGGTCAGCACCAGGACGCGGGTGGTGGCGAGGGCGGGGTCGGCGACTATGCGGCGGGTGGCCTCGAGGCCGTCGATGCCGGGCATGCGGATGTCCATGAGGACGACGTCGGGGTGGGTGCGCCGCGCCTCGGCCACCGCGGCCAGGCCGTCGGCGGCCTCGGCGACCACCGCGAAACCGTCGGAAGCCTCGAACAGGGCGCGCAGGCCCAGGCGTACGAGTTGCTGGTCGTCGGCCGGCAGGACGGTGATCATCGAGGGCTCCGGGGGATGACGGCGTGGATGGCGAAGGTGCCGCCCCGCGCATCGGTGGTCAGGGTGCCGCCGGCCTGCTCGACGCGGCGGCGCATGCCGGTGAGGCCGAAGCCGTCGGCGTGGCCGGTGGCCCGTACGGGATTGGAGATGTGCAGGTCGACGCTCTCCGGGCGGTGCTCAATCGTCACCCGGGCGCGGGGGTCGGCGGCGTGCTTGACCACGTTGGTGAGCGCTTCGCGCAGCACCCGGTAGGCGGCCGGGGGCAGCGGGGCGGGCGCGCCGTCGACAACCAGGTCCACGTCGACGCCGGCCCGGCGGACGCGGGCGCACAACTCCTCGGCCTGGGCCGGGCCCGGGGTCTCGGCCAGCCCGGCCAGCGTCGCGCGCAGTTCCTCGAGCGCCTCCGAGCTGGCGGCGCTGATCGCGGTCAGCGCCTCGACGGCCATCTCGGGACGGGTGTCACGCAGGTGCAGCGCGATGTCGGCCTGCATCTGGATCGCGGCCAGCCCGTGCCCGACCACGTCGTGCACCTCGTGGGCGACGCGCAGCCGTTCGGCGTCGGCGATGTGGCGTTCGGCCTCGGCACGCTCGCGGGCCTGCGCGTTGACGACCTGCCGGCGGGCGACGCCGATCGTGAACGGGACGACCACCCACGCGGTGCCCGGGGCGAGGCCCGACAGCGGATCTTCGAACAGGTGCAGCAGCAGCACGAACAGTGCGGGCACGGACCAGGCGGCGGCCTGCCGGACGGGCCGGGCGCGGGCGACACCGTAGACACAGACGGCGAAGGCCAGCAGGATCGGCCCGTACGGGAAACCGATTATCAGGTACGCCGAGGTGGTCGCGGCCGCCGCGAGCAGGGCGGGCCCGGGCCAGCGGTGACGCAGCGCGGGCAGCGCCGCGGTGGCGACGACCAGCACGAAGGCGACGGCGTTGACGGGGCGGTCGGCGGCCGACAGGTCGTCGAGCACGGGCAGCGTGGCCAGGCCGGCCGCCGCCAGAGCGACGGGGACGGCCAGGTCGCGTGCGCGCATGGGGTTACCGTGCCATGCGGGCGGCCGGGATGCGTACGTCAGCGGGCGTACGTCCCTGCCCCGACGCGCACGCCGCCGCCGGCGAGCACTCTGGGCGCATGGTGCCCGTTTACCGCAAGTTCTGGCTCGTGCTGCACATCGTGTCGGCGAGCGCGTGGATCGGCGTCGACGTGATGGTGGCGGTGCTGGTCGGCGTGGGCGCGCTCAGCGACGACAGCGCGCGGCGAGGTCTGGCCTATCAGGCGCTGGGCTCGTTCCTGGTGTGGCCGATGCTCGTCTCCGGGCTGGTCTGCCTGGTCACCGGCCTGGTGCTGGGGCTGGGCACGAAGTGGGGGCTGGTCCGCTACTGGTGGGTGGCGATCAAGCTGGTGCTCAATGTGGCGCTCTGCACCCTGATCCTGCTGCTGCTCCGGCCCACCATGCCGGAGGTCGCGGCGTACGGGAAAAGCTTGTCGGCCGGCGAGGCCGTGACCTTCGAGGTGAGCAGCCTGATCATGCCGCCCGTGGTCTCCCTGACGCTGCTCGGCGTGGCCACCGTCCTGTCCGTCTACAAGCCGTGGGGCCGCATCCGGCAGCTCAGCGGGCGAGGTGGGCGGTCAACTCAGCGGGCCGGCTGGGCGCCCCAGCCGGCGGCAGGGTTCCGGTCGGCCGAGCTGAATACACACGAAGCATGAGGTGATCGTGCCGACGGGAAAGCCGCAGGTCAGTCGCCCGGAAGAGCGGCGGTCCGCCTCCCGGTGGGGGAGACGGACCGCATGGGTCAACCTTTCAGAGGCACCAGTTCAGAGGCACGAGCTCAGGGGAGGACCCAGCGCTGGTTGGCGCCGGCGAAGCAGTCCCAGATGTGCAGGCGGGTGCCGTTGGCGGACGAGTTGTTGGACGCGTCCAGGCACCGGTTGCTGCCGGTGTTGACCAGGGTGCCGTTGGACTGGGCCTGCCACTTCTGCGCGTTCGTGCCGTTGCAGTCGTAGATCTGCACCAGCGAGCCGTTGGCGGTGCCGGCGGCGGCCACGTCCAGGCACTTGCCGAGGGCGCGGATCGTGCCGTCGGTGCCGACGGTCCAGTTCTGGGCGGTGGTGCCGTTGCAGTCGTACAGCTGGACGGCCGTGCCGTTGGCGCTGCTGGCGGCGGCGACGTCGACGCACTTGCCGGCGATGCCGGTGATTCGGCCGGTGCGGCCCGACGGCGGCGGGGTGGTCGGGCCGCTGCCGCCCATGACGGTCTCGTAGATCGCGCTGACCAGCGAGTTGGCGCCGGTCGCGTCCTGCGAGAGCTCCCAGTTCATGATGCCGCCGGCGTTGGCCAGGGCCCACTGGGTCTTGCGGCGGATGGTCGGCAGACCGTTGTAGCACTCGCCCGACGGCGTGCAGTCACGGTTGGCGTTGGCCGGGTCCTGGGCGACGAGCTGGGCGTACGTCAGATAGCCGGGCCGGCTGTAGAACGGGACCCCGAGGACGGTCTTGGCCTTGGGCAGGCCCCGGTTCTTCCAGAAGTTGGCGGCGTTGATCGACCAGTCGTAGTTGGCGTGCGGCGACCCACCGTCGTACGCCATGATGTTGAGCCAGTCGACGTAGCCGAACACGGCCGGCTGGACGCCGTTGGCGGTGCCGCCCTCGCTGACGACCGCGGCCGTGAGCAGCTTGCCCTCGTTGTGCAGGGCCGTGCTGAGCTGCTGCATGAGCGCGGTGTAGTTGTTGCCGGAGGCGCCCGGGTCCGGGTACTCCCAGTCCATGTCGACGCCGTCCAGCCCGTACTGGCGGACGGTGTTCATGACGTTGGTGACGAACGCCGTCCGGGTGCCGGAGTTGGCGGCGAGCGACTCGAAGGCGGAGTCGTTGCCGTCGTTCCAGCCGCCGATCGCGAGCGACACCTTGACGTTGTTCTGGTGACCGAGGGTGACGAGCTGCTGGAGCTTCGCGGTGTTCTCGATCGGCTGCAGGGTGCCGTTCGCGTTGGGCAGGGCGAACGAGTAGTTGATGTGGGTCAGCTTCGAGTACTGGACGCTCGTGACGTTGCCGGCCCACGACGGCATGTAGCCGACGCTCTTGAACCCGTTGGGCAGCACGGCCGCCTCGGACGTGCCCTGGACGGCCAGCGCCGTGAGGGTGCCGACGGCGGCGACGGTGAACGCGGTGGCCGCTGCGGCCCACCGGCTTCTTCTGATTGCCATGGGGATGGTGACCCTTCGTGTCCGGCGCACAGGGGGTCGCGCCGTGGGGATGACTCGGGTCACTAACTTTTAGCAAGACTTACTAATAGTCGTCAATATATTCAGCGGTTCCGGAAATCCGGCGGGCGCCGTTCCATGAACGCGCGCTGCCCCTCGCGCTCGTCGTCGGAGCCGACCGTGGCGGCGATCAACTCGTGGGCGCGTTCGATCATGGACGGGTACGCGGCCGCCTTGATCGCCGCCTTGGCCGCCCGCACGGCGAGCGGGGCGTTGGCCGCGATCGCGTTCGCCGTGGCGATCACGTCGGCTTCGAGCTCGCCCGCCGGCACCAGGCGGTTGACCAGGCCTGCGCCGAGGGCCTCGCGGTCCGCGTACGCCCGTGCCGTGAACAGCATCTCGCCGGCGTGCGCGGGCCCGACCACGTGCACGAGCGTCTGCGCCAGGGCGAACGGGTAGCCGATGCCGAGCCGGGCCGCGGGGATCCCGAACGTGCTGCCCTCGGCCGCGATGCGCAGGTCGGCGCTGAGCGCGAGGGCCATCCCGGCGCCGAAACAGTGGCCGCGGATCATGGCGATCAGCGGCGTCGTCAGCCCGCTCAGCGTCTCGAACAGCCCGGTCAGCGTGCGCTCCCACGTCTCGCGGGCCGCCACCGAGTCGTGGTGGGCCGCGAACTCGGAGATGTCCGCCCCGGCCGTGAACGTCTCGCCGGCCCCACGAAGCACGACCGTCCGCATCCCAGGATCAAGGTCCATTTCCCGTACGGCGGACTCGAGCGTGGCAAGCATGGCGGTCGACAGCGCGTTACGGCGGGCAGGGTTGCTCATGGTGACCCATCCGACGCCGTCCCGAACCTCGGTGACGATCTCTGGCACCCGCGTCACGCTACTCCGGCGCGATCAGGCCGCTCGCGTACGCGACAGCTCTTGCCCTGTCCCGCGGGCCGACCT
The DNA here is from genome assembly GCF_023717965.1 of Paractinoplanes hotanensis. NCBI lineage: Bacteria > Bacillati > Actinomycetota > Actinomycetes > Micromonosporales > Micromonosporaceae > Paractinoplanes > Paractinoplanes hotanensis. The sequence continues at coordinate 27,615 of NZ_JAMQOL010000052.1, read as the reverse complement.
TGTCGGATGGCCTCTTTGCCGTCCGCCGCGGAAGCCGGCGCCCTGCCCGACGACGGCGGCCGCTCGGGCAACTCACAGCGGATGGCGATCGAAGCCGCAGCCGGATTCGAACCGGCGTAGACCGCTTTGCAGGCGGCTCCCTGACCACTCGGGCATGCGACTGTGGTGCGCGTCCCTGGTGCCGACCCAGGTCTGTCGAGAGGCGACGGTTTTACGGACCGCTGGACGTGCCGCCGTCCACGACGCGCAAGGTGGCTGGCCGGGTTCGAACCGGCGACCTCCGGGGCCACGTCCCGGCGCTCTGCCCACTGAGCTACAGCCACAGTGTCCGTACCAGGATTCGAACCTGGGACCTTCCCCGTGTGAAGGGGACGCTCTCCCACTGAGCCATACGGACGCACGTGTTCCCGGCAGCGCGCTCCGGGCTGAGTGTTCCCGGCTGTGTGCCCCGGGGCTGAGTGTTCCCGGCTGTGTGCCCCGGGGCTGAGTGTTCCCGGCTGTGTGTCCCGGGGCTGCGTGTTCCGGGCTGGGATCGAACCAGCGACCTCCGCCTTGTCGGGGCGGCGCTCTCCCGCTGAGCTACCGGAACGGGAGCAGGGGCGGGATTCGAACCCGCGGTTTCCGGCTTATGAGACCGGCGAGGACGACCGAACTCCTCCACCCTGCAGGTGCGCCGCCGGGGAGTCGAACCCCGAACCCACGGATTAAGAGTCCGTTGCTCTACCAGTTGAGCCAGCGGCGCGTGGCGGAGACGGGGCGAGTCGAACGCCCACGGGGTGTGACCCCCCAACCGCTTTCGAGGCGGCGGCCGGCGCCCATCGGCTGGCGTCTCCGTGATCGTGTCGCCGGGTGGGTTCGAACCACCGGCCTCCGCCTTATCAGGGCGGCGCTCCAACCTGCTGAGCTACGGCGACTGGGCAAGGATGCTTCCATGAACTTTGATCTCGATGCCGCGGTCTCGTTCGTGACGACCCACGCCCGCGTACTGGAACGACGCCGGCTACGGCACCTGCTGGGGGAGGGCTCGCCCGGCGAAGTTCTGCTGGCGCTCGACGCCCACCGCAACCTCGACGGCGGGTTCGGCTGGGCGCTCGAACCGGATCTGCGGTCGACGACCAGCCAGCCGGTCGCGGCCATGCACGCCCTGGAAGTCCTGGCCGACGTTCGCGACACCAGCAGCCGGACGGTGGATCTGTGCGACTGGCTCGCCGCGCACACGCTGGCCGACGGCGGCACACCGTTCGCCCTGCCCTACCCGGACACCGAGGGCAGCGCGCCGCACTGGATCAACGCCGACCCGGGCACCTCCTCCCTCCAGATGACGACCCAGCTGGCCGCGCAGGCACACCGGCTGGCCGGGCACCGCAAGGACGTCGCCGACCATCCGTGGCTGAGGGCGGCGACCGGCTACTGCCTGGACGGGATCGAGCAGACATCCGGGACGCCGGCCGCCCACGAGGCGATGTTCGCGATGCACTTCCTGGACGCCGTGGCACCCATCTCGGCCCGGGCCCGCTCGCTTCTCGACGGGTTCGCTTCCCACGTATGCATGGACAGACCGACGCCTGTTGCCGGCGGCGCCGAGGGCGAGGTGCTGCATCCGCTCGACTTCACGCCCCATCCGCACTCGCCGTCGCGTGCGGTGTTCGACCGGGACGCCGTCACGGCCGACCTGGCACGGCTGGCCGCACAGCAGAAGCCGGACGGCGGCTGGGACATCACCTTCACTGCATGCAGCCCGGCGGCGGCCCCGGAATGGCGCGGCTACGCCACCGTGCAGGCCGTCAACGTGTTGCATGCCAACGCCTGACGTGGACCCGGCCGGGGTCGAACCGGCCACCTCCGCTGTGCGAGAGCGGCGCTCTACCAGATGAGCTACGAGCCCTGGAAAACCTGATCCCGAAGAACCTCGGTGCGTACCCGGAGCGCGATTCGAACGCGCACTGGCGCCGTCCTGAGCGGCGTGCCTCTGCCATTGGGCTACCCGGGCATGAGCCGGCGGCGGGACTCGAACCCGCAACCTGCCGATTACGAGTCGGCTGCACGAGCCATTCGTGCTGCACCGGCTTGGTGGTGTGCCTCGTCGCCGGCACGAGGTGAGTCGTGCGGTGTGAGTCGTGCGGCGTTGACGCGTGCCCTCGGCGCGATTTGAACGCGCACTGGCGACGTTCTCGACGTCGTGCCTCTGCCGTTGGGCTACGAGGGCGTTCTGAAAGATCTCGTCCGGAGCCCCCGAGTCGAACGGGGTGTCTCACGCTCCCAAGGCGCGCGGGTTGCCGTCTCCCTCGCTCCGGATTCGTTGTGCCATCCGCTGTGGAGTTGTCAAATATCAATCGCGCCCGGTGGTGTCCGGTGCAATTATCGGGGCAGCGCGAAATGGCCCGCGGTGCGGATGGAATGGAGTCACAGGAAAGCGAAAAAACCGCCGTCCCTTGTCGGGTTCGGCGGCTGTTCTGCGCTAGCGTCCGCTAGCTGCGCCACCGAGCCCGGTAGGGCTTGCCGTAGGGTGCGAGGCCGCACGTCAGGACGGCACCGACATGCGGCGTGAGCAGCTGCGGTGTAATCGAGGCGTGCCGCGACATCGGTCTCTCCTTGTCCCTGTTGTTCCCGGTGTGATGACTACGGTAGGCCGCTCGCCGCGCGTTGGCAACGCTATTTGCTGCCACTTTCCGAGGGCCGGTATCCATTACTCATTGAGCTGCTCGGCGGCAACCCCGCAGCGCCACAATGTGGATAACCGCGGGCCTTGTGGATAACTCTCTGCCGCCGGTGGGAACGGCTATGGTCGAGCCACCTCCCGGGCCCACCGGAAGCGATGGAAGGAGTTGCCGCATGAGTGGCGTTGACAGGCCGGCTGTGCACCTGGCCATCCCGGTCGACGAGCTCGAGGCCGCGCGTCGCGGCGGCCGTGGTTCATCTGAGCCTGCCCGAGGCGCTCTGGTCGTCGGGCGCCGTCCTCGACCTGAACGGAGCTTCCTACCTGCGGTGACCACCAGGAAACGGGCGTCGGCCGTTGCGGCGGCGCTGGATGGTTCGGCAGGATGGCCTGGTAGCGATGGTTCTCGATGCCCGGCTATCGTGGGTTCGGGAAAGAAACTTTAGCGTTTACGGGGGGCTCGGGTGACCGCTGCGCGCAGGTTCGCTGCCATTTCGACGTCTGAGCCTCCGACGGGCCGGCGGGTGCTGTTCCGGCAGGCCGTCGTGCTCGGGGGCAGCATCGCCGGGCTGATGGCGGCCCGCGTGCTCAGCGATCACGCCGAGCAGGTGCTCGTCATCGAGCGGGACGACCTCGTCGGGCTCGACGTGCCCGACGACCAGATCGCGGCCGATCCGGAGAACGCGATCGGGCCGCGACCAGGGGTGCCGCAGGGCAGCCAGGTGCACGCTCTGCTTCCCTCGGGGCTGAACCAGCTGGAGCGTTTCTTCCCGGGCTTCATCGAGGCGGCGCTCGCGGCCGGCGCGGTCAACCCGGCGCCCGGCACCAACCGGTTCTACATGGACGGCGAGCTGCGCGGCGATCCGCCCACCGGGCCGGCCGCGCAGGGGCTGGTCGCCAGCCGGCCCTTTCTCGAAGCGCTGATCCGGCATCGGGTGCTGGCGCTGCCGAACGTGCGCACGGCTCACGGCCGCGCCGACGGGATAGTGCTCGACGGAGACAGTGTCGTCGGGGTGCGCTACGGGGACGAGGAGGTGACGGCCGACTTCGTCGTCGACGCGATGGGGCGGTCGAGCCGGCTCGGGGACTGGCTCGAGTCGCACGGGTTCCCCAAGCCGCCGATGCAGCGGATGGGGATCAAGCTCAACTACGCGACCGCGCTGTTCCGGCGGCCGGCCGACGCGAAGGTGCTGACCTGCATCTCGATCGCCAATCCGGGGCCGGGCAAGGTGGCGCGGATCGGCGGGTTCACGCCGATCGAGGGCGATCGGTGGACGGTGCTGGTCTCGGGGTACGCCGACGACCGGCCGGGGCGAGACGCGGGCGAGTTCCGCGAGCGGTGTGTGGACGACTTCCCGTCCGAGTTCGGCGAGGTGGCCACGACGGCGGTGCAGGTCGGCGACGTCATCACCTATCACCAGGCCGACAGCCGGCGGCGGGATTTCCATCAGCTGACCCGGTTCCCGGCGCGACTGGTCGCGGTCGGTGACGCGGTGGCCTCGTTCAACCCGGTCTACGGGCAGGGGATGACCTCGGCGACGCTGCACGCCTCGGCGCTCTCCGAGTATCTGCGCGGCGAGCCCGATCTCGCGAAGCCGGCCATGTCCTACTTCCGCGACGTCAAGGTCGTCGTGGACGCGGCGTGGCAGGTCTCCACGATGGCCGACCTCGCGCTGCCGCACGTCGACGGGCCCTACCCCAAGGGCTACCGGGCCATCAGCTGGGCCAGCGGGCTGATGTTCAAGGCGTCCATGCGCGACCAGACGATCAACCAGCGCCTCGGTCAGGTCACCACCATGCTGGCCCACCCGAGCGCGCTGACCGAGCCACGCTTCCTCCTGCGCGCCCTGGCGATCGGCGCCCGCGCCTGATGCCACCCGCCCGCGCCGGGCAGCAGCAGGAGCCGGCGCGTCGGGCGGGAGCAGTGCGCGTTGGGCAGAAATGAGTGCTGCGCCGGACTGGAGTCAGCTTTCGGGGAGGGACCAGGAGCGGCCGAACCAGCGTTGGATGCGGTCGCGGCCGAAGGCCTGTTTGTCGGCCGCCAGCGTGGGGGACGGGCCGATGAGGGCGCCGACCGGGGGGCGGCCGGACACGAACTTCACGTCCACCTTGGCCACCTCGTCGTGGCCGAACTCGAGGTAGCAGACGCCGCGGCCGTCGTACTCGGTGGCGCCGGGCTCGTCGCGTACGGCTGCGAGGACGCGGGCCGCCACCACGGCCGCCTGGCCCTCGGCGAAGACGCCCGCCTTGGGGGTGCCGACGCTCGTCACGTCGCCCACCGCGTAGACGCCGGGGAACGACGTCTCCAGGGTCAGCGGGTCCACCGGGATCCAGCCGTCGACTGCCAGGCCCGACTCGGCCACCACCGCGGGGACGCGATGCGCGGGTACGCCCAGGAAAAGGTCGTACGGGAGTTCGCTGCCGTCGCTCAGCACGGCTACCTTGCGGTCCGGGTCGAGGGAGCGCACCAGCCGCTCGGGCATCCAGTTGATGCCGCGCTCGGCGAAGGCTTTCAGCACGGCGGACGACGCGTCGGGGGACGGCGGGATCGGTTTGCCCAGCGGCATGACCAGGGTGACGTCGCAGGGCAGGCCGCGGGACGTGAGGAACTCGTGGGCCAGCAGCGCGGTCTCGCTGGGCGCGGGCGGGCACTTGAACGGGGTCGAGGTGACCGCCACGACCACCCGGCCGCCCTCGAACGCGGCCAGCGCGTCCGCCGCCGCGAAGGCGCCGGCGACCGTGTAGAACTCGTTCCCGCCCTCGAGCAGGCCGGGTGTGGCGGCCGGATCGAGGTCGGCGCCCAGCGCCACCACCAGGATGTCGGCGTCGAACGGGCCGGCGCTCGTCTCGACCCGTTTCGTCACCGGGTCGATGGCGGTGATCCGCGCGTTGACGAACCGGACGCCGGGGTTCACCAGGTCGGCGTAGCGGTGCAGCACCTGGTCGGGGGCGGCCCGTCCGAACATCACGTCGAGCTTCGAGAAACCGAAGACGAAGCCCTCGGCCTGGTCGATCAGCGTCACCTCGACGCCGGCTGAAGAAGCGTCGGCCGAAGAAGCGCCGGCTGAGGAGCCGTTGGCTGAGGAGCCGTTGGCTGAGGAAGCGCCGGGCGAGGAAGCGGCGGCGTGAGCGCCCACGATCGTCGCCAGTTCGAGTCCGCCGAAGCCGGCTCCCAGCACCACCACGCGCGTCGTCATGTCGGCAGGCTAGCCGCGCTATGGCCCGCGCCACACGGTGTCACACGAGGTTCCGCCTTCTCGTCCTTCTCACGAAGAGCCGAAACAGGGGCTCGGGCAACCGGGTCGACGAGAAGGATGGACACAATGAGGATGGCGGTCGCCGGTGGCACCGGCTGGGTCGGCAAGCTCCTCGTCGAGAAGGCACGGGCCGCGGGCCACGAGGTGGTGGTGATGTCGCGGTCGACCGGGGTCGATCTGACCACCGGCGCGGGGCTCGACGAGGCGCTGCGCGGCGTCGATGTGGTGATCGACGTGGTCAACATCGAGACGCTCAGCCGCAAGGCTGCGATCGCGTTCTTCGAGAGCACGACGCGGCACCTGCTCGCGGCGGAGGAGAAGGCCGGCGTGAAGCACCACGTGGCGCTGTCGATCGTCGGTGTCGACCGGGTCGACTCGGGCTACTACGCGGGCAAGCGCCGCCAGGAGGAGCTGGTGCTGGCCGGTCCGATCCCGGCCACCGTGTTGCGGGCGACCCAGTTCCACGAGTTCGCGGCGCAGGTGCTGGCCCGGGTGCCCGGACCGGTGAAGGTCGCCCCGGTGATGGTGACCCGGCCGGTGGCCGCGGCCGACGTCGCCGCCGAGCTGGTTCGGCTGGCCGAGGGACCCGCTCAGGGCCTGGGGGCCGAGATCGCCGGACCTGAGGTGCTCAGGCTGGCCGACATGATGCGGCGCGTCGCCCCCGGCAAGCTCGTGCTGAGCCTGCGGCTGCCCGACGCCGCGTCGCGGGCCATGGCACGCGACGGGCTGCTGCCGATCGGGCAGTTCCGGCAGGGCGGGATCACGTTCGAGAAGTGGGCGGCCACCCGATGACCCTCGAAGTCAAGCGGTGGTTCGCCGGCATCCTGGCCGTCACGGCCGCGGTCGTGGGCACGTGGGCGGCGGCGTTCCCGATGTCGTTCTACAGCGACTTCCCGGGCTTCCGCAGCGGCTGGGTGTCGACCCTCAGCCCGTACAGCGAGCACCTGATCCGCGACGTCGGGGCGCTCTATCTGGCGCTGCTGGTGCTCAGCGTGTGGGCCTGGCGGCGCCCGACGGCCGACGCCATGCGGGTCACCGGCGGGGCGTGGCTGATCTTCAACGCCATCCACTTCCTCTGGCACATGCTCCACCTCGAGATGTTCGAGACCATCGACAAGATCGGCAACGCGGTCGGCCTCGGCGGCGTGCTGGTGCTCTCGATCCTTCTGCTGGTGCCGGTCAGGAGCGGCGCGGAAGATCGGGACGTGGCATGGTCGGGGAATGGGTAAGCGCGTACTCGGCCTGGTTGTTCACCCCCGCAACGACGTGAGCGAGTCGGTCGCGACGGTCACCGCGCTCGCGAGCAGGCACGGCATCCGGGTCGTGGCCCGCCCGGCGGACGCCGACCGGCTCGGCGACGGCGTCGAGCCGGTGGCGGACGAGAACTTCGCCGACGAGGTGGAGTTCGTGTTCAGCCTCGGCGGCGACGGCACCATGCTGGGCGCGATGCGGCTGGTCGCCGGTCGGCCGACCCCCGTGCTCGGGGTCAACCACGGCAACGTCGGCTTCCTCATCGAGGTCTCGCCGCGGGAATTGCGGCACTCCCTGGAACGGCTGATCGCCGGCGACTTCAGCCTCGAACCGCACAGCTGCCTCGAGCTGACCGGCCGGGCGGAACCGGCCCTGGCCTTCAACGACGTGGTCCTCACGACCACCGTCCCGTGGACGGCGGTGAGCCTGGACCTCGAGATCAACGGCATGCGGTTCGGCTACTTCCGCAGCGACGCCGTGGTGGTGTGCACGCCGACCGGGTCGACCGCCTACAACTACGCCGCGGGCGGCCCGATCATCTCGCCGTCGGCGCCGCTGATCGGCCTGACCCCGGTCGCGCCGATGTCCGGCATCACCCGCCCGATCGTGCTGGGCGGCGACGAGACGATCCTGCTGCGGGCGCCGGGTCACGAGACCCGCGTTTCGCTCGACGGCGCCACCGTCGTCACCATCGCCGAGGGCGCCGACATGGTGGTGCGGATGCGCCCGAACGCGACCAACGTGGTCCGCTTCGACCAGGACGCGCACGGGGCCCGCTCCCGCGTGAAGCTGAGCCTGCTCGACCTGCCGCTGCGCCCGGAGCAGCTGGTCGAACTGGTGCCGGAGGAACTTCGCGACCGCGCCCGTCGCCTGACCGAGGTCCCGGCCGGCGACGAGGCCTAGGCCTGTTTCGGCTGATCGCCCGTGGGAAAACAGGGGAGAAGCCGAGATCAGGAGGTTGTCATGCCGGCTCGCAAGGATCTGCCGGGCACGCTGAAGCGGTCGCCGAAGAAGGCCCAGGACACGTACGTCAAGGCGCACGACTCGGCCGTGAAGGAGTACGGCGAGGGGGAGCGGGCGCACCGCACCGCGCTGTCCGCCGTCAAGCACTCCTTCGAGAAGGTGGGCGACCACTGGGAGCCCAAGGCGAAGAAGGGCCCCAGCGACAAGAAGGCGGCCGGCGGACGGGGCACCAAGGCGAAGACGGCCGGCGGCGTCGACGCCAACGCGAGCAAGGATCACCTGCTCAAGGTGGCGAAGAAGCTCGACATCACCGGCCGCTCCACGATGAAGAAGGACGAGCTGGTCAAGGCTATTCAGAAGAAGAGCCGCTGACGACCACGCCGTTCTGCACCACGGTCCGCTCACCCGCCCACAGGACGGAGGGCGAAGCGAGCGGGTCGCCGTCGAGGATGAGCAGGTCGGCCACCGCGCCCGGCGCCACCCGGCCGAGATCGTCCCGGCCGAGCAGCGCGGCGTTGACCGAGGTGGCCGACTTGAGCGCGGTCAGCGCGCCGTCCACCTCGACCTGCAGGCGCAGCCCGTTGAGCTGCTCGTCCTCCAGGACGCCCATCAGGTCGGTGCCGAAGCCGACCTGGACGCCGGCTTCCCGGGCGAGCACCACCGCCTGCCGTCCGGCGTCCAGGACCTCGCGGTTCTTCGCGCGGGACACAGCGGCCATGCCCAGCGCGGCGCCGCGGCGGTCCATGGCGTCGTAGGCGGCCAGCGTCGGCACCAGGAACGCGCCGGCCGAGGCCATCGCGGCGGCCGTCGGGGCGTCGAGCAGGTTGCCGTGCTCGATCGTGCGGACGCCGTTGTCGATGGCGTGCCGGATCGACTCGGCGGAGTAGGCGTGCGCCGCCACGTAGCTGCCGCGCCGCGCCGCCTCCGAGGTGACCGCCCGGATCTCCTCCGGCGAGTACTGCGGGATGCGGATGGGGTCGGTCAGCGACACCACGCCACCGGACGCCATGATCTTGATGGCGTGGGCGCCGCGGCGCAGCCGTTCGCGCACGGCCACCCGCAGGTTGTCCACCCCGTCGACGACCTCGCACGTGTGCGTGTTGCAACCGCACACGTCGGAGTCGGCCGCCCGGAAATCGCCGTGCCCGCCGGTCTGGCTCAGCGCAGCGCCGGTCCACAGATAGCGTGGCGAGGGCAGCAGCCCCTCACGGATCGCCCGATCCAGTCCCGCGTCGCCGCCCGACGGGTCGCGAATGGTGGTGAAGCCGCGGGACAACGCCGCTCGCAAGCGCCGAGCGGCCACCAGCGCGACGTAGCTCAGCGGGCGCGACTCGATCTCGAGCATGTCGAGACCGATTCCGTACGCGTGACAATGCGCATCGATGAGGCCGGGGAGCACAGTCCTGCCCCGGGCGTCGATGGTCCTGTCCGCCTGCTGCGGCGCGCCGCCGACGGCCGTGATCCGGCCGTCGACGACGTGCACAGCGCCCTCGCTGAGGTCGTCCGAGACCCCGTCGAAGATGGTGGCGTTGACGATCGACAGCGAAGTCACCGGGATGCCTCGAACGTGACCGGGTCCACCGTCACGCCGTAGGACGCGAGCGCGGCCGCCACGGAGACGAAGCCGTTGCGGACGTCGGCCGCCACCTTCGCCGGGTCGCGGTCGAACGGGTTGCCGTAGCCGCCACCGCCGCCGGTGTTGTTGACCAACACCTCGCCCGTGTCGAGCAGGTTGTAGCTGCCGCCGGTGACCTTCTCGCGGTCGGTGCCCGGGTTGAGCACGATGTGGTTGTTGTCGCCCTCGGCCCCGCCGTCGATCGACCACGGCTTGGTCTTGGTCTTGTAGACGATGCAGATGCCGGTCGAGGGGGCCGTGAACCGGTACGACCGCTGCACGCCGACGCCGCCCCGGTTGCGCCCGGCGCCGCCGGTGTCGGGCCGGTACCCGTACGACTCGATGAACATCGGCGACTTGGTCTCGAGCACCTCGACCGGGTTGTTGCGGCAGCCCGGCTCGGAGATGTGCATGATCCCGTCCGCGCCGTCGCCGTGGGCGTGCCCGCCGAAGCCGACCGCCTCGTTCGTCGCCTCCAGCCACGCCTCGCCGTTGCGCGGGTTCACGCCCAGCCCCATCATCGAGCAGACGTCGCCGCCCGAGCAGGCCGGCACCAGGTCGGGCATGCCCTGGGCGAGGGCCTTGAGCACCACCTCGCCGCCGAGCAGGCCGGTCCACAGGGTGAAGGTCGGCATCGGGGGTACGGCGTGCATGACCGAGCCGGGCTCGGTGATCACGCGCAGCGGCCGGAAGTTGCCGGCCACGACCGGGGTTTCGGGCGTGGTCAGCGACTTGAAGATGAGGCTGCAGAACGCCTCGGTCTGGCCCACGGGCAGGTTGATCGGGCCGCGCACGTCCTTGTCGCTGCCGGTCCAGTCGACGATCATCTCGTCGTCGGTCACGGTCACGGTGACGTTCATCTTGATCATGCGGTCGAGGTCGACGCCGTCCTGGTCGACGAAGTCGTGCGCCGTCCAGGTGCCCTTGGGCAGCTTGGCCAGGGCGATCCGGGCCAGCCGCTCGCCGTGGTCGTTGATCGCGGCCATCGCCTCGGTCAGGGTGTCGGCGCCGTACTTGGCCGCGATCTCCTGCGTACGCCGTACGCCCGAGAAACAGGCCGAGACCTGCGCCTGGAGGTCGCCGATGGTGCGCTCGGGCAGCCGGCTGTTGAACTTGACGACGTTGAAGATGTCCTCGTTCATCTCCCCCTCGCGGTACAGCTTGGCCGCGGTGAAGAAGATGCCCTCCTGGTACATGTCGGTCGAGTCGAGGACGTAGCCGGGGTCCTTCTGCTTCAGGTCGAGCACGTGGATCCGGCACGAGGTGAAGCCGATCAGCTCGCCGTCCGCGCTGTGCACCGGCGCGAACACCAGCGGGTCGAGCGTGTGGGCGGACGACCAGTACGGATAGTTCAGCAGGATCACGTCGCCCGGCCGCAGCTTGTCCCGGCCCAGGAACTCCACGGCCCGCTTGATGCCGTGGTCGTTGCCGCGGGTGAAGACGGCGATGCCGGGCGCGTCGGCCACCACGTCGCCGTTCGCGTCGTGGATCCCGATGCCGTAGTCGTGAATCTCGTAGACGACCGTGTTGTAGGCCGTCCGGCACAGGTTGCGGGCCATCTCCTCGGCCGCGGCCAGCAGGCCGTGCCGGATGACCTCGATGGTGATCGAATCGACGGCGGTACTCATGAGGCAGCCCCCTGGACGGTGATGACCATTTCGCCGTGCGCCCCGACGCGCAGCTGGTCGCCGGCGTGGATCACGGTGGTCGCGGTGTGTTCGTGGATCACGGCCGGACCGGCGATCTCGTCGCCGGCCAGCAGCTCCTCGCGGGTGTAGAGCGCGTACGGCACGGCCGGCTGATCGGCCGAGACGTACACGTCGCGGTGGCCCTCGGGCTCGGCCGGGCCGGATTCCCGTACGCCCAGCTTGGGCAGCGTGGGCTTGTCGACCTGACCCGAGGCGCGCAGCCGGAGCGTGGTGATCTCGATCGGGTCCTCCATGACGTGGCCGTACTGCCGCTCGTGGAGCTCGGTGAACTCGCGCTCGACGACGGCCGCGAGACCTGCCGCGACACCGGTCGCACCGCCGGGAACCGGGACCGTGACGGTGTGCTCCTGACCGGCATAGCGCACGTCGACGCTGCGGGTCAGCACCTGCTTGTCCGGCGCGAAGCCCTCCGCGGCCAGCGCCGCGGACGCCTCGGCCGCCATCTCGTCGTAGCTCGCGGCCACGGCCGGCGTGTCGAGCTCGGCCAGCGGGGTCACCGCCGTACGGGCGAAGTCGTGCTGCACGTCGGCGAAGAGCATGCCGAACGCCGAGAACGCGCCCTGCCCGGGCGGCACGATGACGGTGGGGATGCCCAGCTCGTGGGCCACGTCGACGGCGACCAGGCCGCCACCGCCGCCGAACGAGAGCAGAGCGAAGTCCTTGGGGTCGCGGCCGACCTCGACCGTGATGGCCCGGACGGCGCCCATGATCTTCGTAGTCGAGATGCGGATCATGCCCCGGGCCAGGCCGAGGGGTGTCATCTCGAGTTTCTCGGCGAGGGGTTCGAGAGCGCCCACGGCGAGCCGGTCGTCCAGGCTGAGCCGGCCGCCGAGCGCCGCCGTCGTGCCCATGTAGCCGACCGCGAGCGCGGCGTCGGTGAAGGTGGGCTGGGTGCCGCCCCTGCCGTACGAGGCCGGGCCGGGGTCGGCGCCGGCGCTCTGCGGGCCGACCTGCAGCGCGCCCGCGTCGTCGAGCCAGGCGATCGAACCGCCGCCGGCGCCGATGGTGTGGATGTAGAGCGACGGCGTGTTGATCGGCAGGTTCTCGAACTCGGCCCCCTGGTGCAGCACCGGCTCGCCGTCGATCACCAGCGACGCGTCCAGGCTGGTGCCGCCCATGTCGATGGTGATCAGGTTGGGCTGGCCGATCAGCTCGCCGAACGCGGTGGCGCCGATGACGCCGCCGGCCGGGCCGGACAGGATGAGGCTGACCGGTTGCTCGCGGGCCGAGCTGGCGGTCATCGCGCCGCCGCCGGAACGGGTCATCAGAAAGCGCCCCTCGAACCCGCCCTCGGCCAGCTCGTCCTCCAGCCGCGAAAGGTAGCGCCGCACGATCGGCTTGACGTAGGCGTCGAGCACGGCGGTGCTGGTGCGCTCGTACTCGCGGTACTCGCGGGACAGCTCGTGCGAGACGGTCACGACCACATCCGGCGCGACCTCGGCCAGGATCTCCCGCATCCGGGATTCGTGGGCCGGGTTGGCGTACGAGTGGAGGAACGCCACCGCGACCGAGTCGTAGCCCCGCTCGGCGATCGTCGCGGCGACCGTACGCGCGGCTTCCTCGTCCAGCGGCCGGTGCACCGAGCCGTCGAAGAGGCTGCGCTCGGGCACCTCGAACGTGTCGTACCGCTCGACCAGCGACGGCGGCTTCTTGTACGTGATGTCGTAGTTGGTTCGCCGGTCGGTGCGCCCGAGCAGATAGACGTCGCGGAAGCCGGCCGTGCCGATCACCGCCGTGCGGGCGCCGGTGCGGGTGAGCAGGGCGTTGAGCCCGAGCGTGGTGCCGTGGGTGAACATGCTGACCTCGGCCATCGGCGCCTCGGTCGTGCCGAAGGCGTCCAGGACGCCCGCGGTGGGTTGCGACGGCGTGGTCGGCACCTTCCCGAATCGGATCTCGCCGGTCGCCGGGTTGAGTTCGACGACGTCGGTGAAGGTGCCGCCGACGTCGATCGCGACGCGGCTGTTGCTGGTCATCGTGAGATCGCCTTTCGCCTTTTCCCGCGCACACGGCGACGCCGCTGTTTCCAGGGTGGGAGTGACAGCTGATTTCGCCGAGCGGGAGTGACAGCTGACGAGAAGAGGCCCGTTGTCCGGCGGGCGGGTGGTCAGCTGATGGTGATCGCCGGTTGGCGCGGCGAGGCCCCGAACCTGTCACAGCGGTTTCTGAGGTGTCAATCGGCGCTGGTGAGGGCGTCGCGTCCGGTGAACGGGCCGTCGGGCGGCCCTGCACAGCGCCGCCCGCCGCCGCTGTGCTGGGCGCACATCCGTGGCGGAACGGCCACCGTCAGCATTTGCCCACTCCAACCACCCGAGACAACGGGGGTACCGATGATTCGCAGCGTCCTCAGTCTTCAAGCCGCCGCCGGCCTCGGTGGCGAGCTGGAAGCCTTCTACGCGGATCAACGGATCCTGGAGCGGGCCCGGGCGTTCCCCGGGTGCCGTGCCGCCGAACTGTTGCGATCCGTTGACGACAGCCCCGCGACCCACCTGGTCATCGCCGACTGGGACTCGGCCGCGGACTACCGCAACTGGGTCGACGACCCGTGGCGAGCCTCTTTGTCCGAGGGGCTCTTCGCACTGCTGGACAAAAACGACGACGAGCCGCTCGTTGGCGGAGTTTTCGAGCTCGTCGAGCTTCTTTCGCAGAACTAGAGGAGCACCAGTGATACGAATCGCCCGACCCCTCGCCGTCGGCCTGGCCGCCGTGGCGGCCCTGACCGCCTGCAGCAACCCCAACAACAACGACAACGCGGCGGGGAGCGCGGCCTCCGTCGCCCCGGCCGACAAGAAGCTCAGCATCGGCTTCTTCGGGTTCGCCAAGGCGAACTCGTTCGCCCAGGCCACCTGGGCCGGCGTGCAGGAGTACGCGAACGCCAACAACGCCGAGGCCACCTTCCTCGACTCCAACTTCGACGGGCCGACCCAGGTCAACCAGCTGCAGGACGCGGTGACGTCCAAGCGCTACGACGTGGTCATCGTGCAGGCCAACGACGGCACGGCGATGGTCAACCCGGTCAAGCAGGCGGTCGCCGCCGGCATCACCGTGGTCATCGAGTTCACCCCGGTCGGCGGCAAGTACGACACCATCGAGCCGCAGGTGCCCGGCACCGTCAACATCATCGACCCGCCCACGGTCAACGGCGACGGTCTGGCCAAGATGGCGCTCGAGGGCTGCAAGACGGTCACCGACGCCGCCTGCAAGGTGGCCTACTTCCAGGGCTTCGCCAACTACCCGCTGGACACCGCCCGCACCGACGCCGCGGTCAAGGCGCTCAAGGCCGGCGGCGCCGCCGAGGTCATCTCGAACTTCGTCGGCGGTTACACCCCGGACAGCGGCCGCGGCGCCATGCAGAACCTGTTGCAGGCTCACCCGGACGTCAACGTGGTGATCGGCTCGTCCCAGGCGCTGCAGGGCGCGACCCCGCTGGCAGCCGGCAAGAAGATCACCTTTGTCGGCAACGGCGGCTCGCAGCAGGCCTACGACTTCGTGGCCAAGGGCACCTGGTACGGCACGTACGCGATGCCGGAGAAGGCCCAGGGCGCCAAGGCGGCCGAACTCGGCATCAAGAAGGCCCGCGGCGAGAGCGTCCCCGAGGCGACCGACGCGTGCACGACCCTGACCGACTACGCCTGTCTCGGCACCAAGGACAAGCTGGCCGGCAAGACGGCGGACTACTCGGACTGACGGCGGACGGCGCCGGGGAGCCTCCCCGGCGCCTTTCGTCTTGAGGAGGCCAGATGAGCAGTCAGAAAGCGCCGTCGATCGCGGTGCGCGGCGTCGGCAAGAGCTACAGCGGCGTCACCGTGCTGCACGACATCGACCTGGACATCGCGCCGGGCGAGGTGCACGGCCTGGTCGGCGAGAACGGCGCCGGCAAGAGCACGCTGCTGAAGATCCTGGGCGGGGCGATCAAGGCGGACGCCGGGACGCTGAGCTTCGACGGCGAGCAGGTCAGCCTGGGCAGTCCGCGCGACTCGATCGCCCACGGCATCAGCCTGATCTCGCAGGAGGGTGCCCTGGTGCCGGCGCTGTCGGTGCTGGACAACGTGTTCCTGGCCCGCTGGTCGCACCGGGGCGGCCTGGTCAGCGCCCGCTCCGACCGCAAGCGGCTGGCCGCGCTGCTCGAGACGACCGGCTTCGCGGTGGACCCGGACGAGCGGGTCGACCGGCTGCCGATCGGTGTGCAGCAGCAGGTCGAGATCCTGCGCTCGCTGGCCCGGGGCGCCCGGGTCATCGCCATGGACGAGCCGACCGCCGTGCTGGCCGAGCACGAGAAGGAGAACCTGCTCGCGCTCATCCGCAAACTTGCCGCGGGCGGCACCACCATCATCCTGGTCTCGCACTTCCTGGAGGAGGTGCTGTCGGTCGCCGACCGGATCACCGTGCTGCGCGACGGCGCGCTCATCCGTACCGTGACGGCTTCCGAGACCTCGCCGCGGGAACTGGTCGGGCACATGGTCGGCCGCGAGATCGACGTGCTCTACCCCGACCCGCAGCCGGTGCCCGACGGCTCGCCGGTGGTGCTGGCCGCCCGCGGGCTGCGCCGGGGCCTGGTCAACGGCGTCGGCCTGGAGGTGCGCTCGGGAGAGATCCTCGGCATCGCCGGCCTGGTCGGCAGCGGGCGTACGGAAACCTTGCGGCTGCTGTTCGGGGCCGACCGGCCGGTCGAGGGCGTCGTCGAGGTCGACGGCGTACGGCTGGCCCAGCACACGCCGAGGGCCGCGATGGCCGCCGGCGTCGCGATGGTGCCCGAGTCCCGCAAGGAGCAGGGACTGGTCATGCAGCGCTCGATCGCCGAGAACGTGGCCCTCTCGTCGCTGTCCGGGCGGCGCTCCGGGCCGTTCGTGAAACGCCCGGCGGAGAAGACCGCGGTCGGCGAGATCAGCAAGTCGGTCGACATCCGGGCGGCCAATCCCGAGGCCGCCATCGAGACGCTGTCCGGCGGCAACCAGCAGAAGGCGCTGTTCGCCAAGTGGCTGCTGCGCAACCCCAAGGTGCTGCTCATCGACGAGCCCACCCGCGGCGTGGACGTCGCCGCCAAGACCCAGATCCACCACCTGATCACCGGGCTGGCCGCCGAGGGCATGGCCGTCGTGTGCGTGTCGTCCGAGATCGAGGAACTGCTCGCGCTCTCGCACCGGGTGCTCGTGCTGCGGCACGGCGAGCCGGTCGGCGAGTATCCGCGCGGCACCACTCCGGAGGTCGTCATCGCCGCCGCGTTCGGTTCGCACGAAGGAGAACCCAGTTGAGCGTCGACACCACGCCACAGACCGCCGCAGCGCCCTCGCCGTCCGCGGGCAACAACATGTCGCGCCTCGCCTTCCGGATGCGCGACTACGGCATCGTGGCCGCCCTCGTCATCATCGTGATCGCGCTGTCGCTCAGCACCGACACGTTCCTGACCAGCGGTAATTTGGTCAACCTGCTCGACCAGACGGCGGTGCTGGGCCTGCTGGCCACGGGCGCCACCATCTGCATCATCAGTGGCGTCTTCGATTTGACGGCCAGCGCCACGCTCGCCCTCTCGGCGATCATCGGCGTCCAGGTCGGCCGGGTCACCGACGTGTACGTCGGGTTCGCCGCGGCCGTCGTGGCGGGCGCGCTGCTCGGCTTCGTCACCGGCACGGTCGTGGTGCGCAGCGGCGTCAACTCGTTCGTCGGCACGCTGGCCACCAGCCTGGTCTACCGCGGCCTGGCCGTCATGGTGACCGGCGGCGCGATCGTCTATCCGCTGACCGCGTCGGCCGAGAACTTCGGCATGCTCACGTGGCCGTCCCTGTTCGGGCTGACCTCAGCCACGATCATGTTCGTCGTGGTGGTGGCGATCCTGGCCGTCGTGGTCTCCCGCACGACGTTCGGCCGCCGGCTGTACGCGGTGGGCGGCAACGCCGAGGCGGCCCGCTTGTCCGGCATCCGGGTCGGCTCGATCCACGTCACCGCCTTCATGATCAGCGGTGTGTGCTCGGCGCTGGCCGGGCTCATCCTGGCCTCCCGGGCCGGCTCGGCCCAGTCGACGATGGCGACCGGCATGGAGCTGACCGCGATCGCGGCCGCCGTGGTCGGCGGCACCAGCATCCTCGGCGGCGAGGGCGCGGTCTGGCGGGCCCTCGTCGGCGCGCTGCTGCTCACGCTGATCGGCAACGGCTTCAACCTGCTCGGCTGGGACACGATCTACCAGCAGGTTCTCCAGGGCCTGCTGATCCTGTTCGCCGTGACCATGGACCGCTGGCTGCGAAAACGTAGCCGCTGACCACAAGGGCCCTCCGGCGGATCACGCGGCGCTGCGGCGTGGCCCAGGCGCCGCCAGCCACCACCTGGACCTCGCCTCGCTCCCACGTGATCCGCCGGAGGGCCCTTGTACGATCATCAAATGCCTGCTCAGGGCGATGATGTCGCCCACATCGGGGTCACTCTGCGCCCGCACCGGGCCCACGCCGCGGTGGTGCACGGCGCGACGGTTCTGCCGGTGGAGCCGGTCGCGCCGGCCCGCGCCGATCTGGAGGGCGTGATCGCGGCGGCTGTCGGGGTGGCGTTGCGCGCCGCTCCCGGCGGCGCCGGCGCGGTCACCGTCGACCTCGCCCCGCTGCTGCTGGACACCCTCGTGCGTACCGAGGCCGAAGTTCCGCCGGTGGCTGCCGTCCGGATCGTGCCGCGCGCGGCCACCGACCCGGCCCTGGCCCGCTCGCCGGCCGAACTGGTCGAGCGGCGGATCGCCCGCCGCTGGACCGTGGCCGGCGGGCACGACCTGCTCGGCAACGAGCTGACCCCGCTCGACGGGGACGGGTTGGCCCTGCTCTGCGAGGAACTGGCCGGCACCGGCATCCGGCACGTGGCGATCGTCGCGGCCGGCTCGCAGGCCCGCCCGGCGCACGAGCGCGAGGTGGCCGACGCGATCCTGGCCGCCGTCCCCGGCGCGCACGTCTCGGTGGCCAGCGACTACGGCGGCCAGGGACTGGTGGCCCGGGAGGCCACGGTGGTGATCGACAGCGCCCTGACCGCGCTCACCGAGCGGGTACTCGACCGCTGCGAACGTACGCTGGCCCGCCTGCCCGGATCGCTCGAGCTGCGCGTGGCCCGGGGCGACGGTGGCTACAGCACGCCCTCGCGCATCCGGGTCACCCCGGTCGTGGCGTTCGGCGCCACCGAGGCGCTGGAGCTGTGCGGCGCCGCTCACCTCGCCGGGCTCGACGACTGCCGGGTGCTGCTGTCGCGCGACGGCCGCCCGGTGGCCGGCGAGGTGCGGCACGGCCTGGCCGTAGTGCGCCCGGACGTGCCCGTGGGCATCGGCACCGAACTGGTGGTGCCGATGGCGGTGCTGACCGGGGCGCCGCCGGACTCCTATCCCGGCGGGGCCGACGTCCCGGTGATCCGGCCCGAGGCGCCGCCACACGTGCTGGCCTGCGTCGGGGCCGCGATCAGCCAGCCCGCCTCCTGGCTCGACGAGGTTGCCTTCATCGAGTCGGCGGCCGAGCTCGACCACGTCCGCCGCGACGCCGAGGAAAGAGCTACCGCGATGGTGATGGCCAACGGCGCCGCCCCCGGCTCCACGCGCGTGGCCGAGGTCTCCACGGTGGCCGTGCCCTACAGCCCGTCGGGCACGATCCGCATCCGGGTGCGGGTCGCCGGCTCGCCGGACACGTCGCTGGCCGGCCGGTGAAGTCCCGGTGACCGGGCAGCCCGGCTACATCGGCGCGAGCGCGTCGATCACCGCCGAGGACGTGCCCGCCCTGTACGAGGGGGCCAAGTTCTACTCGCCCGCGGTCGGCGACGCCAACCGCTCGTCGATCACGTCGTGGCTGGCCGGTCTGCTCGACCGCAACGGCGCGGTGCCGCTGCTGCGCGTCGAAGCCGTTCCCCCGGAGACGCCGTGCGTGTCGGTGTGCGTGCTGGGCTCCGGCTCGGCGATGGCCGACCTGCCGCCGGCGGGCGACGAGTTCGAGATGGCGGTCCGGCAGATCGAGCGGCTGCAGCGGGTCTCGTTCGGCGCCGTCTATCCGCTGGCCGCCGCCACGATCAGCGCGCTGGTCGCCGTGGTGGCCGCGGCCCAGCTGCGCGTCCCGCTGCTCGACGCGGACGGCATGGGCCGGACGTTCGCCCTGATCCACCACACCGCGATGCACCTGTCCGGGGTGTCCCCGACGCCGCTGGCCGCGGTCGGTCCGACCGGCGAGAGCGTGCTGGTCGAGGTGCCGTCCGGGCCGCGCGCCGACCGGATGCTGCGGGCGAACGTGGACACCGTCGGCGGCTGGGCGGCCCTGGCCGCGTACCCGACCACCGCCGGCGTCCTGCGCCGCGCCGCCCTGCCCGGCACCGTGTCGCGGATCGCCAACGTGGGGCGGCTGCTGCTCGACCGCACCGACCCCGACGTGCTGGTCACCCGGCTCGGCACGATCACCGGTTGCCGCCGGCTGGCCCGCGGCCGCATCGCCGAGCTCGAGCACCTGAGCCGGCCCAGCGACGTCACCATCCCGGCCCACCCCTCCAGCCTGGTCGTCGAGGAGACCGGCGGGCTCGGCCGGCAGCTGCGCATCGAGCTGCGCAGCGAGATCGTGGCGGTCTTCGCCGACGGCGCGCTGGTCGCCGGCGCCCCCGACCTGATCAGCCTGCTCGACGTCTCCCGGGGGGTGCTGGCCACGCTGGACAGCCTCGAGCCGGGCGACCTGGTCGACGTGCTGGCGACCCCGGCCGACGCGGTCTGGTACTCGCCCCGGGGCATGGAGATGGTCGGCATGGGCTCGCACGGCATCCCCCTGGCCCACCCGAGGCGCCGATGATTGCCTCTTTGCCGGGCCGCGCTGCTTTGCCGGGCCGCGCTGCTTTGCCGGGCCGCGCTGTTCTGTTGGGGCGCGCTTCTTTGTCGAGGCTCCGATGAGACGTACTTCGACGCTGCCCATCACGCTCGGTGAGCTGGCCCGCATCCAGCCGCTGGCCGCCGCCGAGCCGCACGTGGCCGACGCGTCCCGCACGGTCGAGCAGGTGGTGTTGGCCGAGACGTTCGACCGGCTGCGGCGCTGCACCCCGCACGTGCTGGTCGTGCTGCACAACGAGGCGGCCACGGGCGGCTGGTCGCTGGCCGCCGCCCTGCACCTGGCCTGGGAACGCAACCTGTCGGCGGTGGTCGTCGCACGCTCCGTGGCCGGCGGCTCCAGCGTCGCGCTGGCCGAGCGCCTCCACATGTCGCTGATCCTCATCGACGACGACCCGGTCGACGTCGCCCTGCAGCTGGCCGGGCAGGTCAGTGCGCCGGCCGCGGCCCGCGCGCTGCGCCAGGCCCGGCTGGCCGAGCTGCTGGCCGAGCAGACCGGCATCCGCGGCGTGCTCGGGGTGCTCAACCGCGAGCTGCAGCAGGTGCCGGTCGCCCTGGTGATCGGCGGGGTGGTGATCGCCGGGCAGAGCGCGGCGCTGACCGAACGGCCGCAGGTACGCCAGATCGAGGTCGAGGTGCACGCGCCGGGGGAGCGGTCGGCCGCCCGCCTGGTGGCCGCGGTCCCCGTGTCCGGCCCGGCCTCGGTCGAACAGGTGGAGTCGTTGCTCCGGCTGGCCCGGCCGTCGCTGCAGGCGGCGTGGGCGCAGAGCCGCCTCGACGCCGCCACCCGGGCCGCCCACGAGCAGGCAGCGTTCGGCCTGCTGCGCCGGCTGCCGTCCGCGCCGCCGCCGGCCGGTGAGCAGGCCGGCATCGAGGTTCCGGCCTGGACCAGCGAACTCGGCTGGCAGGTGGGCGAGGCCAACCGGGCGGTCTGGCTGGCGCCGCTGCGCCCGTCCGGCGAACCCCCGCCCGAGATCACCTACCTGATCCGCGCCTCGTGGCAGCGCGGCCATTCGACCTGGCCGCTGGTGGCCGAGGGCGACGGCTGGATCTCGTGGCACAGCGGCGCCGACCCGGACGACGTGGTGGCGCTGCGCCGCGCCCTGGCCGGGTTCCGCGACTCGGCGGTCGCCCACCGGCTGGTGATCGGGGTCGGCCGGGCCCACGCCGGGGTGGCCGGCCTGATGCGCTCGGTGGCCGAGGCCCGGCTCGCCGCGCACGTGGCCCGCGAGGGCGGGCCGGGCGCGGTGCAGTGGTTCGACCAGGTGGGCGCGAACGCGGCCCTGGCCTGGCTGCCCACCACCGAGATCGCCCAGGTGGCCGACCTGTGCCTGGAGGAGCTGATGGCCGCCAAGGACCGGGCCGCGCTGGTGCAGACGGTGCTCGCCGTGCTCGATGCGGGCGGGTCGCTCAGCCAGGCGTCGCAGCATCTCGGCGTACACCGCAATACGGTTCTGGCCCGGCTCGCCCGGGCCCGCCAGCTCGGCCTGACCTATGACGAGCCCGGCCAGCGCCTGGCCCTGCACGTGCTTTCCTACGCCTTGACCGCGCTGTGGAGCGACAACGCCGCCGACTGAGCGCCTGCGCCCGGCCGCGTTGCCGTACTGGCCCGGCGCCTGCTGAATTATCGGAGGCGGCCCCGATCTTGGGCCGCCATACTGCTTCCATGAAACTTGCCGAGGCTCTCGCGCTGCGCGCAGATGCGTCGCGCCGCGCCGAACAGCTCCGCTCCCGCATCACGGGCAGCGCCCGCTATCAGGAAGGCGAGACGCCCGCCGAGGACGCCGCGTCCCTGCTGACCGAGGCGGGCGAGGTGCTCGACCAGCTCGAGTCGCTGATCCGCCGGATCAACCGCACCAACGCCGCCACCCCGGTCGACGGCGGCACGCTGACCGACGCGCTCGCCCGTCGCGACGTCCTGCGCCTGCGGCACAGCATCATCAGCGCGGCTGCCGACGCCGCGTCCGGCGAGGGCCAGCGCGGATACCGGCAGCTGCGCTCGGAGCTGAGGATGATCCCCGCGCTTCCGGTGGCCGAGATCCGTCGCCGGGCCGACGACCTGGCCCGGCAGATCCGCGAGGTCGACACGACGATCCAGCGGACGAACTGGGAGGTCGACCTGCTCGACTGACGAACGCGGAGCAGGTAGCCGACGTGGAGGCGCGCACGAACCCGAGAGCCGGCGGGTAATCCGGCTCACGCCTGGCGCGCCGGGGGCAGGCGCGGGGGTTCGATTCCCTGACACACAACGCATGCCCAGCACGCAACACAAGTGACGGCGCACAGGGCACAGCACACCACCATGTGTGGATCCACGACGGCGAGGGCGGGCAAGGGGAACTCCGCGTTCCACCATCGACAGACCGGCGATACGCCGCAGTTGCTTCATGTGAGGCGGCCGGTCGGCGGAAGCGAAAATGTCGTACGTGTGTTCGAATATGGCTGCATGTTGGAAGAGGTGCAGGTCGGTGAGGACGTGGCGAAACTCGCCGCGGCCTCGCTGTGGCCGCTGAACGACGACGACGTCATCGACACCCTGCGCATGGCGCATCGGCTGGAGCAGGCGGCCGCGGCGTTGCAGGCACGGCTGGTGCAGCAGGCTGTCGTCCGCAAGCTGCCCGCCCGGCACGGGCACCGCAACACCACCGGCTGGCTGCGCTCCCACCTGCTTCTCGATCCCGGCCCGGCTCGCGAGCTGACCGAGCGCGCCGCCGTCCTGGCCCGCCATCCCGAGCTGGAACAGGCGCTGCTCGACGGCCGAGTCGACACCCGTCAGGCCATCGTCATCGCCGCCGCGTCCGACACCGTCAAGGCCGAACTGACCGAGCTCGGCGAGTCCGGCCCGGCCGACGACGGCCGGGTGACGCACGAGGCCACCACCACCCTGATCGAGCTGGCCGACCGGCTACCGGCCTACCAGCTGCGCCGGGTCGGTGAACGCATCCTCGCCCACGTCGCCCCGCAGCTGGCCGAGGGGGCCGACGAGCAGGCGCTGGCCCGGCAGGAAGCGCGCGCTCATCGAGCCCGCGCGTTCACCCTGTCGACTCCGGTCTGGCCGCGAACCCGTTCCGGATCTTCCCGCGAGTGATCGTGAGCATGGCCTGGCTCCCCGCCCGTTCATTTCACCAGGATGAGCGTCGTGAGGGCGATCCCGTAAGCGGCCACGGCGAGGTGGAGGCCGGTCCACAACCAATGCAGCCGTATCCGGTGCAGGACCGGATACTTCCGATAGTGCCGGTCTCGGGCAGGATCAAGGTTTGGGTCGTCGGTGAGCACGGCGAGGCTTTTTAGGGTCTGGGTCAGCGCCCGGGCTTGGGTGAGGTGGTATTCGGCTCGCTCGTGGTACTTGGCCGTGGACAGCGCGCCGTACAACCCAGGCCGACGATGAGCAGCGCTACCGCCAGCGTGCCCCGGGCGAATTGCTGCTGGACGATGAATCCGCTGAGCCCGGCCGTGATGGCCAGCAGATAGTTGGTCAGGACAGATCTCTGCGTCTCGGACTGGCGCAGCTGCTGCCGGTGCTCGTTGAGGTAGGCGAGCACCGCCGTGGACTGATCACTCATCGTCCGCCTCCTTCGATTCTCGTCCGTTTTGTTCGTTCAGCGCGGCCCGGATGGCGCGAGTCTGCGGGTGTTCCCGGCCCAGGGCCGTTTCGCTGATCCGCAGAGCGACGGCAAAATTCCGCTGCGCCTCCGCCTGTTCACCCATGTCGCCGCGGACCCGGCCGAGGTTGTAGTGCCACAGGGCCAGTGCCGGGTGGTTCGGTCCCAGCTCGGTCAGCCCAATTCGAAGCGCATTCTCAAGCGCCGTCTGGGCTCCCTTCAGGTCGCCTTGCGCGCGCAGCACATTGGCGAGGTTGTTCAGCCGGATCCCCACGTCCGGTGCGCTCGGGCCCAGCGCTTCCCGGCTGATGGCGAGCGCGAGCTCCGCGTGTTCGCGAGCCGCGGGGTAGTCGCCGAGGGCCTGCAGCGCGCTGCCGAGGTTGTTGTGCAGCTCCGCTACCTCGGGGTGTTCCGGCCCGAGCAGGACTTCCACGATGTGCAGGGAGCGCTCGAACTCCCGGGAGGCGGTGGTCGTATCGCCCATTTCCAGCAGTACATTGCCGAGACCGTTTCGCATTCGGCCGGTCTCGAGCCCTTCCGGATCCGCCGCTGCACTGATCTCCACGGCATTCTCCCAATGGGCTCGGGCGTCCTCGTAACGGCCTAGTGACTGCACGGCGCCGGCCAGGGCAGCATGTCGTCGGGCGGTGGCCTCGATCCGCAGGGCCCGCTCGAAGTGCATGGCTGACTCCGTCAGATCGTTCAGCAGCCGGGCGGTGTTGCCGACGTCGTCGAGCCGCGCCGCGACATGAGGATCGTCGGGGCCAAAGGCCTCCTCGGCGGCCCGCAACGCCAGCCTGTACTGGTAACCGGCCGAGAGCATCTCGTCGAGGTCGACAAGGAGGCGGCCGAGCTCCGCGTGCCGGTCGGCCAGTTCGAAATGGTTGGTGCGGTTCTCGGCCAGGCTTTCCGCGGCCTGCTCGGCGAGCGACCTGGCCTGCCGGTACAACCCCTGCTCGCATAGGTAGGCCGCGCCACGGACGAGTAGCCAGGCGCTGTCCAGCCCCGCCGTCTTCAGCCGGCGCGCGTGACCAGTCGCGGTGATCAGCTGAGCAAGGAACGGTCCCCGTTCGGCGGCCGGGGCGCCGTCCGGGAACGCGTGCCGCAGCAGGGCGGTCGCCGTGCTGGCCCACTCGGTCTCAGCCTCGGCGGTGAGACGTGCCCTGATCTGGGCCTGCACGAGCCTGTGTAGCTTCAGCTCATGCGGGCCGGCCGCGATTAGCGAGAATCGACGGAGCGCCCCGATGAGCCGGTCATACGCCAGGGACTTCGCCGCTACGGTCGCCAGTTGATCGGGCAGGATGCCGGGCGCGGTGACGGGAAGGTTGCGCGGCACCGCCGGCTCGAGGTACGCGAGAAGACTCAGCAACTCCTCGGCGGCCGGCTCCTGCTGGCGGACCTGATCCAGCGATACCGCCCACACGGTCGCCACGCGCTGATGGTTGGCATCCGCCTCGTCCTCGGCCGACACCGGCGCCAGGCCGAACAGCTCCCGTGCTTGCTCCCGCAGCAGGTCACGGTAGTGCTCGAGACCAGAGCCGGTTTCGTCGAGAAACGTCGCCGCCTCCTCCAGCGCGAGCGGCAGGTCGCCCACCAGGTCGGCGATCTGGGCGAGGAGCCCCGCGCGGTCGGCGTCGGCACCGGTTCGGTGGTGCAGGAAGTCGACCGATTCGGCTCGGGTCCATACGTCCAGCGGGAGGGCTACCGCCCGCGGCGACCAGGTGGGCGAGCGGGAGGTGATTAATACATCGCCGGCGCCGGTTGAAAGCAGTGCTCTCAGGTCCTCCAGAGACTGGGCGTTGTCGTAGATCAATAGCCAGTCGCTTCGGCCCCGCAGCTCGTCGAAAAGCCTCGTCGCCGTCTCGGCCTGGTCGGCCCCGTCGGCTATCCCGAGTCGGCGGGCCAGGGCGGCGAGACCGGCCCAGATAGAGGTCACCTGCTCGGCGTCGATCCACCAGATGAGTCCGTAGTCACTGGCGTAGCGGTGGGCGTATTCCCGGACCAATTCGGATTTTCCCACCCCGCCGAGTCCATGCACGGCGACGGCAGGCGGCGCGGGCTCGGCACGCAGGGCCGAGTAAAGCCGCAGGAGATCGTCCTTGCGGCCGGAGAAGGCGGCGCTCCGGCTCGCAAGGTTGGAGATTGCGGGGCCGAGGCCGGGAAACCTGCCGGAGTCCGTCCGCGCGCCGGGGAAGGCAGCGGTTTTCTGCCGGGCACGGTTCTCGTCCGCTGCCGCGAGGAGCCGGCGGCGAGCGACATCCTCGTCGACGCCCACCAGGTCCACCCAGACTCGGCTGGCGAGAAGGCCGGGCGGCTTGCAAGCCTGAACCAGGACGGGAAGCAACAGTCGTTTCTCGCCGGTCGGGTCACGCACGAATGCCGCGCCCCATTCGGCCTCTCCGAACTCGGAGGTGAGGTAGGCGGGCGACAGCACGGCAATTGTTCGATGCGCCGTAGCGGCGGCCTCCTGCATGCGGTGCACGAAGTTCGTGCCGGGCCGGAAGTCGAACGTCTGCACCACGGTCGTGTAGTTCGCGCGCTCGAGCTCGACGGCGATCCATTCCGCCCAGCCCCGGTTGACGCCGGCGAAGGAGATGAAGAAGTCGCGTCCAGCCACGCCGTCGGTCACTGAGTCGTCCCTGGCTTAACCGAACGTGTTGTGCTGAACGTTGCTGTCGCCGATCTGGACGCCGTGCGCGCCGGTGATGTTCACGGTGTATTTGCTCGGGCTGCCCTGCCCCTGCCCGGCGAGGATGTCGGTTATGTCATGGTGCAGTTGGGCGTCGTCGGTCAGCGCCTTACGTACCTGAGCCCGCAGTAGATCCGCGCCGGAGTCGTCGTCAGGGTGCTCACCAAGTTCGGTAACGGCCTCCTGTACCTGCGCCGTTCGGGCCGAGGTCAGCAGTCGACCGAGGAGCCGACGCCCCAGTCGTACCGAGCGGTCGGCTGCGGCATCGTCGGCCGACGATGTGACCTGCTCTACGACGGCGCGTCCGTAAGCGGCCACGGTGGCCGTGAGATACGGGAGCACTGCTCCCGCCAGCGAACCGGCATCCACGATGGCTACTCCTCTCAAAAGGATCGTTTCCTACAGTACGGTCACACGCATCACCCGATCGGAGTACATCGATCAGCCAGGCTGGTGGTGTCCCAGCGCCGCAGCCCCCGCGCCAACGACCGCGTGCGCTCTACCACCTCTGCGGACCTCGCCGACATATGAGCCGAGCCCGCAACGGGCTCGACCGCCTCACGACTCAGCGCAGGCTGGCACTGAGCGGTCCTCGCCAGCATGAACTGACACAACCAGCGGAGAGAGAGTCAGCTGCCATGGGTGTTACCTCATGATTTACCCGATCGTTCTGTACGTTTCTGTGTTGTCTTATGGTGATCCTGGTGCTGACTTGCTGTTAGCGAGTGCTGGGTACTATTGACCCACGCCAGAACCGTCGATCACACATGGATCACACGACCGGCGGCGTCGCTGCCCGTGCACTGCACCGCCCGCCGGCCGTCATCAGCGTGACGCAAAAGCCGCCCGGGACCGCCGGTCGAACGGGTCGACCGCACATCGATCACACGGGTCGGACGGCCCGACAGTCCAGTCACTATCCGTTATGGGACTGCGATGATCGCGTGCACGGATTTGCCGAGAACAATGCACTCGATCAAGCCGCATGCGGCGTTGCCAAAGAGTCAAGGTTGACGGCTGCGGGTGTGGTTCCTGTGCGTTGCCTCAATGATCAGTTCACCAACCGA